>DATISA010000149.1:0-2752 GCA_035469245.1 Gemmatimonadaceae bacterium
CATGACCACGAGCATCGCGGAGACCACCGACTCGGCCATTGTCTCGAAGCAGTACGCCCATCCGGAAGCGCTCGTCACCACGAACTGGCTGGCCGGCCACCTCGATGATCCGAACATCCGCATCATCGAGAGCGACGAAGACGTGCTGCTGTTCGATCTCGGGCACATCCGCAACGCACAGAAGGTCGATTGGCACGAGGACCTGAACGATCCCGTGACTCGCGACTACGTGGGGCGCGACGCGTTTCAGGCGCTGCTCCGCCGGCTCGGCATCGACGAGTCGACGACTGTCGTGTTCTACGGGGACAAGAACAACTGGTGGGCAACCTACGCGTTCTGGGTATTTCAGCTCTTCGGATTCAAGAACGCCAAGGTCCTCGATGGTGGCCGCACCAAGTGGGAGCAGGAAGGCCGCGGGTTCGTGACCGAACCCGGCCGGTTCGCGCCGTCTTCCTACGCAGCACCGGAGCGGAACGACGCTCGCATTCGAGCGTTCCGCGACGAGGTCCTGCGGCACGCGGGCGCCAAGCGACCGCTCATCGACGTTCGGTCGCCCGATGAGTACACCGGCAAAAAGACGCACATGCCCGAGTACCCGCAGGAAGGCGTTCTGCGCGGCGGCCACATCCCCGGCGCCAAAAACGTACCGTGGGCGCGGGCCGCGAACGCCGACGGGAGCTTCAAGTCGGCGAGTGAACTGCGCGCGATCTACGAGCAGGAGCAGGGCCTGAAGCCGAACGAGGATGTGATCGCCTACTGCCGGATCGGCGAGCGGTCCAGCCACACCTGGTTCGTGCTGACGTACCTGCTCGGCTATGAGAAGGTGCGGAACTACGACGGCTCGTGGACGGAGTGGGGAAACAGCGTGCGGCTCCCGATCGAGCGATGAGTCGGGCAGCTCTCGTGCACGTACCGGGTTCGCTCGTTGATGGCAGCGGCGTCCGCGCATCCCCGCGCCGTCTCGCGGCTTCGTTCGCGTTCGATGCGGCACGTGCGCGCCGCATCGAACGAGGCGGCACTCTGCGATCGATTTCCGACACCGACGCCGCCGACCCGATCCTCGCCGGCTTCGCCGCGGCGTGCGAAACCGCGGGCGTACAAATGCCGCCGGAGATCCGATGTCGCGTGGTGTCGGAGATCTCGCTCGACGCCGGCGAGGGCAGCCGCGCGGCGGCGACGCTCGCCGGCGTGGTCGGCGCGCGGGCAATGCTCGACCTGCCGTTGAGCGATGCCGAGGTCGAATGCATCGCCGCGGCGATCACACGCTCGGCGGAGCGCGTGCGCGCGTCGATCGCCGCGCATACATGCGTCATTCACGAGATCTGCGACGACGACGCGCCGGCGCCGTCGGTCGCCACACAATTCTGAAGCGAGTCCCATGTCCGAAACTGTCGTTGCCGAGCGGGAGACCGCGGCACAGCGAGTCGAGCGCATCAAGCGTGAAAAGGCGCCGTGGTCGATCATGGACGACATCCGGCGCTACGCGCGTGAGGGCTTCCACGCCATCCCTGCCGACGACCTCAACGTGCGGTTCCGGGCGTGGGGGCTCTACACGCAGGGCGACGGCCGTGGCACGCGCGGCGAGGAGCAACCGTACTTCATGATGCGCGTGCGCACGCCCAACGGGCTGTTGACCTCCCAGATGGTGCGCACGATCGCTGAGCTGGCCGATCGCCACGCTCGCGGAACGATCGACATCACGAACCGCCAGAACTTCCAGCTGCACTGGCTGCGCATCGAGGACGTGCCCACGGTGTGGGACGAGCTCGCGCGCGTCGGATGGACGAGCCAGGGCGCGTGCGGCGACAACACCCGAACGGTCACCGGCTGCCCGCTCGCGGGCGTCCAGCACGACGAGATCATCGACGCCTCCGCGATCGCGCTCCAGGTCGACCAGTTTCTGAACGGACACCCCGACTTCGCGAACCTGCCGCGAAAGTTCAAGATCACGATCACCGGATGCACGCACTGGTGCACGTACCCGGAGATCAACGACATTGGCCTGACGGCCGTGCGGCGCGCCGACGGCGCCGTCGGCTTCCACGTGCGCGTCGGCGGCGGTTTGTCGACACGGCCGCACCTGGCGGTGCGCCTGCCCGCGTTCGTTCGGCCCGACCAGGTGCTCGACGTCGTCTGCGCCGCGGCCGGCATCTTCCGCGACAGCGACGAGCTTCGGCAGAACCGCGCCAAGGCGCGGATGAAGTTCCTCTTCGTCACGCACGGATGGACGGCCGAATCGTTTCTCGACGAGGTCGAGCGGCGGGTCGGCTACGCGCTCGAGCCATCGTCCGACGAGCCGGCGCCGGACGGCAGCTACCGCGATCACGTCGGTGTGCACGCGCAAAAGCAGCCGGGCCTGTATTACGCGGGACTCTCCATCACATCCGGACGAATCACCACGGCGCAGCTTCGGCAAGTGGCCGACCTCGCCGCCTCGTTTGGCGACGGGACGCTCCGCCTCACGGCGATGCAGAACGTGCTCGTGCTCAATATCCCGGCAGCCAGGCTCTCCGACTTCATCGTGGCGTGCCGCGAAGCGGGCCTGCCGCTCAGCGGGTCGGCGTTTCAGCGGGGCATGGTGTCGTGCACCGGCTCCGAGTTCTGCAAGCTCGCGATCACCGAGACGAAACGGTTCAGCATTCGACTGGCGCACGAACTCGAAGCGCGCGTGCCGGGCTTCGATACGAACATCAAGCTCCACGTGACGGGCTGCCCGAACTCGTGCGGCCAGCACTGGATCGCCGATCTCGGC
>DATISA010000150.1:0-5592 GCA_035469245.1 Gemmatimonadaceae bacterium
CCCTTGAACCGCTTGCGGAATTTGACGCGCTTCGGTGCCAGCATTGAATCCGAGCTCCGTTACATGCCAGAGGAGTAGGTAGTGCCGCGACGATCCTCGACTTTCTCGCCCTTGAAGATCCAGACCTTCACGCCGATGGCGCCGAAGGTGGTCTTGGCGGTTGACGTCGCGTAATCGATGTCGGCGCGGAGGGTGTGCAGCGGCACGCGGCCTTCGTGGTAGCCCTCGACGCGCGCGATCTCCGCGCCGCCGAGCCGGCCGCCCGCCTTCACCTTGATGCCCTGCGCGCCCATGCGCATCGCGCTCTGCACCGCACGTTTCATGGCGCGGCGGAACGAGATGCGCTGTGCCAACTGGCTCGCGATGTTGTCGGCCACCAGCTGCGCATCGAGCTCCGGACGCTTGATCTCCTCGACGTTGATGCCGACTTCCTTCCCCGTGAGGTGCGCGAGCTCGTCACGGAGCTTGTCGACTTCCGCGCCCTTCTTGCCGATCACCACGCCCGGCCGTCCGGTGTGCAGGGTCACGACGACCTTGCCCGGCTTGCGGTCGATCACGATGTCGGCGATCGCGGCGTGTCCGAGGCGCGCCTTGAGATACTTGCGCAGCAGCTCGTCCTCGCGAAGGAGCGCCGGCAGATCGCGGCCCGCGTAGTAGCGCGACTTCCAGTCCTTGGAGATGCCCAGCCGGAAGCCGACCGGATGTGTCTTCTGTCCCATTACCGACCTTCCTTTTCGGCGACCACGATTTCGACGTGGCTCGTCCGCTTCTGGATTGGAGTGGCGCGTCCCATCGCGGCCGGCGTGAACCGCTTGAGCTTCTGCCCTTCGTTCACCACGGCGTGCTTCACGTACAGCGCGTCGACGTCGAGCGGCGTGCTGCTCTCACGCGCCGCGTGCTCGGCGTTGGCCACGGCGGAGCGGAGCGTCTTTTCGATCTGCTTGGCCGCGTGCTTTTTCGAGAACTGCAAATAGGCGAGGGCGTCGTTCACGCTCTTGCCGCGGATCTCGTCGATGACGAGCCGCATCTTGTAGGGCGACTGGCGCGCGGAGCGCTGGGTCGCGCGGGCTTCGGCGGCCATGGGCTACTTGCCTCCTCGCGCCGCCGGCGCAGTGGCGGCCGGTGCGGCCGCCGTACCCGCGGCGGGCGTCGGCGCCTTCTTGTCGACGGCCTTCTGCCCGGTGTGCCCGCGGAACAACCGCGTCGGCGCGAACTCGCCGAGCTTGTGCCCGACCATGTTCTCGGTGACGTAGACCGGGACGAACTTGTTCCCGTTGTGCACGGCGAACGTGTGGCCGACGAACTCCGGCAGCACGGTGCTGGCGCGTGACCAGGTCTTGATCACCCGCTTCTCGTTCCGCGAGTTTAGCGCGTCGACCTTCTTCGTGAGCGCTTCCTGCACGAACGGACCTTTTTTTACGCTTCTACCCATATAAGAGATCTCTGGCGTTGGCTACTCGGCTACTCGGCTACTCGGCGGCTCGGCTACTCGGCGGCTCGGCCGAGTTGCCGAGAAGCCGAGCTGCCGAGCGACCCTACTGTGTTGCTTTCCCGCGCTTACGACCTCTCACGATCAGTCGCTGCGACGGCTTCTTGATGTTGCGCGTCTTGACGCCTTCCTTTTTGCCCCACGGGCTGACGACGTTCCGGCCGCCGCGCGTGCGGCCGCCGTGCGGGTGGTCGACCGGGTTCATGACTTCGCCGCGCACCTTGGGACGGCGTCCCTTCCAGCGCGTCTTGCCGGCCTTGCCCCACGACACCAGCTCGTGCTCTTCGTTGCCGACGACGCCGATCGTCGCGTAGCAGCGGCCGTGCACGAGCCGCATCTCCGACGACGGCATGCGCAGCGTGACGTACTCGCCTTCCTTGGCGACGACCTGCGCCGACATGCCCGCCGAGCGGCAAAGCTGGCCGCCTTTTCCGATCTTCAATTCAATATTGTGAACGTCCGTGCCGAGCGGCATCTCCTGCAGTGGGAGCGCGTTCCCCGTGCGGATGTCCGATCCCGGCCCGGCCGTGATCGTGTCGCCCACGGAAACGCCTTTCGGGTGCAGGATGTAGCGCTTCTCGCCGTCGGCGTACGTGACCAGCGCGATGCGCGCCGACCGGTTCGGATCGTACTCGACGGACGTGACCGTGCCCGGCACGCCGTGTTTGTTGCGCTTGAAGTCGATGACGCGGTACTGGCGCTTGTGCCCGCCGCCGCGGCGGCGCATCGAGATGTGGCCGTGGTTGTCGCGCCCGCCGCTCTTCTTGAGCGGCTCGAGCAGCGACTTCTCCGGCTCCGTGCTCGTGATGTCGGAGAAATCCGACACGGAACGAAAGCGCGTGCCCTTGGTCACCGGCTTGAATTGACGAATACCCATGGTCGTGGCGCTCCCGCGTCAGCCTTCGAAGATTTCGATCGTGTCTCCCTCGCGGAGCTTCACGATCGCCTTTTTCCAGTTGGGACGACGGCCGACGGTGCGGCCCATGCGCTTGTCCTTGCCGCGCACGTTCATCGTCCACACGTCCGTGACTTTCACGCCGAAGAGCTGCTCGATCGCCGAGCGGATCTGCGGCTTGCTGGCGTCCGGATGCACCTCGAACACGTACTCGCCGCGGGATTGATAGGCGGCCGACGTCTTTTCGGTGATGAGCGGCCGCACGATGGTGCGATGCAGGGTCGGCATGGCTTACTTCCCTCCTCGCTTCTTCTTGCCGCCGCGCTTGGCGGCCGGACGCTTGGCGGCTTTCTTGGCCGCGGATTTCTTGGCGGCGCGCTTGGTGGCTTTCTTGGCCGGTGCCCGTTTCGCCGCGGCTTTGGCCGGCGCGGCCTTCTTCGCCGCGGCTTTCTTCGCCGCCGGACGCTTCGATTCGCGCTTCGGCGCGAGCTCGGTGTCGTCGGCGATCGGCTCGAGGTCGTTGCCCAGCGCGCCGCTCTCGATCAGCACCACGTCCGACCACAGGATGTGATAGGTCGAGACGTCGCCATAGGGCATCACGTGGACCGTCGGCAGGTTGCGTCCGCTCAGGAACACGTTCGGCTTGGAGCCGTCGGTCAGGATGAGCACCTTTTGATCGGCGAACCCCAACCGGTCGACGAGTGCCGCGAGCCGCGACGTGCGCGGCGCATCGTAGTCGAACCGGTCGATGACGAGGATCGCGTTCTCGCGGGCGCGGGCGTTGAGCGCGCTCTTGCGCGCCAGCGCGCGGACCTGGCGCGGCACGTACTGCGCGTAGCTGCGCGGGATCGGCCCGAACACCGTTCCGCCGCCCACCCAGTGCGGCGCGCGCGTCGAGCCCTGCCGCGCGCGGCCGGTGCCCTTCTGCTTCCACGGCTTCTGATTGCCGCCGATGACGTATTTGCGAATCTTCGTCGCCGCGTTGCCCTGTCGCTGGTTGGCGAGGTACGCCTTCACCGCCTGGTGCATCACCGGCATGTTCACGGTGCCGTCGAACACCGCGCCGGGCAGCGGGACGCTGTCGCGCGCCGTTCCCTGCGCCGTGTACGCCGCCGCCTGCAGCGAGGTGCCTGTCGTGTTGTCGGCCATGAGAGTTCTCTTAATCCTCAGCTCTGCTTCCGCACGACCACGATGCCGCCAGGCTTGCCGGCGACCGAGCCGCGGACGTAGATCAGATTGCGTTCCGTGTCGATCTTCTCGACGCGGAGATGGGTCTGCGTGTGGCGCTCGTCGCCGAAGTGGCCCGGCATGCGCTTGCCCTTGATGACGCGCGACGGATCGGTCCCGGGTCCGATGGACCCGGGACGACGGTGCTTGGTGTTGCCGTGCGTGTTGGGACCGCCGCCCGCCTTGTGGCGCTTGACGATGCCCTGAAAGCCGCGGCCCTTGCTCGTGCCGGTCACCTTCACCGTGTCGCCGACGGCGAACACGTCGACCTTCACCAGGTCGCCGACGTTGTACGTCGGCACCGTGGCCTTGGCGTTGCCCGGCTCGTCGAGCCGGACGGACCGCAGCACGCGCGGCGGCGTGTCGAGCCCCGCCTTCTTGGCGTGACCGACGGCGGCGAGCGAAGCGCGCCGGCCCTTGGGCGTGCGCTCGTTCTTCTGCGACGCGCGGCGCAGCCGATCGGTGCCCAGCCCGAGCTGGATCGACGCGTAGCCGGCCTTTGCCGGATCGGTGACCGCGACGACCGGGTTGGGCTCGGCTTCGATCACCGTCACCGGGATCTGCTGGCCCTGCTCGTTGAAGATCTGGGTCATGCCCAGCTTTTTGCCGACGATGCCAATCATGCGTTGAATTCCTATGTACGAAAAGTCAGCTCGAAGAACTCGAGGGTTCGAAGGCTCGAGGGACTCGAAGGTTCGAGGGTTCGAGGCGCTGTTCCATCGAGCCCTCGATCAACGAGCCCTCGAGCCCTCTACTCCACCTTGATCTCCACGTCGACGCCAGCCGGAAGGTCCAGCTTGGTCAACGCATCGACGGTTTGCGCGCGCGAATCGAGGATGTCGATCATGCGCTTGTGCGTCTTGAGCTCGAACTGCTCACGCGACTTCTTGTCGACGTGCGGCGACCGCAACACGGTCCACCGCTGCGTCTTGGTGGGCAGCGGAATCGGGCCGGACACCGTGGCCCCCGACTTCTCCGCCGTCCGCACGATGTCCGCCGACGCCTGATCGATCACCGCGTGATCGAACGCCTTGAGACGGATGCGAATTCTGCCTGCCATTGTAGATCTCTGGTTGAAGGCTGCTCGGCGGCTCGGCATCTCGGCCACTCGGCCGAGTCGCCGAGTCGCCGAGTAGCCGAGTAGCCTCGTTACGCGAGAATCTTCGTCACCACGCCCGCGCCGACCGTCCGGCCGCCCTCGCGGATCGCGAAGCGAACCTGCTCTTCCATGGCGATTGGCGTGATCAGCTCGATCGTCATCTGAATGTTGTCGCCCGGCATTACCATCTCCGTGCCGGCCGGCAACTCGACCGAGCCCGTGACGTCCGTCGTGCGGAAGTAGAACTGCGGACGATAGCCCTTGAAGAACGGCGTGTGACGGCCGCCCTCGTCCTTGTTCAGCACGTAGACCTCGGCCTCGAACTTGGTGTGCGGCGTGATCGAGCCGGGCTTGGCGAGCACCATGCCGCGCTCGATCTCCTTCTTGTCGACGCCGCGGAGCAGCAGACCGACATTGTCGCCCGCCTCGCCGGCATCGAGCAGCTTGCGGAACATCTCGACGCCGGTCACCACCGACTTCTTGTCGGAACCGAAGCCGATGAGCGCCACTTCCTCGCCGACCTTGATCTTGCCGCGCTCGATACGACCGGTCGCCACCGTTCCGCGACCGGTGATCGAGAACACATCCTCGACCGGGAGCAGGAACGGCTTGTCGACCTCGCGCACCGGCTGTGGGATGTACGTGTCGAGCGCGTTGTACAGCTCCTCGAGCGCCGCAACCCACTTCGGATCGCCCGCGATCGCGCCGCTCGCCGAGCCGCGGATCACCGGCGCATCATCGCCAGGATAGTTGTACTTGCTCAGCAGCTCGCGCACCTCGAGCTCGACGAGGTCCAGCAACTCGGCGTCCTCGACGAGGTCGCACTTGTTGAGGAACACGACGATCTGCGGGACGTTCACCTGACGCGCGAGCAGGATGTGC
>DATISA010000151.1:0-23681 GCA_035469245.1 Gemmatimonadaceae bacterium
GGACCCGGCGATGAGCGCCCTGCACATGCCGATTGCAACCGATAGGACGGCGTTGAGTACGAGCCAGTCCGCAAGATCCGGCACAAACCAGCGGAGGGTCGACAGCGGCGATCCCAGTGCCATCGGCACGCCGACGAGCAAGAGCAGTCCGATGCCAGGATCGAGCAAGGCGGACATGAGACGATGGCGCAGGCCCAGCCAGCCGCGCTGCGGCGCGCGAGGTGCGCGCCACCGTGACAATGTCGCAATCTGGTTCACCCGCCATACCAACCACGCACACGCAAGGCCGGTGATGATCCAGTAGGTCTCGCGAAAGCGCGGAAACTCCGGCTTCGGCGGCTGGAAGCCGAGCATCAGGGCCCCGACGCCCTTGATCGTCTCTCCGAGCTGCGTTTCGAGCATGAAATTGTTTACGTTGGCGAGCACGATCACGCCAACTCCGGGCACACCGCCTCGGCCGGGAATCAGCAGCATGTCGCCATGGTAGTTCGCCACCGAACCGGTATGCCACAGCACCGAGACGCCGGCGATGGAGTCGGCCAACCATCCCATCGCGTATGGAGAGCCGCGCGGCGGCGTGTGCAATTCGTTCAGCGCGGTCGGCGAAACGAGGACCGGCCGGCCGCCGGTTTGTGCGCCAAGGTGCGCCATCAGATACAAGCCCATGTCGCTGACGGTGCTGATCAAGTAGCCGACAGCGAGCTCTCGGCCGTAGTACGGCAGCTCCTCGGGCCTTGGAAATCCGAACCACACCCGATATCCCTGCGCAAGTCCGCGAGCTTGTGCCGTCGTCTCCGACGTAAAGGTCTGCCGCATCGCGAGCGGGTCGAGTATGTGTTGCTGGACGTAGGCTGCGTACGGCTCGCCAGTCACAGCCTCGAGCACGAGGCCGAGCAGCCAATAGTTCGCATTCGAGTACTCAAATGCGGCACCGGGCGGATGATGCAGTTCCACGCGTCGCAACAACCGCGCTTGTTCGGCGCGCGTCGCTGCCTCAGCTCCGCGAACCAGCTGGAGTCCCGCGGCTTTTGGCAGCCCGCTCGTGTGATTCAGCAAATGCCGCACGGTGATGCGCGCGCTGGCGGCCCGATCCCGCACGTGAAACCAGGGGAGATATCGCTGAACGGAAGAATCCAGGCCAATCTCGCCGGCGTCGGCCGCCTGCACGATCGCGAGCGCCGTAAACGATTTCGTGAGGGAGCCGAGGATGAAAGGTGTCGCGGTCGTCACAGCACGGCCGTGCGAATCGGCGACGCCGAAGCCGCGCTCGTGTGCGATGCGGTCGCCCTCCACGATCGCGAGTGCAAAGCCCGGCGCTCGGACGCCCCTCATCTCACGCACGACATACGAGTCCACCGCGGCGAACCTGGCGGCGCTGTCCGCGAAGACGATGGGGGTGGGGAGAGCGAGCGCGCCTGGTGAGGGGCCCGCCGTCCACGTTACGCGCCGCCCGCCGAGCCTCGAGACGACAACCAGCGCGAGAGCCACCGCGACGACGATCGCCGCCGCGGCTGCGGCTCGCCGCGATCGATCCACCATGCGGCCGAGCGGCGTGTGCACGTGACTACTGTCGCGCAGCTGGTTTGGACGTTGCATGCGCACCGTCGTGCCACGAGCGTTCCAGCCCGAATGCGAGCGGAAGGCCGAGAAGCATCGGCGCCCAGAACGACAGTCCTCGATACGCCAGGACCGCGAGGACTGCCGTGGGCGATGGTACCTGCATCGCGACGAACAATCCGGTCATCCCGCCCTCCACGATGCCAAGCCCGCCGGGAAGGAACGACACATTGCCGACGAGTTGGGGCAAGGCGTACCCGGCGAGCAGCGCTCCGGGATGGAGGACGTCGCCGATTCCAACGAAGAGGCAGAAGAGGGTCGCGGCGTCGAATCCGAGCTTGCCGACCGCACCGACCAGCGGGCGATGCCATCCGCCGCCGCGAAGCAGCGTGTACGCATCGACGATTTTCCGGTCAGCTTCGGCATCCCCGCCTTGAGCTCGCGGGCGCCTGCGCACGCGACGCCAGCCGTGGCGGAGTGCCGCGATCACCTTGCGGGTCCGCTCGACATTGGACAGCACCCACGCCGCGGCAACAAGGAAGCAGCCAACGACGATGGCGACACTCGCGAGTGTCACGGTTTGAGAGTGACCGAGCACGTGGTGCACGAAGAGATATGTCACGCCGACCGTCGTCAGCGCGCCGAGCACCGTCAAATTGAGCAGCCCGGGTAGCACGCTGCACAGCATTGCGCCCTCGGCGGTGATCCCGCGGTCGCGGAGCCAGCGGTGCGCGGCGGCGCCGAAGCCGACAGGACCTCCGGAAAGAACTCCGACGCTGGCAGCGGCGAGGGCGACGCGTGCGGCGACAAACCCGCCGATCGTGTCGCCGGTGAGGCGAGCCACCGATCGGATCGTGTAGCCGTATGCCCAGATGCTGATCGCCTGCGCCATGAGGGCGAGTGCAACCGCCCACCAGCGCATTCGTCTCAGCTCATCCGCCGTGGACTCGAGGGTCGCGAGCTGCGGCAGAACGACGTGCACGGCGATCGCAAGCAGCAGCAAAAGCGGCAGGGTCCTTCGCCACCTGATGTGCGGAACACCGCGCGCTCTGGCCGGCGAAGTCACTGTATCTCGCGGTGGCTCACGTCGAGACAGCCGCTTCCGTCATGCTCAGCGCTTGCTGCCGAGGTGCCGGAAGCACGACGCGAAACGTGCTCCCCCTCGCATCACTTCGGGCAAGCGTGATGCTGCCACCGTGTGAGTCGGCGATCCAGCGCGCGATGGCCAGCCCGAGCCCGGCGCCGCCGTCTCCCTCGCCGCGATCCACACCGGCGCGGAAGAACCGGTCGAAGAGTCGCGCCTGCGCGTCGGGCGGAATGCCCGGTCCGGTGTCGCTCACCTCCAGCACGTACCGCCTGTCTTCGGATGCCGCGCGCAACTCGACGCTGCCGCCCGACGGTGTGTACTTGATGGCATTGTCAAGGAGGTTCATGAGGAGCCGGCGGAGAAGTCCCTCGTCACCGGTGTAGGGAAGCTCCTCGCTCCCTTCGTAGCGAAGCTCGACGCTCTTCGCCGCCGCGAGCGAGCGAGCCGCCTGGACGCATTCACGCGCGACATCGCCGAGATACAATGCCGATGGCGCGAGCAGCTGCTCGCCGGCATTGGCGCGGGCCAGCAGGAACAGATCGTCGACGATTCGCTTGAGTCGCCGCGCTTCGTGCCGGATGTTGACGAGCGCCGTTCGCAGCTCGGTCGATGGACGATCGTTGCGCGACAGTGCCAGCTCGGCTTCGCCACTCATGATCGTCACGGGCGTGCGAAGCTCGTGCGACGCATCGGCCATGAACTGTCGCTGCTGTTCGAATGCCTGGTCGAGTCGGCCGAGCAGATCGTTGAACACGATCGCGAGGCGGCCCAGCTCGTCGCGAGGATTGTTGACCGGCAGGCGCTCGTGAAGCGTGGCCGCGCCGATCATGGCGGCGCGTTCCGTCATGACTGCAACCGGGTGCAGGTTCTCACGCGCCAGAAGCCAACCGCCGGCAATCGCCGCGAGCAGCAGCAGCGGAATGCCGGCGACGATAGCCAGCGCGAGCTCGTGCAGCACCCGCTCGCGCGCGCGCAATCCATGCGCGGCGCCAAGGACGAGCGACAGGCGGCCGAGCTGATAGGGACGAAGCATCACCCGAACTTCGACGCCCCCCGCCGTGACGGTGGACAGGTCTTCGTCGGCCTGCGGCGAACGGAGCATGAGCTCACGCAAATCCGGCGGCTCGAGCGGAACGTGGGCGCGCGCGAGCGCGGCGCCCGAAGACGCGGCGCGGACATCGGCCGACCCTTGACCCGTAGTGTCCACGCTGGAGTAGACGCGCTGTGTAGCACGATCGAGAATCGCAACCTTCATGTCGCGGAACCGGAAGTGCTGGACGACTCTCGCGAGGTACGCGTCGGGCGGGTGTTGCTCGCTGTCCTCGAGATTGAGCGCGCTCTCGAGCGCGTCGACCGCTTCGTCGAGCGACTCGTCGGTGCTGGCCAGCGAGCTTCGCGCGACGAACGCGAAGCCAGCTGCCGCGAAGAGCGCGAGCGACAAGGCCATCGCCGCGCCGAACCAGAGCGCGATACGCGCGCGAATGGAAAGAGGCCGCATCAGGCGCCGCGCCGCGACTCCGCGGTGCTCGACGGCTCCGTCCCCAACCGATATCCAACGCCGCGGTGTGTGTGGATGAGCGGCGTGGTCCCGGCACTGTCGATCTTTTTCCTGAGCCGGTTGACGTACACTTCGATCGCGTTCGAGAATGGATCGTGGTGCTCGTCCCAGACGTGATCCGTGAGTTCGGCGCGTCCAACGACGCGCCCGGCATTGCGCGCCAGGAACTCCAGCATCGCATACTCCTTCGAGGTCAGGGCGATCGGAGCGCCCGCCCGCGTCACCGTCTGGTTCCCGGTATCGATCACCAGGTCGCCGATGTGCATCTCCGTTGGCAGCAGCTCCGGCATTCGGCGCATGAGCGCGCGGAGTCGCGCGAACAGTTCGTCGAGCTCGAACGGCTTGGTCAGATAGTCGTCCGCGCCCGCATCCAGGCCGGCCACGCGATCGCGCACCGCATCTCGCGCGGTCAACATCAGGACCGGGACACGTGAGCCTTTCGCGCGAAGCTCCTGCGCCACGGACAGCCCGCTCTTTCGCGGAAGCGACACATCGAGCACGACGGCGTCGTAGCTGTTCACCGCCGCCTGATAGAGGGCCTGCTCTCCATCGCGCGCCACGTCCACGGCGTATCCCTGCTCCCGGAGACTCCGATCGAGCATGTCCGCCATCCGGACGTCATCCTCTACCACCAGGATTCGCATTGTCGTCGCAGCGGGCCCAGGCGAACTGTTAGCTGCTGTTAAGGTAGCGATCTCTAGACTCCGCCATGCGTTCAGGAGGACTAGCCAGTCGGCCGATCCTCGTATCACCCGTCGAGAACGCCGACGCATGTCAATGAATGGAGGACGTCATGTCGTATCGCAACATCCTGGTGTTCGTCGCCGCCAGCGCTGTGTTGGCCAGCCCCGCGCTCGCGCAGCAGAAATCACCGCAGCCGATGAAGACTGTTGCCAGCGTGTCACCGGACACCACCCACAAGCCAGTGCACAAGCATCGTCGTGTGGCCACGCACAAGTCCACGAACGCGGCCACGCCCGCAACACCGGCCACACCGGCCAACCCGACTGTCAAGCCGGCGACGCCGGCCACGGCCGCTTCGCCGACCGTGAAGCCGGAACAGAAAACCGCTCCGGTCAAACACAAGACAGTCAGGCACACCACGAAGGGCAAGTCGAAGAAAACCACGACCGATACTACAAAGAAGTCTTAATCCCGACGCCGAGCTGTGAGGGGAGGCGGGACTGCATGTTGAAGGCCCCTCCCCACAGCTCCGGCAGGAGTCGGACAAATGCCGCTTGCCGCTAACCAGCTGGAGCATCCTGTCGCGGTGGCGTCGCCAAGTATGGCGCCCATCCTTCGCCCGAGCCGGCGTGGCGCCCCGGGCGAACGCCGGAACGCTCTCCGTTGGCTGTTACCCGTCTTCACACTGGGTATCGCCGCGCTGGCGCTGCTGACACTTCGGCACGAGCTCCGCGCCTATCACTACCACGACATCATGCGCACGGCGTTCGGGCTGCCCGCCGTCCGCCTGTGGAGCGCCGTCCTGTGCACGTTGATCGGCTATGGCGTGCTGGCCGGCTACGATGCACTCGCGCTCGAGTACGTGGGCCACCGGCTCGCGCCACGCCGAACGCTGCTCGCGTCGTTCGTGGCGTACGCGCTGAGCATGAACGTCGGCTTCTCGGCGATCACCGGCGCCTCGATTCGCTACCGGTTCTGGTCGAGCTGGGGACTCTCGGCCCCCGAGATTGCTCAGGGCATCGCATTCACCACGATCACGTTCTGGTTCGGCGTTCTGACTCTCGGTGGGACGGCGCTCGCCTTCGGGCCCGTGCCGACCGGCGTGCTCGGGCCTATATCGCCGGTCGCGTGGCGGATCGCGGGCGGCGTGTTGCTCGGCGTCGTCGCCGCGTATCTGCTCTGGACGACGGTGTTCCGGCGCACGATGACCGTACGCGGCTGGGCTTTCGCCGCGCCGCGGCCGATGCTCGCCGTGGCGCAGGTCGTGACCTCGGCGGTCGACTGGGCGCTCGCCGCGCTCGCGCTCTTCGTGCTCCTGCCGCGTGCGACCGGGCTGTCCGCCGCGTCCTTCGTGGGATTCTTCCTCGTTGCCCAGATCATCGCGGTCGTGAGCCACGTGCCCGGCGGCATTGGCGTGTTCGAGTCGCTGATGCTCGTGATGCTGAAACCGTGGTATGGAACTCCGGAGGTCGTCGGCGCGCTGATCGTCTATCGCGCTGTCTACTACTTCCTTCCATTCGCGATCGCGGTCGTGGCATTCGCGGCCCACGAGATTCTCGCGCGGCGCGAGCACGTCGCGCGAATCTTTCGGCTCGCGGGGCGCTGGGTGCCCGGCGCCGCGCCCTACGTCCTGAGCGCCACGACGTTCGCCGCGGGGCTGGTGCTGCTGGTCTCGGGTGCGACACCGAGCATTCACAGCCGGGTCACATCGCTGCACCAGGTCGTCCCGCTCCCCGTGCTCGAACTGTCGCATTTCGCCGGAAGCATCGCGGGAATCGCGCTCGTCTTTCTGGCGCGGGGACTTCGGCACCGGCTCGACGCAGCCTGGCATCTCACGATCGCCACGCTCGGCATCGGCATCGTCGCGTCGCTGCTCAAAGGCTTCGACTACGAAGAGGCGATCATTCTGACCGTCGTGCTCGCGGCGATGCTGCCGGCGCGTGCCGGCTTCTACCGCCGGGCCGCGCTCACCGCCGAGCCGCTATCACCGGCGTGGATCGTGGCCGTGCTGCTGGTGCTGGGCGGCACGCTTTCCCTGGGGCTGTTCGCGTTCAAGCACGTCGACTATTCGCATGAGCTGTGGTGGAAGTTCGCCGTGCGCGCCGATGCACCACGATTCCTCCGCGCGCAGGTTGGCGTGACCGTGTTCACGATGGCGGTTGCGCTGTCGCGACTCTTTCGAGCGGCGACGGTGACGTCGGAGCCCGCTACTCGCGACCAACTCCGGCGCATCATCCCGGCCATCGAAGGCAGCTCGCAGGCGATCGGCAACCTGGCCCTTCTCGGCGACAAGGCGCTCTTCCTGAGTGATCGTGGCTCCGGCTTCATCATGTACGGGATCGAAGGTCGAAGCTGGGTCGCGTTGGGCGATCCGATCGGCACGCCGGAAGAGCGGGAAGAGCTCGCATGGGGATTCCGGGAGGCGGCGTACCGCAGCGGCAGTCGGCCGGTGTTCTACGAGGTCGGGCGGGAGAATCTGCCGCTGTACATCGATCTGGGTCTCACGCTGCTCAAGCTCGGTGAGCAGGGCAGGGTCCGACTGGACGGCTTCACGCTCGACGGAAAGGACCGGGCCAAGCTTCGTCAGCCGGTTCGCTTTTGCGAGAAGCAAGGCTGCCGGTTCGAGATCGTGTCCGCGGCGGATGTCGGCGCGCTGCTCCCGCAACTGCGCGTCGTGTCCGACGCGTGGCTGGCCATGAAGCGCACACGCGAGAAAGGATTCTCGCTGGGTCGATTCGACCCGGAGTACCTGTCGCACTTTCCGATGGCGGTCGTATGGCGGGGCGACGAAGTGATCGCGTTTGCCAACGTCCTGGCGGCGGGAACGAAAGAGGAGTTGTCGATCGACTTGATGCGGCACACGCCGGACTCTCCGAACGGCATCATGGACTACCTCTTCGCGGAACTGATGCTCTGGGGCGCCAGCGAGGGCTATCACTGGTTCAACCTTGGGATGGCGCCGATGTCCGGCTTCGAGACCCGCGCGCTCGCGCCCGTGTGGACGCGCATTGGCGCGCTGCTGTATCGGCACGGTGAGCACTTTTACAACTTCCGCGGCCTCCGCCGTTACAAGGAGAAGTTTCAGCCGCGGTGGGAGCCGCGGTATCTCGCCGCTCCCGGCGGACTCGCTTTGCCGGCGGTCCTGACCAACGTCGCGGCACTCATCTCGGGCGGGCTGACTGGAGTGATCGTGAAATGATGCAGTGGCACCGAATCGCGCGGCGACCGTTGCGTTGGGCAGTCGCTTTGCGCGTGACAGCGGCGGCGATGCTCATAGCGGCATGGGCGAGGCCAATCATCGCGCAGCAGGCCCGGAGCGACGACAGTACCGCGCTGGCCGCGTTGCCGCTGCACGAGAGTCCGGTCTCCACCGCGGGAGCAGAGCTCGCCTTTCTGATAACGGGCGATGGCGGATACGCGGCGGCCGATCGCGGCATCGCCGACGCTCTCGTGGCGCGCGGAGTTCCGGTGGTCGCGCTCGATGCACGCGAGTATCTCAAGAAGAAGCGCACGCCCGATGAAGCGGCGAGCGTTGCCGCGCTGATCATGAGGCATTATCTGACGGCGTGGCACCGTGACAGCGTGATCTATGTGGGATACTCGCGCGGAGCGGACATGGCCCCGTTCATCGTGACGCGTCTGCCCGCCGACCTTCGCAGCCGATTGTCGCTCGTGGCGATGATCGGCCTCGCGGAGCATGCCAGCTTCGAGTTTCACTGGACGGATCTGGTGACGGACACCAATCGACCGACGGACCTACTCGTCGCGCCAGAAGTCCTGAAGATCCAGGGCGTCCGCATGCTCTGTCTCTACGGGACGCACGAGAAAGGCTCGCTCTGCCCGACCTTTCCTCCGTCGGTGCTCCGAGCCGACCAACACGGGGGAAAGCACACGCTCAGTGGCCGCGACGGAGCCGCGGTCGCCGAGCGCATACTGCGCGAGCTCGCGTTCGCAGGATCCGCCTGACAGAGGTTCAGGGTTCTCCCCACTGCGATTGAGGACCGGCCGACGCATCCTCGCTGGCAGTCGCACAACACCCTCTGGAGGACCTGATGATCTGGAAAATTGGGCTTGCCGCGTCGACGCTCGCCTGCATGGTGGGATGCAGTGCTGCTCGACCGACGTCCGAGCCGACACCGAATGCATCTGCTGCCGCGACTCCGCTGAGTCTCGAGTCGATCGCCGGGCAGTACCAGCTGGTGGCGATCGATGGCCAAGCGCTCCCCGTCGCTCCGGCGAAAAAGGGCGATGCCGCGACGACGGCGTCGTGGACCGTCGTTGGCGGCACGCTGCTCGTTCGTTCGAACGGGACGTTCCAGGTCGAGACGAACTACGACACCAAAGGCGACACCCGCGACAACAGCTCGTACAAGTTCAGCGGCACGTGCTTCAGCGCCGGGACCGTCGTTCGCATGGTGTGGGATGGCGGCGGGCAGACCGACTTGCGGCTCCGTGGTGATACGGTCGTCGTGGACAATCAGGGAACCGCGTTCTCGTACCTGCGCCGCTAAGCGCTTCGCGTCGTTCGCCGGCCGTTCGGCGAAGATTTCCGGAGTTCCTTGATGCCGGCATTCAGGTGCCGGCGCAGCAGTGCGCGCAGCGTCGCGCCATCGGCGTAGCCAACGCGCGTCGCGATTTCGTCGACGCTGGCGTCGCCCGTCTTCAGGAGATGGACGGCGCGCTCGACGCGCAGGCTCTGCACGTACGACAGCGGTGATTTGCCGAGCACGCTCTGCATGCGGCGCGCGAGGGTTCGCTTGCTGGCGCCCACCGCTCGGGCGGCCTCGTCGAGCGAGAAGCCGCGCGCCAAACGGGCGCGCGCCCAGCTCTCGAACCGCTGCACGACGGGATCGTCGTGCACGAGATGATCCGTCAGCGCGTACGCGGACTGCGACGGCCTCGAGTCGACGATCAAATACTTGGCCGTGAGCGCGGCGAGCTGCGGGCTCACGCCGCGGATGATCCAGAGCGCCAGGTCCATGTGGCCGAGCGCGGCGCCCGCCGTGACGAAGCGGCCCGACTTCACGATCATGTTCGATTCGTCGAGCGACACGCCGGGATAGCGCCGGCGAAACATCGGCGCGAGCCACCAGGTCGTCGTCGCGCGATGGCCCTCGAGCAAACCTGAATCGGCGAGCACAAAGGTGCCCACGCAGGCGGCGGTCACGATCGCGCCGCGCCGGGACCATGAGCGCAGTGTAGCGGTCGCGTCGCGCACATCGGGTCTGGCGAGCGCGCCTTCCAGCGGCTCCGGCATCTTGAAGCCAATCGCCGGAACGACGACCACGTCCGGCGTCCGCGCGCCGACCGTCACGACCGGCACGCGAAGACCGTGTGAGCTCCGTACCGACCGGCGCACCCCGACGATCCGTGTCTCGAAGGACGCCACGGACAGACCCGCTACCGGGATCAGCTCATTCGCCGTCTGAAAGGCGTCGAGCACGGCGGACAGGCCGAGATCGAATACGTCGTCGAGTACGAGGATGTCGATGCGCATGGCAAGTATGATCCTAAATATGGCATTCTTGCCTATGGCAAGCGAGTGCCGTCGTCCGTAGGCTCAGTATGACACCAAAACCAAGGACCCACGACATGTTGAAGCTTGGACTGTTCGTACGACTCGAGGCGAAGGCTGGAAAGGAGGACGAAGTCGCCGCCTTTCTGAAGCAGGGGCTGCAACTCGCGAACGAGGAGCGGACTACGCCATTGTGGTTCGCGCTCCGTATCGGTCCCACGACGTTCGCGATCTTCGACTCGTTCGAGAACGAGGCCGGCCGGCAGACGCATCTCAACGGACCGATCGCCAAGGCGCTCATGGCGCAGGCGCCGCACCTGTTCGCGACGCCGCCGTCCATCGAGCCGGTCGAAGTACTCGGCGCCAAGTTGCCGTAGTCAGCTCTCGCGCGGCGTACCCGGCTCGCCCGCGACGATGGCAGCTATTTCGACAATTGAGGAACGGTAATTCGGGTCAGACCCTATTTAGCGAACGCTAAATAGGGTCTGACCCTGATTACGGCGGCCCCCCCCCAGCCCGAGCTTCAGTAGCTCACGAGGACGCCCGCCCGGAGCGCTCGTGCGGTCATTCGGTAGTACTGCGCGTCGCCGAACTCACTTTCCGCCACCGCATCCCGCCGATCACCCAGGTTCAGTCCATCGAGTCGAAGCTCGAATCGGCTTGTGCGGTAGCCGATGCTGGCGTCCACGGTCGTGAACGACGGCGCGAGCGCGCTGTTGCGCTTGTTGAGATACCGGTCGCCCGTGTAGTTGGCGGTCATGCTGGCGGTGAGACCGCGATCCGGCGACAACACGAGCCCGCCCGACGCGAGGTGCCGTGCCGACATCTCGAACCGTTTGCCGGCGAGTTGCGTCGGCACTCCGTCGAACGCCTGCACGAAGTCGACGAACTTGCCGTCGTGAAAGCTGTACGTGGCGCGAGCGAGCAGCGAGTAGGGAAGCCGTACGTCGGTCCCGAGCTCGAAGCCCTTGAAGCGTGTCTTGCCCGAGTTGATGAGCGCCGGCTGATTGTTGATCACCGTCGCCGTCACGAGATTCTCGAAGTCCATCTGGAACGCGCTCGCCTCGACGTTGACGCGGCCCTGCATCGCGCGCACCTTGAGACCGCCCTCGTAGCTGCGCGACGTTTCCGGATCGAGCACGCCCTCGTTCTCCGCCAGGCTGAAATCGAACGCCGCCGGCTTGAACGTGTTCCGGTAGTTCGCAAAGAGCCGGGCATGATCGGCGCCCTGCTCCCATAGTCCGTAGATCGCGCCGACCCCACCGGCCAGCCTCGAGTGCGTCACTTCGTTGCCCTGACCGCGCTTCTCCGACGTGGCATTGAGCCGGATGCCGCCATTCAACGTGAATCGCGCCACCGGCTTCCATTCAGCGGAGCCGTACGCGCCGAGGAATCGCCGCTCGCTCTCGGCATCCTTGTCCAATATCGAAGGCTCGGCGACGCTGGGCTGAGACAACCCGCTGAGCGGGGCAGTGTACGTGAACGTCGCGCCCTTTCCTTCGCCGGTCGCAAAGAGCGCGTCGGCGCCGGCCATGAAGCGCACGTTCGACACGGCCGGCCAGATGATGTGCGTGTCCGCGTAGACGTCATTGATGTCGATCGTCTCCTTGAATCCCGAGGCGTTGTTCGCCGTGTTGGAGACGTCCGTGAGAAAGCCGCGGAAGATCCGCTGGCCCGAGAACGTGTACGACGCCATCGTGCCCCACGTCGCGCCGCTCATCACGGGCCGCTCGTAGCCGGCGGACAGCGCAAACCGGTTCTCGTTCAGGTACGCGCCGTCCGGATTGTAGTTGGCGTCGAGCGGCACGGCGGTCGACAACCCGGCGCCCTGGCGGGGATGCGGGCTCGCCGGATCCTGCCGGAGCACGTTGAGGTCCGCCGTGAGCCACGTCCGGCTGTCGCCATGGACCTTACCCACGCGCCACAGTCCGTGGCCGCGGGCATACGACGTGTTGTCGTCCTTGAACCCTCGGCGTTCGACATCGCCGCTCAGTCGCGAGTTCCAAGTGCCGATCGGCAATGGCACGTCGATGGCCGCCGATCCGCTGCCGTAGCTTCCGCCGCGCGCTTCGGCGTAACGGGTATCCACGGCCGCTGCCTTGTGCACGATGTGGATCACGCCGACGAAAGACGTCGCGCCATAGGTCACGGGCGCAGGTCCGCGCAGGATCTCGATTCGCTCGATGTCGCGCAGACTGGCCGTGGCGATTGCCGGATTGAACGCTCCGCCCCAGGGTACGCCATCCACCACGAGGAGGAAAGCGTCGAATTCACGCAGTCCCCAGAACTCCGGCACGGCGCTGGCCGGACCCGCATCGCCACCTGGTGCGATCGCGACGCCGGTCGACAGCGCAAGAGCTTCACTCAGCGTGGTCACGCCACGCGCGCGCAGTTCGTCGCCGCCGATGACCTCGATCGAGGCGGCAACGTCGTGCGTCGCCTCGGGAAGACGCGTCGCGACGACTTCGACCGGCGGAATCGGCACCGGCGGCTTGGTGGGTTGCTGCGCCTCCGCCTGGGCGAGTGCAAAAAACGAAGTCGAGGCGACGAGGATGAACGTTGCGGCGCAACGGCTCAGCATTGTCGAGATTCTCGCGGATGGGTGGGTGAAACGATACGGAACACCCAGGACAACCGGGGTCAGCCGGTGGCCTGGTACCGGGATCGAAGCGGCACCGACAAGCTAGTGGTAGAGCCGATGGAACGGGGAGTTCGGTCCTTCCGCGCGCCAGTCGCTCCCGCCTAGAGATAAAACGCCAAAGGCACGCGTTTCGCTGCCGAATTGGGTCGCAACGGCTCCAATCAGGGGTGGCACAGGATGACCCTCACACTCACCTCGCCTGCCTTCGGCGACCACGCCGACATTCCGTCCGAGCACACCTGTGACGGTGCGGGAACGCCGCCGCCGCTCGAGTGGCGGGGCGCACCACCGGGGACCAGGAGCTTCGCGCTCATCGTGGACGATCCCGACGCACCCGATCCCAAGGCGCCCAAGCGCACGTTCGTGCACTGGGTGGCATACGATATTTCCGCGTCCGCGACGCGCGTCGACGGCGGTCGGCGCGAAGGCGTGAACGACGCCCGCCATCGCGGTTACAGCGGGCCATGCCCGCCCGTCGGCAAGCACCGCTACTTCTTCAAGCTGTACGCGCTCGATACGGAATTGGGAGACCTGGGACAGCCGAGCAAGGCCGACCTCGAGCGAGCGATGAAGGGACACGTGCTCGACAAAGCCGAGCTGGTGGGAACGTACGCCCACCACTGAGGCTGCAGCGAAACGGAACGAATCGGCACTCTGATGAGCCCCGGCAAGGACACGCCGGGGCTCGTTCGTTTCGACCGTGCACTCGACGCGCCCGAAGCGGAACGCAGTGCGAACGCCACGGGTTCGTGTCACCGCAACCAGCGCAGCGTTGCGCGCCAAGGAGCGCGCCGTTTCACGATCTACGGAGGAATGATGGCCAAACTGATTCGCGTCCTTCCGGCGCTCGGCCTGCTCGGCCTTGCCATGTGCCGCGATGCATCCACTGTCGAGCCGGGGGCAAAGGCGCCACTGGCAGCCCGTCACGACAACGCGCCCGACAACGCACCGAGTGTGCAGGTGTATCGTGTCGATTTCGACGAGCTGAACGGCTCCGGCGTGAGGGCGCGCGCCACGCTTCAGGTGAGCGACGGCAATCTCATCGTGACGCTCGATGCGAACGGCCGCGTCCCGGAGCACGTGCACCCCCAGCACATTCACGGTTTCACGGACAAGGCGTCGGCATGCCCGACCGCCGCGAACGACACGAACGGCGATGGCACGATCACGTTTGCCGAAGGCTTACCGGCGTTCGGCCCCGTGCAGGTCGACCTGCTGCCGTATCCGAGCCCGGAGAATTCCGCGGGCGCGACGCACTATCACGTGACGTTCGTGGCGAGCCAGATCGCCTTTGCGCCGTCCGATCTCGCGCAGAAGACGATGGTGCTGCACGGCGATTTCTTCGGCGGCAGCTACGTCGCGAGCCTGCCTGTCGC
This sequence comes from Gemmatimonadaceae bacterium, assembly GCA_035469245.1. Lineage (GTDB taxonomy): Bacteria > Gemmatimonadota > Gemmatimonadetes > Gemmatimonadales > Gemmatimonadaceae > JAQBQB01. Next base: position 14,419 of record DATISA010000151.1, read on the forward strand.
GTGTGGCCGCGTCGAGCCGGTGAATTGATTCCCTCGGCCGCAGCGTGACGCCCGAACACGAGGCATGAAGGCGACGGACTGAACCCGTATCGGCACGCCGCCGCAAGCCGAGGGCAATCCTTGCTCGGGAAGGCGGCGGCGTGCGATACTAGGCCATGACGCTCGAAGACGTCGCAAAACGCGCGCGCGTATCCACCGCGACGGTCTCGCGCGTATTGAATGGCGCTCGCGAAGTGCGGCCCGCTACGCGCGCTCGCGTGATGCGCGCGGTCGAGGAGCTGAACTACACGCCCGACCTCAACGCGCGCTCGCTCGCCGGTGGCCAGCCTCGCCTGCTGGGGATGGTCGTCTCGAACATCGCGAATCCGTTCTTCCTCGACATCTTTCGCAGCGTCGAGTCGTGCGCGCGTCAGCGCGGCTACGATCTGATCGTCGCCAACACCGACTACGCTCCCGAGCGGCTCGCATCGAGCATCATGACGATCCTCGGCCGGCGCGTCGGCGGACTGGCACTGGTCGTCTCCGAAACCGTCCCTCCGGTGGTGTCGACGATCGCCGGCGCGCTTCCAGTGGTCCTCTACGACGGCGGCGCTCACCGCTTGAAGAATGCCACGAACATTCGCGCAAACTACCGCGGCGGGATGCAGCGCATCGTGGAGTATCTCCACGCGCTCGGCCATCGGCGCATGGCGTTCCTCGGCCACCACACGCGTCTGGGCCCGCTGCACGAACGACGGCAGGCATTCGTGTCGATCGCCGAAGAGTACGCGGCGCAGGTGAAAGTCATGGCCGTGGCCAACGCCGATGGACTCGCCGGCGGCCAGCAGGCGATGCGCCAGGTGCTCGACTCGGGCTTTCGTCCAACCGCCGTCGCGTGTGTCAACGATTTGATGGCCGTCGGCGCGATGCGGGAGCTATACGTGCGTGGCATGTCCGTGCCCGGCGACGTGTCGGTGACGGGGTTCGACAATATCGGCCTGGCTGAGTTCGCGACGCCGGCGCTCACGACGGCCGACGTTCCACGCGAGACGATCGGGCGTCTGCTGTTCGACGCGCTGGTCCCGCCCGCGGGCGGTGATCGCGCGCTCTCGCGCGCGGAGGTGGTGGTCGAGACGGAGCTCATCGTTCGCGAGTCGACGGCGCGGCCGCACCAACGAAGCCGTACGACGCGGCCGGAGCGGCGAACGGCCCGCGCGTCGCGCTGATGCGCTTCAGGCCAGACTGGGGACTGTCGCTCGGGAAGTCATGACAATTGGGATACGGACACAAACGGATCAGCGGACACAAACTGATTGTGCCGCGTGACGCGAAGGCTCCGCGCGCGACGAGCCCGGAGGATTCTTTGGGACTGCCGCTCGGTACGCCACACAGAAGCATCCCGAGCGGCATTTCAACACACAAAAACTCGTCCGGGTGCGTTGCGCGACGCAACTTTCGGTGCGCCGGGTTCGATCCGTTCGATCCGTCAGATCCGTGTCCAAAGCAGTTGGCAGTTGCCGTTGCTGTCGCAGTCTGGGCGAGGGTTTCGGCCGGAACGGCCTTACCACGATGCCGAACGTTCGCTATTGTGCAACCGCTTACATCACCCGAACAATCGGTACGCCGTGCGTGCCACCGGAGCCGAGCATCACATGGGATCGAGACCTGACGTCGAGAGTGGCCCTGATCAAACGCCGTTCAGCGGCGCCGACATCGCGCTGCACCGCGCGCAACCGACGCCGCGCCGGCCCGTCACGCTGGCTGTCATCGTAGGGAACCGCGGATTCTTCCCCGATCACCTCTGTGCGTCGGGGCGCAAGAAGATTCTCGCCGTCCTCGAGCGGCAGGGCTTCCGCATCATCATCACGCCCGAAGATGCCACCAACAACGGCGCCATCGAGAGCCTCGAGGAGGCGCAGCGCTGTGCCGAGCACTTCAAGCGGCACCGCGACGAGATCGACGGCGTCCTCGTGACGCTGCCCAACTTCGGTGACGAGCGCGCGATCGCGAACACGCTGCGCTGGTCGGGGCTCGACGTGCCCGTGCTGATCCAGGCATTCCCGGACACCATCGGCCGGATGGCGATCGACAACCGGCGCGACAGTTTCTGCGGCAAGATGTCGGCGTGCAACAACCTCCGGCAGTACGGAATTCGCTATTCGCTCACGCGACAGCACACGGTCGATCCGGACAGCCCTTCGTTCGCCGCCGACCTGGCGCGCTTTGCCGGGATCTGCCGCATCACGCGCTCCATCCGCCACGCGCGCCTCGGCCAGATCGGCGCCCGGCCGGCCGCGTTCAACACGGTGCGCTACAGCGAAAAGTTGCTCGAGCGTTCTGGCATCACCGTCGAGACGCTCGACCTATCCGAGCTTCTGGGCTGGATCGCGCGCATGGGCGACGACGATCCACCGGTCAAGGCCAAGCTCGACGCGATCGGCGAGTACACGCGCATCGATGGCGTGCCTCGTGAGAGTCTGATGCGGATGGCCAAGCTCGGCGTGGCGCTCGACGAATTCGTCGAGAACCGCGGCCTCGACGCGACGGCGGTGCAGTGCTGGACGTCGATCGAGGAGTTCTACGGCGTCGTTCCGTGCACGGCGATGAGCATGATGAGCGACCGGCTGATGGCAAGCGCTTGCGAGGCCGACATCGCCGGCGTGGTGAGCATGTTCGTGCTGCAGGAAGCCGCGGCGAGCCCGGCCGCGCTCCTCGATTGGAACAACAACTATGGCACGGAGCTCGACAAGGGCGTCGTGTTCCACTGTTCGAATCTGCCAAAGTCGTTCTTCGGCGAGCAGCGGATGGACTATCAGGAGATCATCGCCGGCACCGTGGGGCGCGAGAACACGTACGGCACGATCGTCGGCCGGATCGCGCCCGGTCCATTCACGTTTGCTCGCGTCACGACGGACGATCTGAACGGCGAGATCGCGGCATACGTCGGCGAAGGGCGGTTCACGAACGACGTCATGCTCTCGTTCGGCGGGTACGGCGTGTTCGAGGTCGAGCGGCTGCAGCAGCTGCTCGCGTACATCTGCGAGAACGGGTTCGAGCATCACGTGGCGGCGACACGGGACACCGTCGCCGAGGCGGTGCACGAGGCGCTCGGGAAGTATCTCGGGTGGAACGTGCATCTGCATTCGGTCGGCCCGCTCGCGGAGGGCGGCAACTCGAAGCATTAGAGCTGCGCGCGATTCGGCGGCGACTCGGCGGCTCGGCGGCTCGGCGACGAGCCATCCGCAGTGCTCCGTAGGTGTCCGTTCCTCAGTTTGTGTCCGCCCCCAATCGTTACGGCCGGCGTGGCGCTCGAGGCATTCGCGCCCAGATCGGCCATAACGACTTGGAACGCGGACACCAACGGAGCAACAGACACAAACGAAGCAGTGCGCTCCAATCAATCGAGAGCGCCGCCGGGCCCAAAGCGCGCGGCGCTCTCCGGCCAACCGGAACGATCCGAAGCATCCGCCCAATCCGAAGCATCCGCTCTCGACTTCTTGATCCCTCCCGGGCGGCTGTTGCCCTAAGCGTGACCGGGAGTGTGAGCAGTTCCTGACAGCCCGGGTGGGCCACCGGGGAATCATGGCGCGTCGACGGGAAAGCGGTCCGACCTTGACAGCGGGCAGGCACCGCGGAAATGTTACCCCGCAATGTAAGCGCTTCCAATTTCGCAGCTGTGATGGCTGTCCATTGCCGGCACGTTGTCCTGGAGGAGCGTCGCCCCGATGCCATCGAGCACCCGCCGCGGGCAGTTCCCGCGCGCCAAAGCGTACGCCCGCTCGCGCGCGGCGCCCCTCGAGCGCGCACGCGTACCCCACGCCGTTCTTCCGATCGAGCCGACCGCCGCGGCCGTCCGCCGCCGCTCGACTGTCACCGTCCCTCATCGAGGAGTCTCTGATATGAGAATGAGAATCATCGGCTGCGCGCTCCTGTTCGGCGTGTCGCTCCCGGCGGTCGGCCGGGCCCAGGCGCCCGGCCGGGTCGTGGGCGCGGTCACCTCCGACGACGGCCGCCCGATTTCGAATGCGCAGATCTCGGTGCAGGGGACGCGCTTCGGCGCCCGCACCGACAGCAGCGGGCATTATCGAATCGTCAACGTCCCCGCCGGCCAACACTCGATTCGCGCGACGTCACTTGGGCACGGCGCCGCGACAATGGTCGTCTCCGTGCCGGGCGGCGGCGAAGCGACAGCCGATTTCAAGCTCGCCGTCGTGGCCGCGCAGCTCGAGCAGGTGGTCACGACCGGGTACGGCGAACAGCGGCGCGGCGAGATCACCAGCGCCGTGGCCAACGTCACGTCCGACCAGTTCGTGCAGGGACCGGCGCGGGACGCCGGCTCGATCATCGCCGGCAAGGTGCCGGGGCTCGCGATCACCACCCCAAGCGGTGATCCGCGAAGCGGCACCCAGATCAGCCTCCGCGGCGTGACGACGATCTCCGGCAGCACGAATCCGCTGATTCTCATCGACGGCATCCCCGGGAATCTCAACACGGTCTCGGCCCCCGACATCGACGCGATCAGCGTGCTGAAAGACGGCTCGGCCGCGGCGATCTATGGATCTCGGGCATCGAACGGCGTCATCCTGATCACCACCAAGCGCCACGCCGGCAACAAACCGACGCTCCGCTACGACGGCTACCTGAGCCAACAGACGATCTACAATCGGCCCGACTTCCTCACGGCCGCCGATTATCGTCGCCTCAAGTCCGACGGCAAAGACTTCCAGGACCTCGGCTCCAGCACCGATTGGCAGAAGCAGATCCTGCGGAGCCCGATGAGCCAGCGCCATAACGTGTCGATTGGCGGCGGCGACGTGAACACCAACTACACCGGATCGCTCACCTATGACCAGGCGCAGGGGATCTTCCTGCGGTCGGACAACCAGGAGGTCACGGCGCGCGGCAACATCCGCCATTCGATGTTCGACGGGAAGCTCGATGCCAATCTGCAGTTCGTGAACAGCACGCAGGACTACTTCACCGGACCGGACTACAACTGGGCCTGGCGGCAGGCGCTGATCCGGAACCCCACCGACCAGGTGAAAACGAGCGACGGGTTCTGGCAAGAACGCGGGACGTACATGTACCAGAACCCCGTTGGCCTCATCGACGAGCAAAACGGCCAGTACGAGGGTCGCGACGTTCGGCTCAACGGCACCGTGACGGTGCGGCCATTCGAGTCGCTGAAGCTCGCGCTCACCGGCGGCACGACTCGTTTCTCATCGCTCAGCGGAACGGCGACGACGTTCAAACACGTGAACACGACGCTCAACGGCCAGAACGGCACTGCCTCTCGCAGCTCGAACTCCAACGTCGACCGGATCCTCGAGGGAACAGGGACCTACTCGAACGCGTTCGGATCGAACGACGTGACTCTCCTCGGCGGATACAGCTATCAGGATTTCGTCAACGAAGGCTTCTTCGCCTCCAACTTCGAGTTCCCGACGGACCTGTTCGGCTACGACGCGCTTCAGAGCGGCGCGGCCCTCACAGAAGGCAAGTCGAGCCTCAGCAGCAACAAGTCAGGCTACAAGATCATCGGCTTCTTCAGTCGACTGAATTACGACTGGCGCAACCGCTACCTCCTCATGGGCAGCATGCGGTACGAGGGCAACTCACGGTTCGGCGCCGACCACAAGTGGGGCGTATTCCCGGCGGTGTCCGCGGCCTGGCGCATCAGCGACGAACGCTTCATGCACAGGTTCTCATTCCTGAACGATCTTAAGCTGCGAGCCGGCTACGGCGTGACCGGCATCGCACCCACGTCCTCGTACCTCTCGCTCACCAGCTACCGGTACGGCGCCAAGTTCCTGTACAACGGCAACTGGGTGCAGGGGCTCGCGCCGGCGCGAAATCCCAACCCCGATCTGCGCTGGGAGGAAAAGCACGAGGTCAACACGGGTGTCGACTTCTCGGCGATCGACTCCCGCCTCACCGGCAGCCTCGACGTGTACCGGCGCGAGACGAAAAACCTGCTGTACAACTACTCCGTGCCGGTGCCGCCCTACCTGTTCGGCAGCATGCTGGCGAACGTGGGCTCGATGCGGAACAGCGGCGTCGAGCTCGAGCTGGGCTACGACGTCGTGCGCTCGCGGAACTTCCGCTGGAACACGAACGCCAACTGGTCGAAGAACGACAACCTGCTGCTCACGCTCTCCAACCAGACGTTCGCGCCGTCGAGCGACTGCTTCACCACCGGTTACACCGGTGAGCCGATCCAGACCTCGACGCACCAGGTTTGCGTCGGCAAACCGATCGGGAACTTCTTCGGCTGGAAATCGGTCGACATCGACGACAAGGGCGAGTGGATCGTGCTCGACGCCACCAACAAGCCGATCCCGATCCGCCAGGCCAAGCCCGGCGACCGCCAGATCCTTGGCAACGGCATTCCGAAGCAGTACGCGGCCTGGAACAACAGCATGCGCTTCCACGATTTCGATCTCGATGTGAACATGCGCGGCGCGTTCAAGTTCCAGATCCTGAACTTCCAGCGCATGTATTACGAGAATCCGAAGATCACGCAGTACAACATGCTGCGCTCGGCGTTCGACAACGCCTATGGCAAGCACCAGGTGAACTACGACCTGGCCTACGTCAGCTATTACATCGAGAACGGCGACTACTGGAAGCTCGACAACGCCACGCTCGGCTACACGATTCCCGAGCGGTACCTCGGGCGACTGGCGAGCAGCGTGTCGAATGCGCGTCTCTACTTCTCGGGTCGCAACCTTCTCACCCTCACCGGCTACAAGGGCATGGATCCGGAAGTCTCCACGTCGACGGCCAATCTCGACCCGGGCAACGACCAGCGCGACCAATATCCGACGACCCGCATGTTCACGTTCGGCATGTCCATCTCCTTCTGAGGCCCGCGATGCGATACATCTCATGGAAGCTGTCGGCGGGACTTACTGCTGCGGCCGTGGCGGTCGGAAGCGCGAGCTGCACGAACCTGACCGAGACGCCGTACAACGAAGTGACGCAGCAGAATTTCAAGCCGACGACCGCCGATCTCGCGGCGTTGATGGCGCCCGCCTACACGCCGCTGCGGCAGGTGTGGATGGGCTGGTATGGCATGCTCGATTTCCAGGAGGAAACGGCGGACGAGATGCTCACCCCCGTACGCCCGAATGGATGGTACGACGGCGGCGTGTACATCCGCCTGCACGAGCACCGCTGGGACCCAAACCAGGGAGAGCCCAATAGTCTGTGGAGCCGCGCGTTCAACGGGATCAACGCGGCGAACCGGGTGATCTACCAGATCCAGTCCAACATCATCCCGGTTGACGCCGCCACGGCGAAGGGCGTCATCGCCGAGCTGCGGGCAGTTCGGGCGTATTACTACACGCTCTTGCTCGACAACTTCGGCAACGTCCCGATCGTGACCGATTTCACGTCTACCGATCTGCCGGCGCAGTCGACGACGAAGCAGGTGTACGACTTCGTGGTGAAGGAGCTCACTGAAACGACGCCGGATCTGTCGTCAGCGACGGGCACGGCGATCTACGGGCGGATCAACCAGCTCGCCGCCAAGGCCCTCCTGGCGCGTGTCTACCTTAACGCCGAGGTCTACACGGGAACCGCGCAGTGGGACAAGGTGCTCACGCTGACCCAGGACGTCATCGGCTCCGGCAAGTATCACCTCGATGCCACCTACCGTGCTCCGTTCGCGCGCAACAACTCGGGGTCGCCCGAGATTCTCTGGGCAGTTCCGTACGACGCGATCAACGCGACCGAAAGCAACTTCCACATGAAGACGCTGAAGCCGGATCTCCGGTTCGTCTTCAACCTCCAGGCGCAGCCCTGGGGCGGCAGCGCGTCGAATCCCCAATTCATCGACACGTACGACAAGGACGACGGCCGCCTGAACGACACATGGCTCATGGGGAGCCAGCGCGACGCGCAGGGCCGCGGATACGACTTCGTGAAGTTCGTGCCGTCGATTACCAAGACCGACTTCAACAACGGCTTCCCGGTGTGGAAGTACGAGATCTACTCCGGTGAAACGGGCTCATCCGACGTGGACTACCCGATTCTGCGCTATGCGGAGGTTCTGATGATGCGGGCCGAGGCGCTCATGCGAACCGGCGACCTCGACGGCGCGGCGGCGCTCGTCACACAGGTGCGCCAGCGCGATTTCAAGGGTGCCGCGGCCTCCAAGGCTGCGGTGATCGGCACCGACCTCGTCAAGGGTAGCGTTTACAACTACGGCTGGTATGATACGGATGGGGTTGTGAAGGATGCCGCCGGCGGCGCTCCCGTGCTCAACGGCGGGTCCGACGTGAAATACGGCCGGTTCCTGGACGAGCTGGGCTGGGAGTTCGCGATCGAGGGACACCGGCGGACGGACATGATCCGCTTCGGGATCTTTACGTCGAAGACCTGGTTCAATCACAAGCCGAACGGGACGTTCCGTACGTTGTTCGCTATTCCGCAAGGCGCGATACAGACGAACAACAAGCTGAAACAGAATACGGGCTACTGAGTCATGGCCGCGCGCGAGTGGGCCGGCTCCGCCCAGGGAGGACTACCATATGTGGACCAGGCACCCAGTGCTGTTCACCCTGGCCGGAGCCGCCTTGCTCGGCACATCAGCGTGCGGCCGTCGATCGCACGAGACGTCACCACGCCCCGCCGCCGACAGCGTGGAGATGGGGTACGGAGCCCAGCCGAAGGACAAAGTCACCGGCGCGGTGACGACGTTGTCGAACAAGGATTTTCGCACGAGGCCACAAGGCATCGAGGAGTTCCTGCGCGGCAAGGTTGCCGGTCTCGAGATCATCAGACAGGGGAACGGCTTCACGTTCCGCATTCGCGGAGCGGGCTCGATGATCGTGGACAAGGAGCCGCTGGTCATCGTAGACGGCGTGATGATCCAGGAGGGCAACATCGCCAACGCGCTCGCCGGACTCACACCGGATGACATCAAGCAGGTCAACGTACTCAAGGACGTCGCTTCCACGTCCATCTACGGCGGGCGTGGCGCGGGCGGCGTCATTCTCATCACGACGACGGCGAAATCGCCGCCGTCGTCTCCGCTCGACTGAGGCTGCGGCGCTCGTCCTCGTCGTTCTGTCGGCGGCGTGTCGGAAGGCCGATCGTCCGCCAGCGCCGACGTTCGCCGCGCTCTTTCCCGTCGTGAGCGGCGAGTTGATGACCGAGTCGTCACCGAGTCTCGCCGACCTCGATGGCGACGGCGTGCCCGACATCGTATTTGGCACCGGCGTCGATCGCGTGCGGCCAATCGGCCGGCATCTGCAGTTCACCGGCGAGCCCGCGGTGTC
>DATISA010000152.1:0-5811 GCA_035469245.1 Gemmatimonadaceae bacterium
CTGCCGGCGTCGGTGATGAGCTTGGCGCCGCCGGCGAACGGAGCGGCGCGACGAAGGACGTCTGCCGCCACATCAACGGGGACGGCAATGACGACCAGGTCGGCGGCGATGTCTTCGAGCGCAGGGCTGATGCGCCCGCTCACGATCCCGGCGCGGACCGCGTCGTCCAGTTGGCGCTCGTCCGTGTCGTACGCGCGCACGCGAACACCTTGCGCCGCGAGATCGCGCGCGAGCGAGCCACCGATGAGCCCCAGTCCGACAATGGAGGCGGTGCGAAAGTCGCCGCTCACGTGCCCGACTCCTCCTGCACGCGCCGCGACATGCCGACAATCTGCCAGAAGATCTCGCGCACGGGCTCCGTCGGCAGCGCCGCGTCGCGAGCGACGCCGGTCACGCGGCGGATTACCGCGGCCTCGCGCGTGGGATCGAGAATCGGCAGCCCGGCTGCGCGCTTGAGATCGCCTGTCCGCTTGCCCAGAGAAAGCCGACGCGCCAAGAGCACGATGATCTCGTTGTCGATCCGCTCGATCTCGTCGCGGCAGCGCGCGAGCTCGGCCAGCGACTCCGCCGCCTGTTCGTGGCGCGAGCCGGGTGTCATGCGACCGCCCGCGCGAGGTCGCGGTCGTCGAGTGTACGTCCAGCGGCAGCCGCGAACGCCTGAATGGACCGCATCATCTCCGCGAAGACGGACGGCGCCAGCGACTGGTCGCCATCGGACAGCGCGCACTCCGGGTTGGGATGGACTTCCACGATCAGCCCGTCGGCACCAGCGGCAATGGCGGCGAAGGCGAGTGGCGCGACCAGCTCGGCGTCACCGCCCGCGTGACTCGGGTCGACGATCACCGGGAGATGCGACTCGCGCTTGAGCACGGGGACCGCCGCGACGTCGAGCGTGTTGCGCGTCGCGGTCTCGTATGTCCTGATGCCGCGCTCGCACAGCACGACGTCATGGTTCCCGTTCGCCATGATGTACTCCGCGGCCATTAAGAGTTCTTTGATGGTCGCGGAGAGGCCGCGCTTGAGGAGCACCGGCCGGCGAACGCGGCCCAGTTCGGCGAGGAGGGCGAAGTTCTGCATGTTCCGCGCGCCGACCTGCAGCATGTCCGCGTGTTCGGCGACGAGGTCGACTTGCCGGGTGTCCATCACCTCGGTCACCACCGGCAGACCTGTCTCGGCACGAATGTCGGAGAGCAACCGGAGCGCTTCGGCGCCGAGGCCTTGAAACGCGTACGGGGACGTGCGCGGCTTGAACGCGCCGCCGCGGAGCATACGTGCTCCGGCCGCCGACACGGCGGAGGCGGTCTCGAGCAGCATGTCGCGACTCTCGACCGAACATGGCCCGGCAATGATCGTGACGGCGCGGCCGCCGAACGACGCCCGGGCATCGCGACCGCCAACGTGCACCACCGTGCGGTCCACGGCGAACTCGCGCGACGCAAGCTTGTACGGCTTGAGCACCGGCGTGACCGACTCGACCCCGGGGAGCGAGCGCAAGGGCACTTCCTGGAGCAGCGACTCGTCGCCGATGCAGCCGATGATCGTTCGATGCTCGCCGCGCGAGAGATGCGTGCGCATGCCCACCGATTCGATGCGCTCGCGGATGTGGTCGATCTCGGCGTCAGTGACGTGTGGGCGGGTGATGATGATCATGAGGGTTCCGGAATGACGGGAGAAAAACAAAAAACGACCCGTGGAAGTCCACGGGTCGCTCGGGTGGGTTCGCGGCTTGTCTATGACTCTAGCGCGTACTCCAACACCGGCCCGCGGAACGGGTCGCGTAGTAGTAGGAGTAGAAGTAAGCCGCGCGGCGAGTCATGATGGAAACGCTATAACCGGGGTGATTGGGTGTCAAGGACGATGACCGCAGAGCAATGGCGCCATCATGGAGTTTCCAGCAACGAATGCTCTCGGCGCCACGATCGCGCCCACTCCGCACCAGCCGCGGCCAGTGTGCATCCAGCGAACACGCCGATGCCGTACGCATGACGTCGCGCGGGGTCAATGTGGAGTAGGACCACAGGCGCCATACCGATTACCGCGACGCCCAGGGCCGCGATCAGGAAGCGCAAAGCCGTGACTGCCCACCGCATTTCCACGAGAGCGTCGAGGATCCAGCCGACCAGAATGCCGCCGACAAAGGCATTCCAGCGATCACCGGCAAGGACGCGATCGCCACCCCAGAAGATGAGAACGAGGCTGCTGATGCCCGCGTAGGCCGCTGCAAGCGGCCGGTTCCCTCTTTCGGGCATGGATTCAGGGTGCTCCACGCGGCTCAGTGACCTGCGTTCGATTGAAGCCATTTCGCGAGTTGGATCTGCGGATCCCACCGGAGCGGCGGGGGCTGGCCTGCGCCCGACCAGGGCAGGCCACGCCGAATCCACTCCTCGCGCCAGCTTGCGTACGTGTGTCCCAGGTCGTCGTCGGTCACACCGAACTGAAAGCCGCATGACGGGCAGATCTCGTACGATCCACCTCCGCTTCTCGGAGTGCGCACTGGCTCCGTCAGACCGTCATAGCCACACACGGGGCAGTAGTTGCTGTCGATCAGCGGGAGAAGACGATTTGCCGTCTCCGGACCGAGCTCGAATTCGGACGAAAGACGGTCGAATTCATCAAAGATCGACCTTGAGATCGAGGAGCCACGCTCTGCAACCACCTCGCTCACCATATCGAGTGCGATCGGAGCCTCGTTCGCATCGACGAGCTCGTGGGCGTCCGCAATCGTCGCATCTGGAAGTAGATGTGCAACCGAATCAAAGAGCGCGTGCAACCGTTTTTGACGCGAGTCGTACGCACGGAGATCTGGGCGCGGCATTCAAAAGCCCTCATCACGGTGGCGAACTGCGACGGCGCCAGGCGAAAACACATCAGCGTTCTTGTACGACCATCCGACGCAACTGGCCTTGATCCGGTCACAAGTTTGATTGACACCCGCACGGACCGCGACGAGCTTGCATTAACCCGTCCGATCACACCGCCGCATGCCCGCACTCCTCCACGACCCCGCCCTCCGCAGCTCGATCCTCGCCCGCGTCAACAAGCTCACGCCGGACACGCAACACAAATGGGGCAAGATGACGGTCGATCAGATGCTATGGCACGTGAGCCAAAGCTTGGCCCAGTCGTTGGGGCAGATCCCGTCGATGCCGAATCGAGTGCCGGTCCCGAAATGGCTTTCCAAGTTGGTCGCGTTCAACCTTCCCTGGCCCAAGGGCACCCCGACTCCGCCCGATCTCGTCGCGGTCGACCATTACGCATTCGAGCACGAGCGACAGCGTTGCGTGCAGCTCATCGACACGTTTACGGCGAAGGACCTGAACGAAACGTGGACATCGTCGGCGAGCTTTGGCCGGCTCACCGGCCGCGAGTGGAGCCGTTTCCAGGCCAAGCACCTGGACCATCACCTGCGACAGTTCGACGTGTGACGGTTCGAGCGAAATGGAGTCTGACCCCATTTCAGTAGTGGCTGACCCTATTTCACGTCCGCCAGCTCCTGCTTCGTCGAGAAGTCGTACAGCGTGACGCGGCGCAGGTGGTAGTACGCCGTCCAGTAGGTGCGCAGCGCCTGCACGTGCGCCAACACCGACGCGTCCTTGTCGTTCTGCGCGTTGTACAGATCGGTGTTGCTTACCTTGCCGACCGTGTAGCGATTGCGCGCCACCTCGAACTGTTTGGCCGACACGGTGTCCGCCTTGGCGGCGAGCACGACGTTTCGCTGCGCCTGCTGCAGCTGCAGTGCGGAGAAGCGCGCGTCTTCAGTGAGCGCCTCGCGGCGCGACTTGCTGTTGGCGGCGACGCGCTGGTCGTCCGCTCGAGCCGCCTGCACGTCGGCGCGGCCGGCGCCCCACTGGATCATCGGCATGTTCAGTCCGACGGTGAGCGACTGGCGCCCCATCGGGCTCTGATACGCCGCGCCGAAGGCCGACGCCGTCTGATTGAATCCAAGCGTCGCGCGAATCGACGCGTTGAACCCGCTGTTCAACTTCGCCGCGTTGATCTGCCGCTTGACCTGCACCTGGTCGAGCACCGACTGCTCCATGGTGCTCGAGTTCTTGAGCGCCTCGCGCACCGCGAGGTCGGGATCGACGTCGATCGTCGGAATCGAATCAGGCGCCGCGATATCCAGGGCCTGTCCGTCCGGATAGTCGAGGATGCGGCGCAGCGCCGCCTCGGCGCGGTCGCGCAAGAGCTTCGCATCTTCGACCGCGGCGCGCGCGCGCACGAGGGCGAGCTCGCTCTTCAGCAGGTCGTTCTCACCGATCTTGCCGACCTCGAATCGGCCTTTGTTGAGGTTGTACAGCGTATCGTTGACGGCGACGTTGGCTGTCGCGTTCGCCAGTGCGATCTGCTGCGCGTACAAGTTGAAGAACGCATCGGCGGTATTCTGCGCGACATCCTCGCGCGCCTCGAGGTACCCGCGCTCCGCCACCGATGCGTTCAAGGACTGCACGCGCTCGTCCCATACGACGTCGCGCGGCTTGAGCACGTCCTGCTGCAGCGTGAGCACGACCGGCGACGTCTGCCAGTACCGCGCATTCTGATTTCCGAACTGGTCGATGCGGCTCACCGCCGATCCGACCGAGATCAAGCCGCCGGTGAGCGGAATGCGCTGGTTGAATCCGAGCTCGAGCGACGACTGGTTCTGCGATTGCCCGATGAACTGCGTCGAGCCGTCGGGCAGCGTGATCGGATTGATGCCGTGATTCAGATCCGCCGCGTTCCCGGAAAGCACGAGCTGCGGCAGCAGTCGCGCGTTGAACGCGTTGTTGCGATAGCGAGCCGCGTCGCGTTGGCTGCGCGCGGCCTGCGCCGCCGGCCCCCGGCGCTGCGCCATCGCGATCGCGTCCTGCAGCGTGAGCGTGGTCGCCGTGGTCGGCTGGCTTCCGGTCTGCGCGCCGAGCGAGGAGACGGCCGCGGCGAGCAACAGTGGGAGGAATCGCATGGTGAGCAGCCTTCGTGTGGGTGCGTGACTCCGCGGCTCACTCGTAGCGGAGACAGACGATGGGATCCTGCTTCGCGGCGCGTGACGCGGGCATGATGCCGAACACGAGTCCGACGGCGACCGACACGCCGAACGCGACAAAGACGGACATGGGCGACACGATCGTCTGGATCTTGGCCAGCCGTTCGATGGCGCTGGCGAGAATGCCGCCGAGGAGAATGCCGGCGATGCCGCCGGCGAGGCTGATCATCACCGCTTCGCTCAGGAACTGTGCGAGCACGTCGCTCTGCGTGGCGCCCACGGCGCGGCGAACGCCGATCTCCTTGATGCGCTCGAGGATCGACGCCAGCATGATGTTCATGATGCCGATCCCGCCGACGATGAGCGAGATCGACGCGATCGCGCCGAGCACGACGTTGAAGATCGTTTTCGTGCGCTGCTCCTGTTTGAGCAGGAGCTCCGGAACGGTGATCTCGAAATCGGTCACGTCGTTGTGCCGGCGCTGGAGCGCGCGGCGCATCACCTCCGCCACGGCGGGCACAGCGGTCGACCTGTCGACCTGCACGACGATCTTGTCGAGCTGGTTGTAGTTGCGCTTCTCGGCGCGCTGGTCGTCGGTCTGGGAGGAGTCGGGATCGTTGAACTCGCGCGCCGCCAGCTCCATCTCCTGCTGCGTGACCTCGGCGCGATTGCGATAGCGCAGCAACATCGTGGGCAGCGGGACGTATACGTCCATGTTCGCGTCGCGGATGCCGAGCCGCTGCGCGATGTCGGCCGACACTTTGCGATCCTCGAGGACGCCGACCACCGTGAGCCACTCGTTGCCAACCTTGATCGTGTGGCCGATCGGATCCTGCGTCGTGAAGAAC
>DATISA010000153.1:0-4266 GCA_035469245.1 Gemmatimonadaceae bacterium
TGGACCAAGGTGACGCGCCTCGACTCGTCGTCGGTGATCCCCGGGCAGTCGGTGAACCTCTTCAGCCGCGTCGACCGGGCGCGGCTCGAGAAGGGGAACCCGCGGAACAACCTCCTGCTTTCGGGCGACTTCAGCTCGGGGCTCGCTGGTATCGTCCTGCGCGCGCACCGATTCGGTCCGGTCACGTCGTTCGGCACCAATGCCAATGGCTCGGGCGATCAGACGTTCGAGGCGCGATGGATCGCCGATGCTTCGGTGAGTTACGGTCCGGTGCGGCGCGGCACTGTCGTGCTCGGCGTGGACAACCTGTTCGACAAGTATCCGGAGCCCACGATCGACGCCAACAACAACTCGGGACTGTTGCCGTTCGCCGGCATCACGCCGTTTGGCTTCAACGGCCGGTTCCTGTACGCAAAGATTTCTTTCGGCCTTTGAAGCAGCGGCTCGGCGGCTCGGCCGAGCAGCCGAGCAGCCGAGCAGCCGAGTAGCCGAGCCGCCCGTGACTCGAACGCAGCGCGCGGGGTCTGTCCCGATGACTTTCTCGGGGAGACCCTCGTGCGTGTGCGATTCGCTCTTCCGCTGTTCGCCCTCGTGTTCGCCGCCGCGCCACTCATGGCGCAAGGCAAGACGGGGACAATCTGTAAAGACGGCACGACGTCCGCGGTAACGGGCCGCGGTGCGTGCTCGGGCCACGGCGGCGTCGACGCCAAAGCCACCAATGCCGCGAAGCAGGACGCCAAGGCGGCCAAGGCGACCGCAAAGGCTGAGAAAGCAAAAGCGGCCGACACCAAGGTGGACAAGGCAGCCGACGCTGGATCGGAAAAGGCGACCAAGGCCGACAAGAAGGCCGATAAAGCCGTCGCGCTGACGACTGCCAAGGCCAACAAGAGCGTCGCAAAGGCTGAGAAGGCCGAAGAGAAAGCCGACAAGGACGCGAATGGCGCGACCGCGCAGTGCAAAGACGGCACGTACTCGCACGCCAAGTCGCACCAGGGCGCCTGCTCCAAGCACGGCGGCGTCGCGAAGTTTCTCCCGTAGCCAGCTCGCAGCAAACGAAACGGGCCACGGATCTCCGTGGCCCGTTTCGTTTGCCCGTGTCGATCGCTGTCACGCGTCGAGCACGTGCATCTCCTCGATCACTTATTCAAGAAGAGCTGCAGCCCGGCCGAGAAGACCAGGTCGTGCTGGAATCTCGAGTCGAAGCTGAGGTTATCGGCCGGGCTGACCGAGCTCTTATAGCCGATCTTGCCGGAGTACATGTAATCCTCGGCACGGAGCCGCACGGAGACCATGCTACTCACCGGCAGTCGCGAGCAGAGCGACACCACTCCGCCGATGTCCGTCTTCCCCGTCACTTTGCCCTCGGAATCCGAGCTATAGGCTTTACCGGCGCGCGAGACGATCGCGGGGCCGAATCCCAGCCGGAGATTGAAATCACTCGCCTGCGGCAGGAGCTGGACCATCATCTTGGCGCTGCCGAGCCAGATGTGCGCATATTCGGTCGCCGACTGGAAGGTGCCGCCGCCGGTGTTCTCGACCAGCAGGTTGCCTTTGACACCACTCTTGGTGTAGGCCGCGCCGCCCTCGAGACCAATGCGATCCGTGAGCCAGTAGCTCAGGTTCACACCGCTCAGGAACGCAGTCTCGTGCTTGACGTTCGCGGTGGTCGCGCCGGCACGGTTCACGCCGAAGCTGATGATATCGTTCGTCGGCACATACACGCCGGCGTACGGTGTCACGATGACGCCTCCCGCCAACTGTGCCGCCAAGCCCCCCGGCGCTGCGGCAACGGCCACGGCGAGGCTCGCCAGCCGAAGCACATTACGACTTCTCATATAGTCCTCCTGATGAATCCGCGTTGTTCGGTCGGCTGTGCAAAACCACGCTTCAAGGTGCGGCGCGGGGGAGGAACGTCGATACAGGGAACCCGAAGCAGGTGTGGGGGGACGTCCGACGGGTAAATACCGGGCAAACGCCTGTATCTCCGCCCGGTCGAGGTCGGGCGGAGTGGCGAAACTGTGAGCGCGTCGCCGCGCCGTTTGAAATCCGGAGGAAACGTCCTACTGCTTGGTGAACAGGAAGACGAAGCCCTGGTCGACGAGCGTGAACGTGTTGCCGCTCACCGCGCCCGTGATCGACTGGCTCGTGGCCGATTTCAACGTGAGGGCTGTACCGTTGAGGGTATACGTGCCGTTGTCGGGCTGACTGCTCGTACTCACGACGCCGTTCAACGTTTCCCTGAACTGGAACATTTCCGTGTAGGTACCAGTCGCCGTGGCGGTGATGACGTCGCCGGTCAGCTCGACCTTGTCGTTCGCAGTCTGTGAGATAGTGAATGGCAGCGCGACGCCATTCACTGACGTCAAGTTCCAGGTCCCCGCGATGGAGGTCGTCGTCGGCTGCGTGGGCGAGTCGCTTCCGCAAGCGACCGCGGCAGCAAGGATAAGCGGGATCAACCGGCGCATGAGACGAGCTCCAGAGTGGGTGGTACGGAAGGATAGCAGCAATTGCGCCATGCAACTCGGCGACTCGGCGGCTCGGCGGCTCAGCGGCTCGGCGGCTCGCTCACTCGAATAGGGTCTGACCCTGGTTCTTCTAATTCCTCAGAATCGCCATCCGAGCGTGATTGGGTAGTACTCCTTGTTGACGGAGATTGCTTCTTCGGCTCCGAACAGCACGACGACGTGCTGCTCGAGCACGAGCCGGCGCCAGCGCAGGGCGAGTCCAAGACTCCAAATACCTCCGCTCGCGGTTCTCACTTGCTGGGCGGGTTGCGGAACGGACGAAGTGCCGAGCGCGTGATGCCGCGCGTAGGGAGCGAAGCCGAGACCACCCGATGGCGCGACGCTGAACGAGGTACCGGGAATCGGAACGGCGAGGTCCACCGCGCCTGAAACGGCGAGCACTTCGTCGACGGAATTGTCGTAGCCCGGATTGCGGCCGTGGATCCACCAGGCGCCGATGCGCGCACCAAGCAGGTCGTCGGACTGCCAGCGCGCCGCCGCCATCACGGTGCGCACGTCTCCGGCTTGGCGCGTCGTGGTCCAGCCGGCAAGCGGACCGACTTCGGTGCCGCCCGAGACCTCGACCCGCCACGGTCTTCGGTCGAGGGACTCGCGCCTGGTGCTCTGCCCCATCACCGTCGACGTCGCGAGCGCGAGCAGCGACAGAGTGGCGAAGACTCGCGCGCGCGTCATGGCCGATCCGTCGGGTCGTGTGGCATCGCGTGATGCGCGTGCGCTGGAGCGAGAACGGTTTCGACCTCCGGCCCGAGCGCCGCGCGAAGCTCGCCACGCAGCGATTGCCACGACCTGCGCAGCGCGACGACGTCGCTCTCGCTGACATCGCCAGCCCCACGCGCCGAGCGGATGACCGCCTCGGCTCGGCGCCTGGCGGCGGCGATCGCGCTGTCGACTCCCTCGGAGTCGCGACCGGAGCGAAGTCCCGCGTCGGCGAGCACGGCGCGCAGGTAGTCGTCGCCGCCGACCGCGAGCGACAACGCGCGTCCCGCGTCGGCGTCGACACCGGGCGGCGCACGGAGGCCGGCGCGCGCGAACGGCAGCGCCCAATTGTCCGGCGTGTAGCGACCATCAGGATTCGCTAACATCGTCCAGACGTGCGAGACCCACACGTGCGTGGTGGGTCGCGCCATTTCGTGGCGAGCGGCCCCCCCGCCGCTCTCGTCGGAGAGCAGCCCGCTGTGCTCGTGCCAGTTCGTTGGCCAGCCGGGAAGCGACACGGGCGCCGAGTCACCGCGCGTCACGGCGACAAAGCCAACACCAAGGAGCGCCGGCGCACCGTTCACGGTGGCGTAAATGAGTAGCGACGGACGCGTGGCGTCGATGGAGCCGTGCATGAGGAGGTCCGGGTTGAGCCAGTGCTCGCCCATGCCAGGAAAGTCCGTCCCGACGCGCCGGTATCCATCGGCGACAGCGACACGCCGGTCGGCAAACCTCGCGCTGGCCGCCGCGGCGCGCGCTGCGATGGAGTCGAACGCGGCAACCGATTGCGCGCCGAGCTTGGCGCCCGCCGGCTGCATGGCGAAAAGCACGACAGTCGCGAGGACGACCGGTCTCATTTGATCTCCCGCAATGCGTCCTGCCTGAGCGCGGCGAGCGTCCGTGACAGGAGGTCACCGCCCAGACCCTGCGGGAAGTGGCTGAGCAAGGCGATTCGCTGCCGCTTGTCGGCGCTCGGCTGTTCGCCATGTCTGAGATCGTACTCTGCGCCGACCTTGCTCACGTCCATCGCGTCCACGCGCTGCCA
>DATISA010000154.1:0-6530 GCA_035469245.1 Gemmatimonadaceae bacterium
GGGATGGACGTTCCCCTGGGCGTCGTCGTTCGGCAGCGACTTCAACGCCGACTTCGCGGTTGGGTTCACCGCGGAACAGCAGCGAGACGGCGGCATCGAGTACAACTACCGCCGCGAGAAGCCGGTGAAGGTGCCGCTCGAGGGCAAGACGACGCAGGAGTGGCGACTCCGTGGTAGCGAGTCGCCCGTCGCGCAGATTGCGGCGATGACCGGCACCGACGTGCCGACGTACACGCGCGAGCGGCCCGGCGTGAGCTCGTTCGTACTGGACGACGGCATCGTGTATCACACCTACTCGGCGTATTCGCGCGGGCTGGATGGGCTGTGGGGGATGTACCAGTGGCTCGATCGCGCGCCGATGGGTCGCAACGAGCGCGGCGTGTGGTGGCGCCGGCACGACGAATACGCACGTTGAGCCGGGGAGGACTTTTCATGCCGATGAGCGGGGGGTGGACGATGTCGATGATGTGGATGCCGATGCCCGGTCAAACGTGGCCCGCCGTTGCCGCGTCGTTCGTCGGGATGTGGATGCTGATGATGGTGCCGATGATGCTGCCGACGGTGGCGCCGGTGTTGTGGCGCCACCGCGCGGCAGTGGTCAGATCGGGCGTGGAGCGTGCAGGTGCGCTGACTGCGACGGTGGGCGCGGGCTACTTCTTCGTGTGGGCCGTGGTGGGAGTGGCGGCGTTTCCCGTGGGCGCATCGGCGGCGGCCATCGTGCTGGACCATCCCGCGCTGGCGCGCGCGGTGCCGATCGTGGCGGGGGTGACGGTGACTATCGCCGGCGCGATCCAGCTCACGCAGTGGAAGGCCCACATCCTCGCGAGCTGCGGTTGGCGATCGTGGCGCGGCGGGGAGCGACCGGTCGGAGTCGCTGACGCGTGGCGAGATGGGATTCGGCTCGGAGTTCGCTGCGTCGCGTCGTGTGCCAACCTGATGGTGATTCCGCTCGTCGTGGGCGTGATGGATCCGCGGGCGATGGTGGTCGTCGGGGCAGCGATCGCAGGTGAGCGACTCTCGCGCCATGGAGAGCGCGTGGCGCGGGTCATCGGAGTGATGCTGTTGGCGGCGGGTGGGGTGTTGATTGCTCGATCAGTGGGGCTGTGAGGGCGATGCCTTCCGCCCGCCCGGAATCGCGAACCGCCTTCGATGCATCAGGCGCCCCTCGTAGGGGTCAGCGAACCCTGCGTGCATTCGAGCTCGGGCGAGCTTGACCAATCTGGTTAACCCAGGTAGTCTATTGCGTATGGCCAAGCCCAGAGTCTGGCGCCTCCATGAGGCCAAATCGCGATTCAGCGAAGTGTTCCGCCGCGTGCGGTCCGAGGGACCGCAGCGCGTCGAGAAACAGCACGGCGAGGCGGTAGTGATCGTGCCGGCGGAGGAATTCGACCGCGCGAACGAACGGGCCGGCCAGCCGACGTCGCTGGCCGAGTTCTTTCGCACCGCGCCGAGCGGGGGCCGGCCACTCGACCTCACGCGGAAGCGCGACGCCACGCGGACGATCAAGTGGTAGCGGCCGCATCGGGCTTTCTGCTCGATACGAACGTGATCTCCGAGTTGATGAAGACACGACCCAACCGTCGGGTCGTCGAGTGGGTGGACGGCACGCCGGAGGAGCTGCTGCACCTCAGCGCGATCACGATCGGAGAGATCCGCCGAGGCATCGACTTGCTCGATGACGACGACCCTCGGCGGGGCGCGCTCCAAGGCTGGCTCGACCACGATCTGCGTGTTCGCTTTGCCGGCCGGGTGCTGGCGTTCGACGACCGGGTCGCCGAGCGATGGGGTCAGCTCGAGGCGTTCGCCAAGCGGCTTCGCCGTACTCTCCCCACGATCGACGCGCAGCTCGCGGCAACGGCGCTCCACTTTGGGCTCACGTTCGTCACGCGGAACACGGCGGATTTTCGCGCGACGGGCGTACCGTTGTTCAATCCGTGGACGGGCAGCACATGAAACGCTTCGAGTCGCGAATGCCGCGCCCTCGTGCTAATCCCGCTCGATGTCCGCCACCCACACGTCGCTCTCGCGACTGCCCAACGTGAAGAAGATGCGGCCCGCGCGCACGCGAAAGCCGTAGCGATGCCACGGCCGTCCCGGATCATCGAAGCGGACCACCGCACGGGCGGCTCCACCGTACACGGGAACGCCGACCACCGCCACGACGCGGCCCGAATCCTCGGATACGTAGAACACCGTCCGCCCGTCAGCCGACCACTGCGGAAACGCCCAGCCCGCGGTAGAGAAAGACGAGGCCAGCCGTCGGGCCGGGCCACCGTCGATCGGCGCGATCACGATTCCGCCCTCGCCACAGCCACAAGCGATGAACCGACCGTCGGGCGACCAGTCCGACAAACCCGACGTGATCGTGTCGCCACCAATGACGATCGGAATCGTTCGCGGCTTGGACCACCGGCCGTCAGCGGTTCGCGTCACGACGCGAATGGCGGGCTTCGTGCCCCAGTTCGCGAGGAACAACAACTGGCGTCCATCCGGCGACCACTCGGGCGAGCGGTCGTCTTCGGACCCGTCCGTCACCGGTACGGCCGCACCACCCTCGACCGGCGATACGAAGATCTGACGCCGCTCACCATGGAATCGGTGAAACACGATTTCCTTCGCGTCGGGCGACCAGGCGACCCAGTACGATCCCGCGCTGTCCGACGTGACTTGCTGCGTTTCTGCACCCTTCACGTCGAGGCGGACGACATACACCTGACTCGTCCCGTTGCGATCACCGGAGTAGCCAAGCCATTTACCGTCATTCGAGACGCCGGCGTTCTCGATCAACTGATTGCCTTGGGTCTCCGGCACGGCCGCCGAGACCGAGACGCTGCCGGTCGCGGGGATTGCCACCGACCAGACGTTCGACGTTTCGGTGAGCGGCGAGTACGCGATCCGTCTCCCATCACTCGACAGGCCGATCGCGTACGGACCGAGTCCCGTCGTGATCCGCAACGGCGCGGCACGCGGCGATCCGTCGTTCTTTAGAGAGATCTCATAGGCGTCGCGCCCGCCATCCCGGTCGGATACGAACAGCAGCGACCGAGCGCCCAGCCACGCCGGACTCGTATGCAGCGATCGTTCGTCGGTGACGCGCCGGGGCTTGCCCCCACTCGCCGGCGCAAGCCAGATCGAGCTGTAGGCGAGGTTTCCCAGGTCGATCACGTTGATGTACTGCCGATTCCCCTGAACGAATGCGATCCATCGGCCATCGGGTGACCAAGCGGGCGAGTGCGCCTCGTTCGTCTGAGCCACGAGCCGCAGGGGTCCGCCGTCGAGCGGCTGCGCGTACAAAGAGTCGTGCGAGATGAAGGCGAACGTCCGGCCATCTGGCGCCACTGTCACGCCGCGCGCGAGATCCGTGCCCGCTGCCAGTAGCCGCGGCGCGCCGCCCAAGGCCGACACCACCTCGATACCACGCGGCGACACGAAGACGAGTCGCTGGCCGTCGGGAAGAAACACCGGCCACCGACCGCGCGCGTCCTGCGCGCGGACCACCTGCACCGGCGAGCCGCCCTCCACCTGGCGGACGGTCAGCACACCGTTCACGCCCGAATACGCGACGAGTTTTCCGTCCGGCGAGAGCGCCGGGTCGATCTCGAGCCCGGGATCTACGGTCACCGGAGCGCGCCGGCCGAGGCGGACGGGCGACGGAGCGCGTCGCGTAACGAGCACAGCGCCCACGACGACAATCGCGACAATCGCGACTGTGGCAACGATCAATGGCCAGCGTCGGCGTGCGCCGGCCGGTGGCAACTCGGCGGGCCGGTCGAACTCCGCGCTCCCACGAGCGAACGCTTCCGCGAATTGCGACACAGACGGAAAGCGGTCCGCCGGCGCCTTGCTCATCGCGCGCTGAAGCGCGGACGCGAGGCTCGCCGGCACCGCCGGTCGCAGCTGCGTGACGACCGGCGGTGCGGCGAGTACGTGTTGATGGATCACGCTCTCCGCGGTCGGCCCGGTGAATGGCGGCTGGCCGGCGAGCATTTCATAAAGAACGCACGCGAGCGCGTAGACGTCGGAGCGAGCGTCGAGGTTCTTCTCGCCGGCGACCTGCTCAGGGCTCATGTAAGCCGGCGTCCCGATGGCCACACCGGTTTCGGTCAACCGCTCGCCGCCCGCGGCATCGATCGCCTGCGCGATCCCGAAGTCCGCGACCACCGCGTGGCCGCTCTCGAGCAGAATGTTCTCTGGTTTGATGTCACGGTGGACTACACCCCGTCCGTGCGCATAGCTCAGCGCATCCGCCACTTCGCTGGCGATCCGGAGCGCGTCCTGAACGGGTAGCTGCTTTTCGCGGCGAAGCCGATCACGCAGCGACTCGCCTTCGACGAATGGCATGACGTAGTACAGTCTGCCCTCGCCGGCGCCGGAGTCGTACAACGGGACGATGTGCGGATGACGGAGGCTCGCCGTCGTCGTGATCTCACGCAGGAACCGCTCGGCTCCTACGGCCGCGGCAAGCTCGGGGCGAACGACCTTGATTGCGACTCGCCGGCGATGACGCACGTCATCGGCAAGGTAGACCGTCGCCATGCCGCCGGCGCCGAGCTCGCGCTCGACTCGGTAACGTCCGCCGAGTACGGCGGTGAGGTCGGACGCGGAATCAGTCATGCAACGTCATCAACGGTCGGCGATCGACGCGAATGCGAGTCGGATTGAGGGCGGATCGGCTCCGTCGCTCTCGAGAGCCCTGGTCGGCGACGAGCAAGTAAATGAAAGCGTCGTCGGAGACGGCGCAACTCATGCCCGTGTCGCTCGTCCGCTCCCGGCGCTATCATTGGCGACCACCAGCGTCCGCCATGGAAGTGATCACCCAGCTGAATTCGGCGCTTGCGGGCCGCTATGAGATCGAACGTGAGATCGGCGCCGGCGGAATGGCGACGGTGTATCTCGCGCGCGACCTCCGGCACGATCGCCGCGTTGCGCTCAAAGTGCTCGACCCCGATCTCGGGTCGCAGCTCGGGCCCGAGCGTTTCCTGGCCGAGATTCGCGTCACGGCGAATCTCCAGCATCCGAACATTCTCCCGCTGTTCGACTCCGGCGAGGCGGGCGGTCCGAACGGCACCGGTGGGCCGCGCTTCCTGTTCTACGTCATGCCATACGTTGCGGGCGAGTCGCTTCGCGCGCGCCTGGCGCGCGAGCTGCAACTTCCCGTCGACGACGCGCTCCACATCGCGCTGGCGGTGGCGCACGCGCTGCAATACGCGCACGCGCACGGCGTGATCCACCGCGATATCAAGCCGGAGAACATCCTGCTCCAGGCAGGCGAACCGGTCGTTGCGGATTTCGGCATCGCGCTCGCCGTCACCAACGCCGGGGGCGCACGACTGACGCAAACCGGGCTCTCGCTGGGGACGCCGCAGTACATGAGCCCCGAGCAGGCGACGGGCGAGCGAACGATCGACGGCCGGTCCGACGTGTACTCGCTCGCGGCAGTCTTGTATGAGATGCTGACCGGCGAACCGCCGCACACCGGGAGCACGGCGCAGGCGGTGATCGCGCGCGTCCTCACTGAGAAAACGCGGAGCGTTCGCGCGAGCAGAGCGAACGTGCCGCAACACGTCGATGCCTCGATCACGCGCGCGCTCGAGAAGCTGCCGGCGGATCGCTTCGCGAGCGCTGGGGAATTCGCCGCGGCGCTCCAGGGGCACGGTCCGACGGCGGCCGCGGCACCCGCGGCCCTGACGCCAACCATCGCGCGCACTCGGCCATCGCGCTGGTCGTTCGTGGCGGCGGCGTTCGTGCTGGGAGCGCTCGCCGGCGCTCTCGTGATGCGATCGCGTGGAGCGTCGGGCGATGGGAGCATGCGCAGCAACTCGCCGGTCGTGCGGGGCTCGGTCGCACTCCCTGCTGATGCGCCGCTCGCGTTGGCGAACTTGCCGCCCGTGGGGTTCAACGGTACGCAACTGGCGCTCGCGCCCGATGGCTCCATGCTCGCATACGTTGCCACGACGGCAGCCGGCAACATGGTCTACGTGCACGACGTCGCAACCGGTGACACGCGCGCGCTCGCCGGGACCGAAGGCGCGAAGATCGCCGTCTTCTCGCCCGACGGCGCGTGGATCGCGTTCGTGACCGGCGACCACGTGAAGAAGATTCCCCGCGCCGGCGGCGCCGCGATCGAGTTGTGCGCCGCCAGCACCGTCCAGGCGTGGTGGCCGGTGCCGGACTTCATCTATTTCGACCCGGGCAGAGGCGAGTTGTCGCGAGTCCCGGCCGACGGCGGAACCCCGGAGCGGGTGGCGAGCGCAGCCGAACTTGGTGGCGAAATGTTCACTGACGTGCTGCCTGGTGCCGAGGAGGCACTTCTGAACACCAGCAGCGGGAGCATCGGCGGGGATCACGGCGACATCCTGCTCGCGGATCTTCGCACGCGGCGTACGACCGTGCTCCTGCACTCGGGGTATGCCGCGCGCTATGCGGCGGGCGGTTATCTCGTCTTCGCTCGGGCTGGCAGTATGTTCGGCGTACGATTCGATCCTCGGCGCGGGACCGTCTCAGGTGAGCCGGTTGCGATCGCGTCCGCC
>DATISA010000155.1:0-9643 GCA_035469245.1 Gemmatimonadaceae bacterium
CAGCACGTCCAGCGACAGCGCCGCCTCGCGGAGCGCGATCGTCACCGTCGCCGTTTGGCCCGCGGTCACGCTGACATTCGTCGTCGACGACGCATAGCCGATCCGCTGAGCGCGTACCTGGTACGTCGCCGGCGCGAGTCCCGGAATCCTGAATCGTCCGCCGTCGTCGGTCCGCGCCGCGCGGCTCGTGCCGACGAGATGAATCTGCACGTCGCCAATCGGCTGATTCGTGCCGGTCGTGGTCACCGTGCCCTCGATCGCCCCGGTCGCCTGCGCGGCCACGACTCGCGCCGCGACGAGAAACGCCATCGCCGCGCGAAGTCCGAAGCGTTCGAGGCTCTGACAACACGTACGCGTCATATCGCCTCAACGGTGGAAGTTGACGAATTGTCCGTTGCGTGGGCCCAACATTCACAGCGTTTCGACGGACGGCAAGATCAGGGGTCCGATCTGGCCGAATCCGTACACCGCCGCGCCAATCAGCGGTACGTCAGCAGCAGCACCGCGAGAAGCGCGATCAGCGCGATGAACAGAAGCGCGCGATAGTTCGTCTGGCGCTCCGGGCGCGCGCTACCGCTCGGCGGCGTCTTCGCGAACGCGAGCGCCGCCGATCCGGACTGATCCTGCGGGCGGCGAACGCCCTCGACTCGCGAATCCGCCCGATAGAAGTCGGCCGTGATGATTGGTATGGGAGCGCGGCCGCCGCGGACGATCCGCTTGACCGATGCCGAGTACGGCAGATTCTCGTCGAGGTGAGGCGCCATCGATCGGGCATCGAGCTCGGGCACATATCCGATGTCGAATCCCGTGACGAGGCGGACGAGCACGGCGCTTCGGCTGTGCGGGTTGCCGGACTCTCGCACGAGGATTACCTCGTCGCCGTCGAAGGCGTAGCGCGCAATGTGCGTGGCGCGCACGTCCTCGCGCGTCGCGGAGACCAGGAACCGGTAGCTATCGATCGGCACGTCATGGCCTCCGCGCGTGCTGCCCTTGGTCCGACCCGTCCGAGTCACCTCACGCACGTCCAGCGGGAGCAGCCGGTCGATGGCGGTTCGGATGGCGACGCGGTCGCTGTCCGTGATCACCCCGACGCCGAGTGCACGTCGCACCAGATTGCCGAGTTGATCGTGCGGGAGGAACCCCGAATCGGAGTAGGCCGCGAGCCAGTCGCCAAGCGCCGCGGCCTCGCTCGGCAGGAGCCTGCCGTTTTCCGCGACAGTATCATAGACGGCGAGCAGCTCGAGACAGGCCTCGGTCGTCTGTTGCCGCGCGGCGGCGGGCGTATTGGTCGGTCGGCCCCGCTGGAGGTCAGACACTCGTCCGCTCGCAAAATGTGCGGTGAGTAGCGCGCAATCGAAGGCGCTCGCCAATCTGGGGGTGGCGTCGGAGTCCCGCAACGACGCGACGTCGCCATTGTATTCGCACCCGCGCCAGCGCGCTCACAGATCAAGCCGCTGCGACGGTATTGAGGTCTCGACCGATCTCCGCTAGCTTCGGTCTTTATTCGGTATCGGAGCTCGCGCATGACGGGGCGAATCTGGGTGGTGACCGACGGGGCGCCCGATGCTCCTCCGCTCGCTTTCTTCTCTGATTCCCATAGGGCGACGCAGTATCGCGACCTGTTGGTCGAGCGGTACTCGATGGGCAAGAGCCTGAGTCTGCACGGACGCCCGCTCGCCAACGATGCGGGGTCATGGTCTCTGGGGCTCGGCCCGGCTGTCGTCGAGCGTTCGGTCGACGATTCGATCGATACCTTGCCAGGTTCATGGTGCGTCAAGGTCGACGAAACATTGCGAATGGTGGCGTGCCAGTTCAGCACGCAGTTCAAGCCGAGCAAATCGGCCAACCATTATCGCACCGGCATCCATACCATTTGCCAGGCCTACGGGCCCACGCCGCACCTCGCGCTCGACACCGCGCGCAAAGCGATGATCGCGTACCTCGGCAAGCCCTATTCGGGACGGTGAAAGGCAGGCAAGCGATTCGGCGAGGCCGCGTGTCCTGGACCGCGACCCGACTGCGTTTGTGAGAGAGTCACTCCTCCGCTGCAACCGAGTCCAGAAACATCCCGACAATGCCGACGTACGAGCGCGACCGCCCTGACTGGAGCAAACTCCGCACGCTCGCCATTCGGTGCATCCGCTTGGCGTGCACGTTCCGAGTATGGATCTGAGCACGGTCGGCGAGCGGCGTCCCCGGGCGACGATTAGTCCGCGCGGAGCGCACTGATCGGATCCACTCGCGCGGCTCGCCGCGCCGGGCCGTACGCCGCGGCGATGACGACCACTGCCAGCAATCCAGTCGCGGCCGCGAGCATCGGTCCATCGAACGGTGTGGCGTCGACGAGAAAGACCGTGAGCCACTTGCCGCAGAACAACGCGAGCCCCGCGCCCACGACGAGCCCGAGCCCCGCGAGACGAAATGCATCGACGACGACGCGGCGACGTACCGCGGCGGACGCCTCTCCGAGCGCCATGCGGATCCCGATCTCGCGAGTACGACGACTCACGGAATACCCAACGACACCATAGATCCCGACGATCGAGAGAACCAGCGCGAGCGCACCGAGCGTGCCCATGAGCGCCGCGCGGAATCGTTGTGCGCCGAGCGAGCGCTGGATCCGCTCGTCCATGGTCGCGACGTCGGTGAGCGCGACGGTTGGGTCGATGCGGCGAAGTGCCACGCGCGCCGCCGCCAGCACCTGCGGTGCGGGACTGTCGGCGCGCACGACGAAGTGCCGTCCACGGCGCGGCGACTGCGATTCCGGCACGTAGAGGATCGGCGGCGGCGCATCCGAGAGCGCACCTTCGCGCGTCGATCCCAGCACGCCGATGATGCGCCAGTGGTTCGCGCCATTCCAGGTGATCGATCGGCCGACAGGATCCTGCCCGGGATAGAATTGCTTGGCCAGAGCCTCGTTGATCATTACGACATGCTCGCTCGTCGAGTCGTCCTGTCGAACGAACGATCGCCCCCGGATGAGCGGGATGCCGAGAGCATGCTCGAATTCGGGAGTGTTCACGGAGATCATTGCCATCGGGTTCTTGGTGCCCTGGTCGCCGAGTTCTTCCTGGATGAACGTGTCCCCCTGACAACAGTTCCCGAATGGGAGCAACGTGGTGGTGGAGACCACTCGAACGCCGGGAATCGACCTCAGCGCCCCGAGCGCCGTGTCGTAATACCGTTCGATGTCCGGCAAGGTCTTGTAGCGCGCCGGCGGCACGAACACGCGGAACGCGATCGAATTACGCGGATCGAATCCTGGCTTCACCCGCTCGAGACGCACGAACGTCTGCATGAGCAGTCCAGCCGAGAACAGAAGGGCGAGTGATGCTGCCACCTGCGTCACGACCAGTACCCGGCCGGCTCGGCGATCGCGACGGCCGCTCCCTGCTCGCCCGCCATCGCGCAGGTCGTTCGTGAGATCGAGGCGCGCGACTCGCCGCGCCGTGGGGATGGCGGCGAGGATCCCCGCGGCGATGGTCGCGCCGAGGGCGAACAGCACAACGGCCGCGTCGATGCCTATTTCCTGGGCGCGAGGCAGCGGGCCCGGATATATGGCGATGAGCGCGTGCGTCAGCACCGGAGCGAGCAGAATGCCGAGGACGCCACCCATCGACGCCAGCGCGAGACTCTCCGTCAAGAGCTGGCGTCTGACTCTGGCCGGACTTCCGCCCAACGCCGCGCGCACCGCGAACTCGCGCGAGCGACTTTGGGCGCGGCCGAGAATGAGGTTGGCGATGTTGACACAGGCAATCAAGAGTACGCCGGCTATTGCGGCCGCCAGCAACTCGAGCATCGACTGCACCGGATCGACCACCGCTTGGCGCAGCGGCTCGATTCGACCACTGATGTCATAGTTGGACTTGGGGTGCTCTTTCTGCAACATCGACGAGACCGCCGCGAGATCGCGTCCGGCTTGCTCGACGGTCGCGTTGGGTTTGAGCCTGGCGACGGCAGTCGCCCAGATCGCTCCCCGATTCTTTCGGAAGGAATTGGAAGGAATGCTCAACGGTGTGAGCAGGTCGACGGGAGTATTCGAAAATACATACGCGTCCGGCGCGAGGACGCCGACCACCTGGACTGATTCGTTGTCGAGTGTGATCGTGGCGCCGACGAGTGATCGATCGCCGCCGAATTCGCGCATCCAGAAGTCGTACGACAATACAGCCACTTTGGGCGCGTAGAACTCGGTGTCGCTCGCCACGAGCAACCGGCCGAGCGCAGGTCGGAGGGCGAACACCCGCGCGTACGCGTCGTCGACCTGGAGCGATCGAACGAGCTGTGGGTCGCCGCCGTGCTGCAGCGTGACGTTGGTCTGGTCGAGGATCGCGATGTCGGAGAAATCCGGGACCAGCCGGCGGAAGTCCATGAGGTCCGGATAGGCCGAGGTGGGGACGAGTTGCCCGCCTGGCACGATACTCTTGATCTGGACCACTCGCTCTGACGACGGGAACGGGAGTGGGCGCAAAAGCACGGCGTTCGTCGCGCTGAATACCGCCGCCGTCGATGCGATGCCGAGCGCCATCGTCGTCACGATGGCGAACGAGGCGAGCGGGCTTCGCTGGCTGAGCCGCATCGCGTACCGCATGTCGGCGAGCACCTGGCTCCAGCGCTCGCGCGGCCCCGCCGGATCGGGATCGCGCATTGGCGGCCATCGCCGCTTTGCCATTGGCACGACCGAACGCATCGCCTCGCGCCAGTACCAAGCCCGCGCCGCCGACAAGCCCGCGTTGGCGATGCGCTCGTCGAATGCCTCACGAAAATCTCCGAGCACGAACGATCGCTCGTCCGTTGGCGACGCGAGCTTCAGGAGCAGCTCGGCGAGTCGCGGCGGCGCGACCGGCTGGTTGCTGGTCACTGCCGAACTCCAATGGCGAGTCCGTCGATCATGCGCGCCAGTGCGGCCGTCGAGTTGCGCAGCGCGCGCGTTCCGGCGGGGGTGATCAGCGAGTACTTCCGCGCTCGGCCGCCGGGAACGGGCAGCGGATCGGAGATCCTGAACTGGACGAACCCCTTGTCGGCGAGGCGTCCGAGTGCGGCGTGAATCGCCCCGAGCGAGGCCGGACGCCTGGCTCGTTGTTCGATGTCACGCTTGATGGTGACGGCGTAGGCATCGTCACCGAGTCGTTGCAGCGCGGCGAGGACGAGAACCTCGAACTCGCCGAGAAAATCACCTTTGGGCATAGGCCATATTATTTACAAAAGAGAAGAAATATGCAAGGCCCAGCCACAGGTCGCGCGTGGACACGTCAATCGGCAACCCTGCCGTTGCGAGCCAAAGGAGCGAGCGCCGAAACGACTACCGCTTGCGGGACCGCCACCAAGCCAGACCGCCAATGACTCCGATACCAGTCGCGACGAGACCGATCGTCGCGGGCTCGGGCACCGGAGAGACGGCGACGTTGCCCGCATGCGCCGGGACCGCAGCGATTACCAACAAAGCCAATGCGCGCGCGACATGCTTCATACGGCCCTCCTCCAGAAGGAATCGAACAAATGGAACGCCCCGCCTGCACAATCAGTGCAAGCGGGGCGAGCGGATGGGGTGGGATTCGAACCCACGTTAGGCTTTTGACCTAAACACACTTTCCAGGCGTGCGCCTTAAACCACTCGGCCACCCATCCCGGGCACAACCAAGCCACTACTGGACCAACGAAAACCGGCGCGATCGGCTTTGCGGGCCGCCGCGCCGGCGCGTGAACGCTTCACAGCGGACAGGGTGAGATTCGAACTCACGATACCGGGTTCACCGGTATGCCGGTTTTCGAGACCGGTGCCTTCAACCACTCGGCCACCTGTCCGGGGGAGCCAATGAAATTAGATCGTAGGCGCTGACGTGTCAACGACTTGGCGACGCGCCTGAAAGAAGCGCGTGAGCACTTCCCCGCACTCCTCCGCGAGCACGCCCGCGAGCACTTCGGGCCGATGATTGAGACGCGGGTGGCGCACCAGATCGACGATCGAACCCGCCATCCCCGCCTTCGAATCCCACGCGCCAAACACGAGCCGGTTGACCCGCGACAGCACGATGGCGCCTGCGCACATCGCACAGGGCTCGAGGGTCACGTACAGCGTTGAGCCGGTGAGCCGCGCGTCGCCAATCAGTTGCGCGGCCTGGCGAAGCGCCAGCAACTCGGCGTGTGCCGTGGCGTCGTGGTCGCGCACGGTTCGGTTGCCGGCGATCGCAATCAGCTCATCGCCTCGAACGAGCGCGGCCGCGACGGGGACCTCGCCCGCGTCACCCGCGCGGCGCGCCTCGTCAAGCGCGATCCGCATCCACGCAACGTCCCGGTCACTCGCGATCATGCGCCAATATCGCTCGCGGCAGGCGGCGGCGCGACCGCCGCGTTACGCACCCACCGTCTCGCGGGCCGGTTCGTTCGAGAACTCTAATCCTCCCTTCCCGTCCGGCCGGACGACGATGACGTCACCGTCGGCGAACTTGCCCTCGAGCACCGCCATCGCCAGCGGGTTCTGGATGAGCCGCTGGATCGACCGCTTGAGCGGCCGCGCGCCGAACGCCGGATCGTAGCCTTCCTCGGCCAGGACGCGTTTGGCCTCCGGCGTGACCTCGAGCGAGATCTTGCGGTCGGCGAGCAGCTTCTCCAATCGCGCCAACTGCAGATCGACGATGCGCTCGATCTGCTCGGTGCCGAGCGGGTGGAAGATGATGATGTCGTCGATGCGGTTGAGGAACTCCGGCTTGAACTGCTGGCGCAGCGCCGCCAGCACCTGCGTCTCCACGAGCGCCCAGTCGCCGCGCGCGTGCTCGAGGATGAACGTCGAGCCGACGTTCGACGTCATGATGATCACGGTGTTCCGGAAGTCGACCGTGCGGCCCTGCGAATCGGTGAGCCGGCCGTCGTCGAGAATCTGCAGCAGGATGTTGAACACATCCGGATGCGCCTTCTCGATCTCGTCGAACAGCACGACGGCGTAGGGGCGACGCCGAACCGCTTCAGTAAGCTGGCCGCCCTCCTCGTAACCGACATAGCCTGGCGGCGCGCCGATGAGCCGCGCCACCGCGTGCTTCTCCATGTACTCGGACATGTCGATGCGCACCATGGCGTGCTCATCGTCGAACAGGAACTCGGCGAGGGCACGGGCTGTCTCGGTCTTTCCAACGCCCGTGGGCCCGAGGAAGATGAACGAACCGATCGGACGGTTGGGATCCTGCAACCCGGCGCGCGAACGCCGTACGGCGTTGGCGACCGCCTGGACCGCTTCATCCTGTCCGATCACTCGCTTGGCCAGCTCCTGGTCGAGCTTCGTCAGCCGCTCCCGCTCGCTCTCGAGCATGCGCGTGACCGGGATGCCGGTCCAGCGGGCGACGACTTCGGCGATGTCGTCCGCGCCAACCTCCTCTTTCAGGAACTGTGGGCGGCCATCGGAGCTGGAGAGCTTCTGCTCGGTCTCGCGCATCCGGCGCTCGAGATCGGGGATGCGGCCGTAGCTGATCTCGGCTGCCTTGGCGAGATCGCCGCGCCGCGTTGCCTGCTCGGCCTCGATGCGCGCCTGGTCGATCTCATGCTTGATCTTTCCCACGCCGCCCAGCATCTCCTTTTCCTGCTGCCACTGCGCCTTCATCGCCGACGACTTTTCGCGCAGTTCGGCGAGCTCGCGCTCGAGTTCCTCGCGCCGCTCCACCGCCGCGCGGTCCTTCTCTTTCTGAAGCGCCGTGCGCTCGATCTCGAGCTGCATGATCCGGCGCTCGACCTCATCGATCTCCTGCGGCATCGAGTCGATCTCGATGCGGAGGCGTGACGCCGCCTCGTCGACCAGATCGATCGCCTTGTCCGGCAGAAACCGGTCGCCGATGTAGCGGTGCGAGAGTGTCGCCGCGGCGATGATCGCATCGTCGGTGATGCGCACGCCGTGGTGCGCCTCGTAGCGCTCCTTCAAGCCGCGCAAAATGGCGATCGTGTTCTCGACGCTCGGCTCACCCACGTAGACGGGCTGGAAGCGTCGCTCGAGCGCCGGGTCCTTCTCCACGTGCTTGCGGTACTCGTCGAGCGTCGTCGCGCCAACGACGCGCAACTCGCCGCGCGCCAGCATGGGCTTGAGCATGTTGCCGGCGTCCATCGAGCCCTCGGCGCGTCCGGCTCCGACGATCGTGTGCATCTCGTCGATGAACACGATGAAGAGGCCCTGCGCGTCCGTGATCTCCTTGAGCACCGCCTTGAGACGCTCCTCGAACTCACCACGGAACTTGGCGCCGGCGATGAGGGCGCCCATGTCGAGCGATACGAGCCGCTTGTTCTTGAGGCTCTCCGGCACGTCGCCGTTGACGATGCGCTGGGCAAGTCCTTCGACGATCGCCGTCTTGCCGACGCCCGGTTCGCCGATGAGCACGGGATTGTTCTTGGTGCGGCGCGACAACACCTGGATGACGCGCCGAATCTCCTCGTCGCGACCGATCACCGGGTCGAGCTTGCCCTTGCGCGCGGCCTCCGTGAGGTCGCGCGTGTAGCGCTGAAGCGCCTGGTATTGGTTCTCGGGGTTCTGATCGGTGACGCGGTGAGTTCCGCGCACGGCCTCGAGTGCCTCATCGAGCGCGGCGCGCGAGGCGCCGAGGGCATTCAGCAGGGCACGGGACTCGGCGCCCTTGGTGTCGGCGAGCGCGAGCAGGAGGTGCTCCGTCGAGACGTACTCGTCACCGAGCTTTTTCGCCGCGTCTTCAGCCTTGTCGAAGACCTGGTTGAGCTCGCGCGACGTCGTAGGCTGCGCATCGGACTGCTTGGGATAGCGGTCGATCTCGCGAGCCACTTGCTCGCGAAGCTGCGCGACGCTGGCGCCGAGTTTTTGAAGCACCGGAACTACGATGCTCTCGTCCTGATCGAGCAGAGCCGCGAGCAGATGCAGATCGTAGACGACCGGATTGCCGTTTCGTCGAGCCAGCGTCAGCGCGTCGTTCAGCGCTTCACCGGCTTTCACAGTGAGCCTGTCGGGATTGATCATGTGCCCGAGCAGGAGCAACCGCGGTGCCCCGCATCTGCGCCAATCCGGCTGATTCGGCGCCGATGTGCAGATTGTGAATCGCGCTCGACTGCCGATCCGGCCGGCCGGGACCGGGAAACAAAGCGCGCCGAGAGCGACTGACTCTCGGCGCGCGTCGTTGGAGGAACGCTGGAGATCGGCTACTTGCGGTAGTAGATCCTCAACGAACCTGAGTACTTGTTGTCGACGAACAGCTGGACGATGTACGTCCCGGAGGCCGCTTCGCGTCCGCCGTCCGCCTTACCGCGCCAGAGCGCCTCGTAGGCGCCGCACGCCAACCGAAGGTTGGTGACCGGACTTCCGTTCAACGAGCTCGTCGCGCTCGTCGTCGAGTTGGCCGCTGGCCCAAGCAGCTCGAGAGTTCCCGCTGGCTGCGCGAGAATGTTCAAGAGCCGCATGGTTACGACGTGTGTTTCAGTTGTGTTTCCCGAACACTCGATCGAGAATGGGATCTTCGTGTCGGGGTTGAAGGGGTTCGGATGATTCCGTCCGAGTTTCCCTGCACCGGGCCCTCGGGGCGACTGCGATTGCTGCCCCGCCGCATACTTTGGCGTCATCGCACAAAGGGCGAGCACGAGCACCGGTGCTGCCCAGCGGTGGAACATATTGTCTCCGCGCTAACGAAACAGGACCGTTAAAGGA
>DATISA010000156.1:0-4113 GCA_035469245.1 Gemmatimonadaceae bacterium
CCCCCCTCGCGCGAAGGCCCGAGGGCGATTGCCGTCGACACGCTCGCGCGCTTGAGGGCGCCAAGCGTCCGGCAGTGTTGTAATGTTGGGGCGCGCACGGCTTGAGCCGGCCGAGCGCCGCTCTGGTGCCTACACTCCGACGGATGGAGGTTACCGCCCGAGCTCCGTGGCCTGCGGCATCGCGGGCCGCACGGCTTCTGATATTATGCTCTCCTAATGAGTACGCAATAGGCGATTCCCTGAATGCAGCGCCGCGCGCTGCCAGAGGAACGCATGGCGGTATGCGTGACGGACCCAGCAACAGCCGGCAGTGCATCGTCAGGTCTGACGCGCGTGCGGGACGCGCGCGTAACCCGACGACGGACATGCCGCAACTACGCATGCACATTAAATGTTCGTAATTATTCTTTGGGCGAGACCCCTACACGGCGTACGGGCTTCCGCCGATGCGCGCAGGAGCGCGTCAGAGAACTCTAAAGTCCCGTCGCCGGTCACACCGCGATGATGCGCGTTCTCGGTCGGACGCGCGGCCCATAGCAGGCCGTACCTCAGCAGTCTCAACAGGAGACCGCATCATGAGCGAGCCACGCGAGTACCATTTCAAGCTCCCCGTATATCAGGGACCGCTGCTTCCCGAGCCACCGCACGCCTGGTATCCCGGCGTGCAGCAGCACTCGCCGAAATGCACATCCGAACGCACAGCGCGTAGCGACGGCCGGGTGCGCGCGTTCGTCATCCACGCTACAGCAGGCAACAGCTCCGCCGGCGCGATGAGCGTCATGGAGGAGCACTCGGCGAGCTGGCACTGGCTCATACCCGATGAGAACGAGCCGGAGCACGGCAACCACGTATGGGCCTGCGCGCCCGAAAAGCGGGCGGCGTGGCATGTGCGAAACGGCCGCTCGCATCCCGACGTGCAGGGCGGCGCGCGCTACGTCAACTACTGGTCGCTCGGCGCCGAGATCGTCAACACGCAGGGGCACGACCCATTCTCGGAGTGGCAGCTGGAGCAGATCGCGGCGATCATCCGCTACGCGTGGAGCAAGTACCCCGACCTCGTGGATGTCGTGAGCCACGCCAAGCTGGACCCGGCACGCCGCGATGATCCCGGCCCCGCGTTCCCGTGGGACCGGTTCCGAGAGCTTGTCCTCGCGCCAACGCCGACCATCGTGGCCATGCACGTGCCCGGTGCTGCGGCGGCTGCTCGAGCCGCGACTGGCGAGGGCACGGCGCTCGACGCCGCCGAACGTTTGCCCGCGCCTGCCGAGTTGCTACAACCACCCGTCAGGCTCGTCGGACCCGACGGACAAGCGATCGACGTCGACTCGCGCAGATTGGACGGGGTGACTGTGGCCGAGGCGCGCCCGCTCGTAGAGGCACTGGGCTACGGCGTGCGATACGGTCGTGAAAGTGGGCACGACGTCATGTACGTCGGACTTCCGACAGGCATCGCCGGTGTGGCGGCCTCGCCGCAGCTGGCGCGGACAGGTCGGGTAACGCAGGCCGTTCCCGTATTGGCGGCGGGCGACGGACGACGTCCGCAGAAGCTCGACGCGATCCCTGATGCGGCGGACTTTCGTGACCTGATGTTCATCCCGACGCTCGTTGATGTGCCCAGGATCCGAAGGCTCGACGACTATATGAAGATCGGCGTGCCGATTCTCGATCAGAAGGGTGAAGGCGCCTGCACCGGGTTCGGCCTGGCGACCGTCGCCAACTTCCTGCTGCGCACCCGGAAGGACGGGCCAGACCAGGCTGTCGTCTCGCCGCGAATGCTATATGAGATCGCCAAGCGCTACGACGAGTGGCCGGGCGTCCAGTACGACGGCTCCAGCGCACGCGGCGCAATGAAGGGCTGGCACAAGCACGGCATCTGCTGCGAGAGCGAGTGGCCGTACGAGTATGGTGTGGTCGACCGCGATCTGACGCAGAAGCGTTCCGACGATGCGACGCTTCGCCCGCTTGGCGCGTACTTCCGCGTCAACCACGGCGATCTCGTCGCCATGCACGCAGCGATCGCCGAGGCCGGGATCCTGTTCGCCACGAGCGACGTGCACGACGGATGGAACCGGGTCGACGGGACGGGTCGAATCCCGTTCGACTCCACCGTGAAGGTCATCGGGGGACACGCGTTCGCGATCGTCGGCTACGACGAGGAGGGCTTCTGGATTCAGAACTCCTGGGGCGAGGGCTGGGGAAAGAACGGATTCGGGAAGATCAGTTACGACGACTGGCTCGCCAACAGCAACGATGTATGGGTAGGGCGGCTTGGCGCACCTGTGCATCTCGCCGCGCGGCCGGGGTTGGCACGCGGCGTGTCGGTGGCGGCCGGCGGGCGCGGCGGCTTCACGCACGACGACCTGCGACCGCACGTCGTGAAGATCGGTAACGACGGCAAGGTCCTCGCGAACGGCACCTACGGCACAACGAGAGAGGACGTCGAGCGCCTCGTCCGCGACGACATACCACGCCTGACCGCTGAGTGGCCGGCCGACCGTCCGAAGCGCATCCTGCTCTACGCGCACGGCGGACTCGTCGACGAAGCGGCGGCACTGCAGCGCATCGCCGAGTACCGTCCCACGCTGATGAACGAATTCGTCTATCCCATCAGCTTCGTTTGGCGAACCGACTACTTCACGACCATCACCAACGTCCTCCAGGACGCCAGGCGACGTCGGATTCCCGATACGACCGTGCTGGATGCGGCCAGGGACTTTCTGCTGGATCGGATGGACGACATGCTCGAGCCACTCGCCCGCAAGCTGACAGGACGGCTCGTGTGGGAAGAGATGAAGGAGAATGCACGGCTTGCATCGGACCGAAAGGAAGGCGGCGCGGCCCGTGTGGCCCAACTGCTGACAGATCTCGATCGCGCCGAACGGGCGCGAACCGGCAAGGGCATAGAGCTCCACCTCGTTGGGCACAGCGCCGGCAGTATCTTCCTCGCTCACCTCGTTCCGCTGCTCACAGGTGCGGCGCCCGACGGTCACGGCCTGCCGATCGAAACCGTGACGCTGTGGGCGCCTGCGTGTACGGTAGAGCTGTTCGACAAGAACTATCGGCCAGCGATCGCCGACGGACGAATCGCGCGATTCGCGGTGTACACGCTGACCGACGAAGTCGAACAGGCCGACAACTGCGGCGGGATCTACAACAAGTCGCTGCTCTACCTCGTGTCGAACGCGCTCGAGCAGCACCCGCGAGTGCCGTTCGGGTCGGGCACGCCGCTGGTGGGAATGGAACGCAGCATCATCGCCACGCCCGGCCTGCGCGAGTTCCTGCAGAGTGGCACTTGCGAATGGATCCGGTCACCCAACGATCGTGAACCGGCAACCGACGGCGAGCCGACGCCGCGGCTGGGCGCGTCGACGGCCCGTCACCACGGCGATTTCGACGACGACCAAGCGACCGTGCGCAGCACGCTCGCGCGAATCCTCGGCCGTCGCGGAGGTGAGAACTTGCCCGTACCGGTGCCGGCGTTCGTTCACACGCGTGCCGGGTTGCGGGTCCGACGCCAGGCGCTTGCGCGGAGTCTGTGACTCCGCGGGGAGGAAGCATGCGCAACATTGCTTCGATTGATTGCGAACGCAGACCGTCGCGCCTACACCGCGCGGCGGCCTGCGCGCTTGTCGCGATACTGAGTAGCGTCGCCGCACCGCGGGCGGCGATGGGGACACCGCCGCAGGATACGGTTCGGGTGCGACGCGTCATCCAGGATTCGGCCAAGAGGCGTGTGCCGATCACCCGGCGGGTCGACACCCTGCTTCGCTTCGATTCACTGAGGGGCATGTTGCTTCAACAGCCTTTGGTCCGGCGCATGCCAACTGTAACCGATGTGGACTCGCTCACGGCCAAACGACGGATGGCTCAAGCCGGACTGACGAAATATCGAATCATCGTGCCGGGCAGCGATTCGATCGCGGTCGACACGATCGCAAAACAGTCCCGGCGCCCAGGCGACAGCGTGGCCGTGTCCGAGACCATCTATCTCACGCTGCGCGCTTATCCGATGGTGCGCGTGCCTCTCGTCGTCGGCCATCGCATCGACACGGCAAGCATGATCGTGCGCCAATACGGGCTGCAGCCGGTCCGACAGGTGTCGCGAGCCACAGG
>DATISA010000157.1:0-7485 GCA_035469245.1 Gemmatimonadaceae bacterium
AGCCGCGCCGCTGCGCGGATTCCCTCGCTACGTGCCGTGCGCCATCACGATGCTCGCGCTGTGTCTCGAGCGATTCCGCGATGCCGTCGGCACGTACATCCACATCGCGGCCAACGGCGGCTACCGGTCGCCGCGCCACGCTCTCAACAGCAACGCCACGCCGCACAGCTGGGGCACCGCGGTCAATGTCTATCGCGTGGGCGACGTGTTCCTCGACGATCGTGAGTCGATCGAGCGCTACGCCGCCCTCGCGCGGCAGACGCTTCCCGGCGTGTGGACTCGGCCATTCGGTGCCAATCGCGGTGAGACGGACGACAATCTCCACCTCGATTTCGGCTATGTGCTGTCGATGCCACGCGGCGCACCGGAAGAGCACCTGGGTTTCGACGCCGAGCGGAGGGCATCGTGAGCTCGCCGGCCGCGGCAAAGGGCAAGGGTGTCGAACGGCGCACCGTTCGACGCGCCGGGGCCATGGCCGCGATGGGTCTCGAGGCGGAGTTCGCCGTCATCGTCGACGGCGCGCAGGCCAGGCCCGAGGACGTATTCGGCAGCCCGACACGCATCGTGCGCGCGCCGATGATGCACCGCACCGGCCGATCGTACCACCTGCCCACGGGCGGCGCGGTGTACTTCGACACTGGCGTGATCGAGCTGGCGACGCCGGTCATCGAGATCGAGCGCGGTTGCGCGGCACGGGCCGGACGATCGCTGTGGGAGAGCATCCGCTTCCTCCGGAAGGAGCTCGACGCGTGGGAGGAACGCCGGGGCCACACGATCCATCTGTCCGGCTTCAGCACGCACTACAACGTCTCGTTCGACGTGCCGCGACGCGAGCGCGGCGTGCATCGCAGCACCGACAAGCTCGCGATGCTGCTCACGCACATACTGCCCGTGCCCGTGATGCTGCTGGCGGCAAACTGCCGCTCGACCGGAATCGGCGTGCGCCCGCGACCCAATCGCATCGAGGTGACGGCCGACTTCACGCCCGACGCCGCCTTGATGATCGCGACCGCCACGGTGATCGTCGGCGTCGTTCGCGAGGTGATGACGTGGCCGTCGTTCGAGCTCGGTGCGCTCGCGGCGTGCGATTTTCCGATCGTCCGCGACTTCGCGCCCGAGCCGCACAGTTCGCGGACCGGCTGGGTCGCCAAGCACACGTCGTTCATCGAGAACCCGTTCTGCGCCGACGTGAACGCGCCGATCTGGCCGACGCGCTCGGGGGGGGGCGAGACGCTGTCGTTGCGCGAGATCGCCAGCCGGATCACGCGATATTTCTGGCCATCGATCGCGCGGCAGGGCGACCCGCGCTCGTTGCGTCTCATCGATGCCGTGATGAGCGGCCAAACGCCGTCGCTGCTCGAGCTGGACGACCGGCCCGAGTCGTACGATCGCGTGGGCCGACTGTGCACGTGGGCGGACCTGTTCCCCGTTCGCGCCCTGCCCCGCTCGCGCTACGAGCGCGTGTTCATCCGCGCGATCTCGGGCCGCAAGCTCCGTATCGGGCGCGACTGGTACACGCCAGTCGGTATGCGCGGCTGGTCGCACGTCGTCTTCACGCGTGACCGCGATCAGACGCGCCACGTGCTGTCGCTCGACTTTCTGCTCGGCCACCTCGACGCCTGGGACGTCGGGCCTCGGACGGAGCGGACGCTCCGGAGACGACTGCGGAGGAAGCTGGCGTCGCGGGCGTGAGAAGCCAATCGCCACGGGTCCCGGAGCGGCGTGCTCAATGCAGAGGCGCAGAGGACGCAGAGAACCGCCGCTCAGGACGTCCCAACAATTGGAACACGGATAAAAGACAGATTGGACGGATGATACGGATCGATCTCTGAACGGCGATGCCTCCTCGCTCAACGCGCCCGGACGAACTCTCTTTTTGGACTGCCGCTCGGGAGGCTTCTGATAGCGTCTCGAGCGGCAGTCTCACAGAGAATCCCGGCTCGTAGCGAGCGGCGCTGTCGCGCCACCGGGAGCGATCCGTCAGATCGGTTTCATCCGTAGAATCCGTTTCCCAAGTCGTAGAACTCTCCACGCTCCGACGAAGCCCGTAGGCCACACGGAGCCCGGGGCGCCCCTGCGCCACTGCGTCGAGTAGATCCAATCTGTCAGGAATTCCTTGCGGCGCCCGCCCTTCCCGAACTAGCCGGCGGACTGCATTTCCCAGGCGAGCAGTTCAACGTTCCCGCCGACCTCGACCTCAGCCTCCATGATGCATTCTCTCCTCTCCCCCGACATCGCGTACTCGGAGAAGATCGTCCGCACGATCATCGTGTACGTCTTCCTCCTCGCCGGACTGCGGATCGCCGGAAAGCGTGAGCTCTCGCAGCTCAACTCGTTGGACCTGGTCGTGCTGCTCCTGCTCTCGAACACGGTGCAGAACGCAATCATCGGCAATGACAATTCTCTCATCGGCGGGCTCGTGGGAGCGGCGGTGCTGCTCGCGCTCAACGCCGGCATCGTGCGCCTGCTCTACCACTATGGAAAGCTCGACACGCTCGAGGGCCGGCCCGATACCCTCGTGCGCAATGGACGCATTCTCCGGCAGCACCTCGAGCGCGAGCTGATCACGGTCGCGGAGCTGGAGGCGGCGGCGCGGCGCCAGGGGATCGCGTCACTGGCGCACGTGCGCGAATGCCGTCTCGAGACCGGCGGTGCGCTGACGTTCATCCAGAAGCAGCCCACCACCGAGGAGCTGCGCCACCACGAGCTACTCGGACTGATCGGTCAGATCGAAGCCCATCAGCGCGAGCTGCTCGCGCAGCTCGTCCCCGCCGATCGAAAGACCACCGGGACGACCGGCACCACACCCTGAGCCGTCGGTTCGTTCATCAACTCCGTGAGCACGGACGATCGCAGGCCGTCGAGCAACGTCTCCTCGAGATCCGAGCGCCAGGGTGGCGTATGGAGCAGCGCTTTCGCCCAGTCGGACCGCAGACTCGACGGATAGTAGCGAGCGCGGCGCACGGCGGCGCCGCGCGCCCGCGCGTCGATCGCAAGCATGAGCAAACGCTCACGGGCGCGCGCTTCTGGCGTGTTCGCCGGAAGGCACGCCGGCCCCATGACCGGCGGGAGATTCACCGACCCGGCGCCGACCCGCTGCCAGAGACCGCGCCACGACACCGGCGTCTCGAGCACTCGCCGAACCATCACCACTGGATCGACCACGTTCGCGTCGGCCCACGCCGCCTCGAACGAAGCGCGGAGCGTGTCCGGCACATAGGTCATCTGCTCGATGGCGGAGAGAAGCGAGCCCGTCCCCGCCGCACCAACCGCGACCGGCGGTCCGGCGGCGTAGCCGGGCAGCATTGGGTCCTGCACCGCCGTTAGGTAGCCATTGCTGCGACCATGCAGCGCGAGGGTCGACGCCACGAACCAGTCGGCGGACCGCGCAAATACTTCCGCGGGCCGATCGCCCGGCACCGCCGACGGCCCGCCGCTATACCAGCGCACGAGGCGGGCTTCGGCGGCGAGCTGGCTCACCGAGCTCGCCAGCGGACCGCGCTGATCAGCCATCGCGCGGTC
Organism: Gemmatimonadaceae bacterium; assembly: GCA_035469245.1. Lineage (GTDB taxonomy): Bacteria > Gemmatimonadota > Gemmatimonadetes > Gemmatimonadales > Gemmatimonadaceae > JAQBQB01. The sequence goes on from DATISA010000157.1 coordinate 3,523, forward strand.
GGTACTATAGCCGCGACCATCGGCAAAGAGACGGCGCGCCGTCTGCCAGTCGAGGTCGTGCGAGATCTCGTGCGCGAGCGTGCCGCCGGAGGTCGCGATCGACAGCTCCAGCGTTCGCGTGCGCGGATCGTGCAACGCGAGCGCCGAGTCGCGGAGAGTCTCGACGCGGAACTTGACGCGCAACCCGCTCACCGAGAGCGCCGGGAAGACCTGCTGCATGTCACGCAGGCCGTCGGCAAGCTCACGTAAAAAGTACGGCCGCCACTGCGCCGGCACGCTCGAGGCGAACGATACGTCGGCCAGCCCGAACTCGGCGGCGAGATCTGCCGTCGTTGGCGTGGCGTCGCCGACGAACCATGGCGTCGTTTGCGCTCGCGTCCGCAGCGCCACCGCGCTCGACAGCACGGCAAGCGCGGGGAGGCGGCGCGACGAATCGACGCCGAAGGAGAGTGGCGCATAGGCTGCGGCCAGCGATTCATCGTTGGTCGCAAAGAAGCCGCTCTCGGGATGACTCCGCAGCGTCACGATGACCTGCGCCAACGGCGGGCGAAACGCGGCCAGCGTTTGTGCGCGGCGCGCGAAGGCCTCGCCGAGGACGCTCGCGTTCGCGCGTGGCGCCGGCTTCGGTTCGCGCGCGCGCTCGAGCGTGTCGAGCGCGCGCACCAGCGCCGGGACCTGGTCCATCGCCTCCGTGCGCAGCGCCGCGTCGAGCGGAGCCAGCGGCGGTTGCTCGACCTCGAATTCGCGACTGACCCGCCTGCCGATGAGCATCGTCATGACGTCGGCACGCTGCTGCCGCGCGTCGTCCAGCAACGCGTGGAGATCCTGTTCCGCGAGGACCCGGTCTCGTACCAGCGCGGCCACTTGCGTGGCGATGCCCACGCTCGACGGAGACACCGACCCCTCGCCGGCGGCGAGCATGTAGGCGAGCCGCACGGCGAGCTCGCCCGCCCTGGGATCCGACGCCGAACGAATGGCGCGGTCGATCAGGTCGACGTGCGCGGCGCCGGTGGCGCCCTGGCCATCGCGCGTCCATGGCCCAACGCCGTCGAACACGGCCGGGTCGATCACGTAGGCATCGCCGCGCTGCAGCCTGCCGAGCAGCGCCCACGCCACGCGCGTGTGCGTCGCGTAATCGAGCCGCGGATCGGCGAGCGCCTCGTCGACGAGCAGGAACGGGCTGGCGAGCCCCAGCCGCAACCGCTCGAGATACGTCAGCGCGACGGCAAGCGCATCACCACGTACGCCCCGTGGGAGCGCGCTGCGCGCCAGCACGATGGTCGAGTCGAAATAGCGCGTCGACGCAGCGAGCTGGGTGGCAGTCCCGTCGTTCATCGCCTGTCGACCACGAATCGAGCCGATCAGCGCGACGACGGCGAGAAGACCGCCACTGACGAGGAGGGAAGTACGGCGAACGATGTCCATCAGTACATGGTACCCGCTGAGCCACGAGGGGTTGCCGCGGTCGCGCCGCCCTCGTCTATCTTGGACTCATGCACAACTCGACGCCACTCGGAACCGCAATGTGCGTCGCTACGATTCTGTCGTTCGCGATGCAGCCAGCCACGGGGCAGCAGCCTCGGCTGACGGTCGAACCACGCCTGCCCGCTGCTGGATCCCTTGTCCGTTTGACGATCGATCGCGACACACGGCACGACGACTCGGTCGTGGCGATCAACGGCGTCATGGCTGGGGAACCGCTGCACTTCCGGCCCGCCAGCGATGGAAAGCTCGAGGCGCTCGGCGCCATTCCCGTGGAGGCGTCCGACTCGATCGTCGCCGTCGCGGAGGTGACGCGCCAGTCCGGCGGTCGCGACACGCTCCGCCTGGTGGTCCCCTATCCGCACCAGCCGCTGCCGCTGTCGCAAACACGAGGGCGCGCGCGCGGCGCGAGCCGGCTGCGCGTCGACAGGCGGTTCACCCGGCCGATGGACGCCGCGACCGAAGCACGCGTCGAGCGGGAGAACGAGCTGGCGCGGAGCATTGGTCGGCGCGCCCAGGACACGCCCCAGCTGTGGACCCTCGCCTTTCTGCGGCCCAGGGAGGCGCGAGTAACGAGTCGGTTCGGGAGCGGACGCGTGTTCAATGGCCGCCTCTCGAGCAGCCACCTCGGCGTCGACTACCACGGGTTGACTGGCGATCCGATCTACGCGACCAACCGCGGCGTGGTCGCGCTGGTCGACACCTTCTTTCTCGCCGGGAACGTCGTGTACATCGATCATGGAAACGGGATCGTCACGGGCTATTTTCATATGAGCCAGCCCGAAGTCGCCATAGGGGATACGGTAGAACGTGGTCAGGAAATCGGGCGGGTCGGCGCAACGGGTCGCGTGACCGGCCCTCACCTGCACTGGAGCGCGCGGTTTGGAGCTTTGACAATCGATCCCGCCGATCTGTTGTCGCTCGGGCCGCCGTTCGTCGCCGCAGCCGCGGCGACGGAGCATGGAAAAAAGGGAGCCTCGAAGTGAGGCTCCCTTTTTTGTTGTGGACTTCGAGGCGGACTAGGCCTTTCGGTCTATGCAGCCGTGGAAGTTCGGGTTCGCACCTTCGTCGATGGTCGACGTGGTCGCGACCGGGAAGTTGACGTCAGTGCCGTACGGCGGGTTGCCATTCTTGTGGAACGTGCCGGTCGGAAAGACGTTTTCCTGCGAACGGCCGTACTGGCGGATCAGACGCCGCAGGTCACCCAACCGCTGGCCGCGGCTGAACAGCCAGAACGCTTTCTCGCGGAAGTACAGATCGATGGCGGCGTCCTTTGTCGCCGGCACCGCAAGCGCGGCCATGACCGGCGTCTTGTAGGCGTTCGTGAGCTCTTGCGGCGCGGCGCGCAGCGCATTGAGGATGCCCATCATCCCGGCAATGTCGTTGGCCTGCAGCTTGGCCTCGGCCTCGTACAGCCGTGCGTCGATCCCCGAGATTACCGGCGCCCAGTCGTCGCGGCCCCACAAGCTCTGACTGACGAACTGCGTGAAGTTATCGAAGGCAACCTTGAGGCTGCTGTTGAGCGACGTTCCGGTCACCGGAATACGCGGATCCTTGGCCGATGCGAACGGCAACGCGTTCTTGATCACGCCAGTCACGTCGAAGCTGTCGCCCACGACCCAGCGCTTTTGGCTCGAGTTGAACGACCAGACCGGATTGTCCGCCGTCGTCGTGGAGAACGTGAGGTACCAGCGGTAATTCGTTGGCACGGACGCCACCGTTGCCGCCGCCTCGGCGAACTTGCCCAGCTGGATCTGAATCCTCGCCTTTGTAACGAGCAGACTGTACTTGGTGCTGACAGCGAAGGTGTCCGTGGCGGTCGCAAGCGCCAGGCCGGAGTCGATGTGGGCGAGTGCCAGCGTGAAGGCCTGCTCGTTCGTCAGCGGATCAGTGTACTGCGGAATTCCATCCACGATTGTCCCGAAGGGCACGCCATTGCAGAACGCCTCGGCGATGTGCTCCTCGACCAGGCCCAGCATCCAGTACATCTGCGCAATGCTCGAGTTGGGCAGCTGGTATTTTCGCAACGCGTCGATGGCGTCGCGCGCGGCGCCGCGTGCACGGTGCTCCGCCGAGTAGAAGTTCGCTACGTCGGCATTGCTTTCTTGGATCACGCGCTGGTCGGTTTCCACTCGCTGGGAGAATGTGTCGCCCGACTTCCATTCGTCGGTCAGCAAGCCGCCCATCGTCCACATCGTTTCCGTTCCACCCGTGCCGGCGGTTGCCGTCTTGAGCCGCGACAACGCGCCCAGGCGCAACGCGTCGGCAGCAGTGGGCGAGTTGACCACCTCTGGCGTTATGATACTGGGCTGCTGCGGCTCGAGCAGTTGATCGCGGAACGAACTGCACCCGGCGGCAACGAGCGCGAGTGCACCGGCGATGGCGACGGGCCGAGCGCGATAGCTGAATGCTGTCATGTTATCGTCCTCGCGTCCGATCAGTAGTGGAGGTTGAGGCGCGCGGTGAGATACCGCCGCGGAG
>DATISA010000158.1:0-4048 GCA_035469245.1 Gemmatimonadaceae bacterium
GAGCACGCCGCCGGCGTCGTTGACAAGAATCTCGACGCGGCCCGACGCGCTCGAGGCGGCGCGCACGAACGCGTCAACTGCCGCCTTGTCGGTGACGTCGACGACGCGGGCCGTGCACTCTCCGCCCGCGGCCGCGCAGAGGCGCTGCGTCTCGACCAGCTCGTCCTCGAGGATGTCGCAGGCCCACACGCTCGCACCCCGCTGCGTAAACGCGAGACTGATGGCTCGGCCGATGCCATGCGCCGCGCCGGTCACGATCACCGTCTTGCCGTCAAACGTGAGATTCATTCGCGGCAGGGCTCACGCGAGTGGCGGCGAGCACGTCGAGCGTTTCCAGTGACTGCGTCCGCTCGCTGTTCTCGACGTCATGGACCAGCTCGACCAGACGTGCCAGGAGCGGCGTGGGCACGCTCGATTCGCGGCCAAGCGTCACGACGATGCCGAGCTGCGCATCGACTTCCGTGCGCCGTTTTCGCACGGCGAGGTCGCGCCAGATGCCACTGTGGGTTTTGGCCGACCGGCGGTTGTGCGCGACCAGATTGTCGAGCGAGCGATCCGCGGTTTCACGCGGCGCACCGGGCACATACGCCGCCGGGTCGAAGCCGTCGAATGCCTCCGGCGTGACGCCGCGCGCCGTGGCGACGGCGAGCACTTCGCGGGCGAGGGCGATGTAGACATCGCGATAGTCGGGCATCGCCAGCGCGTCGGCGATCGACTCGTTGGTGAGCGCAGTCGCGAAGAGCATCGCGCCGTACGCCTCCTTGCCCCAGAGAAAGCCCCAGATGTTCGGCGTCGTGATGGCGCGCTCGTCGAAGTCGCGCCAGGCATCGCGAATCCGCGTCACGCGCTCCGTGACACGACCGTCGATCTCGCCAACGACAACGGCGCCGTGCCCGCCGTAGTGGATCACGCCAGGCTCGAGGTAGTCCGCGCCGAAGTTCACGAATGCCCCGACCGTCCGCTCCGCGCCGACGATGCTCGAGATCGCGAGCTCGTTCAGTCCATTTTGCGCCGAGATCACGCACCCGTGGGCGCTCAGGTGCGGAGCGAGGGTATGCGTGGCGGCGTCGGTGTGCTGCGCCTTCGTTGCCAGGATGATCGTGTCCCACTGGCCGGAGAGCGTCTGCGGCGTGAACGCCGGTGCTGGCTGCGTGAACTCGGCGATCGGGCCCGTGATGCGCAACCCGTTGCGGTTGATCGCCGCGACATGGTCGTCGACTGAGTCGACGAAGGTGACGTCGTGGCCGGCGCGGCCGAGGTGCGCGCCCATGGTCCCGCCGATGGCGCCGGCGCCCCAAATGAGAAACCTCATCGAAGGAATGCTACGTGTCGCCCCACCCGCCGGTAAGCAACGCTCGCGTCTCGTCCACCGCGACCTGCCAGATCGCGGTCATGTCTTGATCGGACCGCTGATACATGCCGCCATAATTGCCGTCGCCCAGGTAGCCGCGAAGCGCCGCGGGGTCGAGCAGACGCACTTTCGCCAGATCGACCATCTGGCGCTGCGCGGTGGGAAGCGCGACCGTGGGGAGTCGTGTCCACGGGAAGTTCTCCATCCACGAGCCGTGCGACGCGACCGGATCGATCTCCTGCACCTTGGCCCAGGTGCGCGGCGCGTTCCACCAGTTGTGAAAGATGACGCGACAGTTGGCGTGGCCGGCCGCCCATTCCTGCGCGAACTGCTGAACAGCGCCGTTGCCGCCATGGCCGTTGACGATCAGAATGCGACGGAACCCGCTGTGCGCCATGCTGTCGAGAATGTCGCGCACCACGTTGAGATGCGTCTCGACGCGCAGGGAAATCGTTCCCGGAAATTCACGGAAATAGGGCGTGACGCCGTACGCGACCACCGGGAACACCGGTATGCCGAGCGGCTCGGCGGCGTCCACGGCCACGCGTTCGGGGAGAATGCAGTCGACAGTGAGCCGCAGATAACTGTGCTGCTCGGTGCTGCCCAGCGGGAGAATCGCCCGGTCGTCGTGCTGGAGGTAGGATTCGACCTGCATCCAGTTCATGTCGTTGATGCGCACGCGGGGTCCTCAGCGCCGGCCGCGGCGCGGTTGTACGAGCATATTGCTCAGCGGTTTGGCTGAGCGCCGTGCTGCCCTCGCCGATACAGCACCGCCGACCAGATCGACAGACCGGCCGCGACGACGGTCAGGGCAAGGAACCAAGGCTCTCTCGCGAGCGCGGCCGACTCGCCGATCATTCGCCAGACGTGAGCGACGGTGACGAGCCCGAAAACGATGCTGGTGACGAGGAGGTACGGTCTCATGGTCTCGCTCCGCGACGGGTCTCAAGGCTACGCTGCAGCGCACACGCGGAATCTGACGGTGTCCTTGCGCGCATGCCAGGCTCGATGTTTCGACGCGATTCTGCGTGGAGCCCGCAGCACGTGTCAGGTCCGACTGTCAGCGGGAGCTCGGCTCAGGGCCGAATGACGTCGATCGGTTCGCTGGAGAGCAGCCGACCCTCGACACCGACGCGGGCAACGAGCTGGTAGTGCCCCGCCGGCGCGGCGCGCGCGCCTCGCTGAGCGTCGTACATGTCTCCCGACCAACTGTCGCGAATCGTCAACGAATCGCCGGGCGCCAGGGGAACAGCCGGGTAGAGAACGAGGAGGCAGAACCGTTTCGGAGGAAGCAGTTCCAGGCCGTCCTGGTCGAGCACGAGGAAGGGCGGGTTGCAGTACCCGCGCGGATTCGCGGCATCGACGACGCGAGCTCCGCGGTTGACCACGACGACGGTCACGTAGACTGGTGCGGTCGAATCCGCCATTTCGCGATCTGCCGAGATCGTGACTTCGACATGGCGCACCGGGTCGGTCGTACCGGCGCAGCCGATCAACGCGAGGCAGCACACGAGGGCGAAGTGACGGCAGCGGCGCATGTTGATTGGGATTCCCTAATCACTCAACTACGACAACCCCGCCGACCGTCACCTGCCCAAGTCCTCTACGCCTGCCGGTCGCTCGCCGCACGGAGCACGTTCGCCGCGGCCGGTGCATTCGGCTTGACGCGCACGCTCTTGGCCGGAATGCCGACGTACACGTGGTACGGCCGTACGTCCTTGGTCGCCAGCGCCATCGCCCCGACCATGCCCTGCTCGTGGACGTGCACACCGGCCAGCACCGTCGCGTGATACGTGATTCGCACGCCGTCATCGATCACCGTGCACGCATTCGTCACGTCGCGCTGCTCGACGATGCTGTGCGTGTGACTGTAGATGTTCGCGTAATCGCTCACCGACACGTTGTTGCCCAGCACGATGCCGCCGCGATCGTCGAGCAGCACATGACGGTGCACGACGACGTTGTCGCCGACTTCCAGGTTGTAGCCGAACGAGAATTCGACGTGCTGGAACGCCTTGAAGTTCTCGCCGCAGCGCTTGAAGATGTGCTTCGCCAGCAGCCGCCTGAGCTCGACGCCGAGCCAGACATTCTGTCCGCCGAGCAGGCTGCGGTCGAACGAGTACCAGAGCCAGAGCAGCGGCTTGACGCGCTGAAAGCGCGCATCGTCGCACTCGCCGTAATACTCGGGCTCGAGCGTCACGCTGCGCGGGTCGGTGGCCGCGAGCGCGAGCCGCGTTGCGGCGGGAAGCCTGGGATCCTCGACCGCCGTCTCCCAATTCTCGCTGTATTCGGGATAGAACAGGTCCGTGAGCGTGCGCCGGCACAGATGCGCGCGATCGGTCTTGGGATCGTTCAGCGCGGCGCCAAGGGAGGCGAGCCATTCCGTCGCGAGCGCCCGAGTTGGGCGATCGGCGAGGCTTCGCAGGGGAAGGTAAGGCATGGTCGTGGTCCGGAAAGCGATGGTCGTGGTTCCTCAGGGTCTCGATGATCGCGCGCCGGCGCGGGCGCGGATCGCGGCCCGCTCGGCGTCGATCTTACGAAGAATGCTGTCCCAGTCGAAGTTCCGCTCGGCGCCCATCGTGACCGTGAGCGGCTGCGACACGTCGAGGCCCTCGTCGAACAGGAGCAAGCCTTTTTGCGTGTCGCGCGGCTGGAGCCGTTGTGTCCCGAAGCCGGGCGAGATCGCCACGACGTCGA
>DATISA010000159.1:0-3774 GCA_035469245.1 Gemmatimonadaceae bacterium
CGCGGCGACGGTTCGGCTTCTTTCGTAGGCCTCGAGCGAATCGTCGGTCGAATCGCTGGCAAGCCGGGCACGTTCGTCCTCCAGCGCATCGGGACGTTCGAGGGTGGCTTGGCAAAAGAGTCCTATTCCGTCGTCCCCGGCTCAGGCACCGGAGAGCTTCAAACTCTGCGGGGCGACGGCACATCGAGCGTGGGTCACGGGATGGAGCATCCGTTCGCGCTCGACTACGAGTTGGAGTAGGGGCAGCGTACCGCCTCTCCTCCGTTCACCGCGACTGAGCCAACCACCCCACCAATTCGGCATTGAACCGACCGGCCGCTTCGATCGCGGGAATGTGGCCAGCCCCAGCCAGCGCAACCCAGTCGGACCCGGAAATCAGGCGCGCGATCTCCTCTCCCAGGGGCGTCGGTTCATAAACGGCTAACCTGGACGTACGATCGATGCTCATCGCAACCGGTCGGCTGGGTTCGCGACCACCCCCGCCCCACCGATCGATGGCTGCGCACGGCGCTCCTCTTGACATTCGGGAGAAAGGGAGCAACCTTCCTCCCGGCATTCGGGAGGAAACGTGGCCAAACCCGTCAGCAATGAACAGGTCCTGCAGGGCACGCTTGACCTGCTCATCCTCAAGACGCTCTCGCTCGCGCCGATGCATGGATGGGGACTGACCCATCGCATCGAGCAACTCTCCCAGGACGTGCTGCAGGTAGGCCAAGGCTCCATCTACCCGGCACTCGTCCGGCTCGAGCAGCGGGGCTGGATCGATACGGAGTGGCGCACCACCGAGAACAGCCGCCGCGCAAAGTACTACCGGCTCACCGCCGCCGGGCGCCGCGCGCTGGGGCAAGAGCTCGCCTCCTGGAACCGCTTCGTCAACGCCGTCGGCCTCGTCATCGCCGCGGAGCGCTGACCGGGTGCTGTCGCACGTGCGTGCCGCGCTCGCTCGCCTCCGGGAGCTGTTCCACCGCCGCTCGCGCTTCGCCGCTGAGCAGGACGAGGAGTTTTCTTTTCATATGGAAATGGAAACGGCGGAGAACATCCGCCGAGGCATGGGCCAAGCCGAGGCGAAGCGTGCCGCCCTCCTCCGCTTTGGCGGCAGGCAGCGGTTTCGCGAGGAAACGAGCGACGCGCGCGGCGGCGTCGCGCTCGACAATCTTGTCCGCGACACGCGCTTCGCTCTCCGCCGCCTGAAGCGTGCGCCGGCATTCTCCGCCGGTGTGATCGCGACGCTCGGCATCGGGATCGGCGCCGCGGTCGGGATCGGCACGATCGTCTACGACGTGCTCTTGCGCGATCTCCCCTACGACCGGCCTGACCGGCTCGTGCACGTGGGCTTCCACACCGACGGGGTCGCAGCGTCGGGTGACCTGCACTCCGAGGCAACCTTCGTCCACTTCGCCCTGAGCGCGCGCTCCTTCAGTGACCTCGGCGCGTATTGGACCAGCGACGCCTTCGCGCTCACGGATCGCGACGCGGCTGAGCGCGTGACCGTTGCCTTGATGTCGCCAAGTACGTTCGACGTTCTCGGCGTGCGGCCGCTCCTCGGCGCCCTCTTCCAGCGCAAGGATACCTCGTGGGTCGGCATCGGCGACCAGTTCCTCCCCGTCCTCATCTCGCAAGGGCTCTGGGAGCGACGCTACGGGGCCGACCCGGCGATCATCGGCCGCGTGATCGACGTCGATCACGGTCCGCGCGTCGTCATCGGCGTCCTCCCGCGCTCGTTCCAATTCCCGGCACCGTCGGTCAGCGTCTGGTATCCGACGAACCTGAGTGTCAAGCGCCCGCAGATAGCCGCGCGGGGCCTGACGGTCATTGGACGTCTGCGCGACGGCGTCACCATGACCCAGGCGGAGACGGAGCTGAATGCGCTCCTCTCCTCGCTCTCGACGCGATTCCCGCAGATCACCCCGGAACTGCTGCGGCACGGTCGCGCGCGAGTCTCGGTTGAATCGCTCGAGTCCGCGATCGTCGCGCCCGTGCGAATGCAGCTCGTCATTCTCGGCGTGCTCGTGGCGGTCATTCTCCTCATCGCGACGGCGAACGTCGTCAACCTGTTCTTGCTTCGTGCGGAGCGGACCAGCCACGAGATCGCCGTTGCGTTGGCCCTTGGCGCCAGCCGGCTGGCACTCGCGCAACGCTTCGTCGTCGACGGCATCGTGCTCGGCCTCGCGGCCGGCGGCGTCGCGATTCCGGCCGCCGCGCTCGCGCTGTCGACCAAATTCGGGTTTACCGAGCGCGAGATCCCGCGTCTCCACGAAGTCTCCTTCGCTGGCCCCACCATCGCGCTGATCGTCGCGAGTGCCGCGCTCATCGGAGGCACGGTCGGGCTCATCGGCCTCACGCGCACCGACGTCGCTGAACTCTTCGATCGACTCCGGGCTATTCGGGCGAGCCCGAGCCGAGGATGGCGGCGCGCGCGGAACGGACTCGTCGCGCTGCAGGTGGCGATCGCGCTCACACTCCTCGTTGCCGCGGGCCTCCTCGGCCGCAGCTTCTGGAACCTGCGACGCGCGCACATCGGATTCGAGCCCGCGAATGCGATGACCTTCCAGGTCTCGCTGCCCTGGGGGCCGAGTGGCATCACGACGTACGCCGACCAGGCCGCGTTCCATGCGCGGGTGACGGATCGACTGGCAACGCTGCCGGGTGTCACGTCCGTCGGTGGCGCGCTGTACCTGCCGCTCACTGGCCGCGGAACGCTGGGATACCCCATGCGGCTTTCTTCCGGCGATGATGCGGGACGGCCCGCGGTCCCCGCGACCGGCAACCTGGCGACGGCCGACTATTTCCGCACGATGGGGATTCCGTTGCGCGCCGGCCGGAGCTTCCGGTCCGGCGATCTGCGCGGCGTCCCCGGCGTGATCCTCAGCGAACGCCTGGCAATGAGTATTTTCGGAACGACCGACGTCATCGGGCGCAGCATCGCGAGGCTGTCGCCGCTCGCCGACACGCGACCGATGCCCTTCCGCGTCGTCGGCGTGGTCGGTGACGTCCAGCAAAACCGGATCGAAGACGGCTACACGCCGATGGCGTACTTTCCGCTGCTTCGCGACGGCGACGGACTGCCGGCGGAGAGCACGGCGGTACCATACAGACCGGAGGAGCTGCAGTTCGTGATACGCGGAACGCAGCTCCCCGACGCACCCACAATTCGGCGAATCGTCAGCGAGCTGGATCGTCGCGTTCCCGCGGCGAACATCCGTACGCTTGGCTCGATCGTTGACGATGCGACCGCGCACGTGCGCCTCACCATGCTCCTGATCGTGGTCGCCGGCGCCGCCGCGCTGCTGCTCGGCGTCATCGGCGTGTACAGCGTCGTATCGTACGCGGCCGCCGAGCGCATGCGAGAGTTCGGCATCCGCCTGGCGCTCGGCGCCGCGCCCATGCGCGTCGGCGGCATGGTACTCGCCAACGGACTGCGGCCCGTCGCGATCGGCACGTTCGTGGGACTCGTCGCCGCGCTCGCCACCACGCGGTTTCTGCGCGCCTTCTTGTACGAGGTGAAACCGACCAGTGTCGCGGAGTTCGGGTTCGCGACGATACTACTGGTCGTGGTAACGCTGCTCGCGACCCTTGCCCCCGCGCGCCGAGCGGCGCGCACGCATCCCGCGGTGGTGCTCAGAGGCGACTAGTGAAGCGCGCCGGCCCGTTGGCCTTTGCATCGGCGGCGTGGCGGCTGCGCCGCTGCACGGGAGCGACACCGACACTCTCTTCGTGATGTACGGCGGCATCCCCGACGGAGCGATCTGTTGAGGTGTGTTGGGGCGGCGCCCC
>DATISA010000160.1:0-25898 GCA_035469245.1 Gemmatimonadaceae bacterium
GGGCATGACCGTGGTGCCGGGGTTCATCGACTGTCACAATCACGCGGGCGGCGCGACGCTGCTCTACGAAGTCCTCGTCGGCAATCCGTTCGAGGTCGAGTTCGTGACGATCGCCAGCATCGTCGACAAGCTGCGCGCGAAGGCACGCCAGACGCCGCCGGGCATGTGGGTCGAAGGATACTTCTTCGACGACACCAAGCTCAAGGACAAGCGCGCGCTCAACGTTCATGACCTCGACCAGGTCTCGACCGACCATCCGGTGGCCGTGTTGCATCGCGGCGGTCACACCTCGTTCTACAACAGCAAGGCGCTTCAGCTCGCGGGAATCACCAGGGACACGCCCAATCCGCCCGGCGGAACGTTCGACCGTGATGCGAGCGGTGAGCTCAATGGACGAGTGACGGATCGCGCGCGGTCGGTTTTCGCGCGAGTCGGCCAGCGACCGACTTTCACGCCGGAGCAGGTCGCGCAGCGAAACCGTGACGGGCTCGCGCACATCTCCAAGCAGTTCGTGCGCTACGGTCTGACGAGCGTGCATCACGAGGGCGGTGACCTGTCGGCGCTGCAGGAGGTTCGAGCGCGCGGAGATCTCCATCACCGCGTGAGCTACGAGGCGAGCGGGCGCGTGCTGGAGTCGATGCTCGCGGGCGGCATCATGACCGGCTTTGGCGACGAATGGATCAAGTTCGGGGCCACATCCGAACACACGGTGGACGGCTCCTTCTCCGAGCGCACGATGGCGCTCAGCGTCCCGTATCCCGGCACCACGTACAAGGGCAACGTGACCGAGACGCAGGACGATCTCAACGCCTGGGTCGAGCGCGTGCACCGCGCCGGCATCCAGGTGAATTGCCACGCCAACGGCGACGTGGCGATCGACATGTATCTCACGGCGTTCGAGCGCGGGCAGAAGCTGTTCCCGCGCGCCGACGCGAGACCCAAGATCACGCACTGCACGCTGATCAACGATGATCTCGTGCGCCGGATGAAGGCACTCGATGCCGTGCCGGCGATGTTCACCACGTACGCCTACTACAACACCGACAAGTTCCCGTTCTACGGCGAAGCGCTGATGAAGCGGAGCATGGCGTACCGCACGATGCTCGACGCGGGGATCCGCGCGGCGGCGGGTTCCGATTTCAGTCCCGGGCCGTTCGCGCCGCTCATGGGCATCCAGGGGATGGTGACGCGAACGGGGTGGGACGGCACCACGTGGGGCGCCAACCAGCGCATCACGGTCGACGAAGCGATCATGGTGAACACGGTCAACGGCGCGTACGCGTCGCGTGAGGAAACGCTCAAGGGATCGATCACGGCCGGCAAGTTGGCGGATTTCGTGATACTGGCCGACGATCCGCACACGGTGGCGCCGGACAAGATCAAGGACATCCAGATCGTGCGCACCGTCGTCGGCGGGAGCACCATGCACCAGGCGTAACGCCGCTCACCGTGGTTTCAGTGACGCACGACGTAGTGGAAAATCGACGCCGATGGCATGAATTGATGCACCGCTGTGCCACGCGGCGGCGATGAGTCCTCGGGATGCGCTCGGCGGCCCGACGATGGAGCCTCGCCGGCTCGAAACCCACTGCGAGTCGCATCATGGAAGCTGCGCGTCATTCGACCTCCAATTGGGTGACCGTTTCGTTCGCGATCTTCTCCGCGTTCTGCGGAATGTCGTCGTGCTACGCCGCGGCGAGCGCCGTGCCCGGGACGGCCAGACTGTTCATCGCGTATTTGATCGGCGGCATCGTCACCTCGATCGTGTTCTGGGTGTTGATGCGGACCTCGCCCGCGCCGGAGGATGTTCGGGGAGGATCGTCGAAATTGAGCGTGCCAGGCGCACGCCGCAGATCGCGTGCGGAATCAGCAAGCGACCCCCGCACCGCGGCAGTCGGCGTATTCTTGGTAATGGCGATCCTTTTCACTATCACCGGCGCGTTGATGACGGGCGCGTCCACGAGCACGCACGATGGCCACCCGCCGAAGACACCACGCGAAGCGCTGGACGTGTGGATGTCGGGCGCCTGGAAGGGCGCGCTGATCGGATTGGTATTGAGCCTCCCGCTCTCCGGATCGGCTAGCGGCATTGCGTGGATCCTGCGACGGCGATCGCCGGCGGCTCGATAGTGAGTATTCTCTGATCGCATGCGCCGGCCCCTCGGCCGCGTGCCTCCCGAGTATCGGATCGGGTGAGAGGCCTCGCGGTAAACCGATGGCGCGACTCGGCGCATCCGTCGCGGGAACCGGCGGCACCGATGGGTGATTCGGTCGGTGCACGCACGACACCTGATCCGGCACTTCACCATACAGGCCCGTTGCAGCCCGGCACAGTCCCCCATTTTCGCGTCGCGCGGCCGAGTCGTGATCTTGGCGCCGCGGTGCGCTTCTACACGAAGGGCCTCGGCTTCGATATCCTCGCGTCATTCTCCGATCACGCCGGCTTCGACGGCGTCATCATCGGGCACGAGGCGTGGCCGTACCATCTCGAGTTCACGCGTCGGCCCGCTGATCCGGTTCTGCCGCGGCCGACAGACGAAGATCTCCTCGTCTTCTACCTTCCCGACCCGTCCGAATGGCGCACCGCCGTTCACAACGTGAGAGAGCACGGCGGTCGTGAACTGCCGTCGACGAATCCGTACTGGAACGAGCGCGGGATCATGTTCCAGGACCCGGACGGATATTTGATCGTGCTCCAGAATGCCGCTTGGCCGTAAGTAGGCTATTCCCGGACAGCGGCGACGCCTCGCCCAAGGCGCCAGTTGCGTGCAGATTCCGGCGACTCATCACTCGCCGCCTGGCGCGCAATTCGTCCGATGACGGACCTGGCACAGTTCACGATGCACGTGCGCGAGCTCGAGCGCTGCCCAGCGTCCGAGATCCACGCGCATCTCTCCCCTGCCTTGCGGCATTTTCGCCTGATTCCGCGCGCCGAGCGCCGGGCGTGCGCTGGCGCATTTGTCGAATGGGCCGAACAGGCGGCGCTGGATGCACCCGTCAAGCTCGGGATCGCCATCTTCGTCCAGGGCATGGACCGGTTCATCTGCGAAGAGCACCAGGCCTCGCTTCAACTGCTGTCGCGCGCGCGGACCATTCTCGCCGAGCACCACGACCCCGAAGGCCTCGGCCTCTGCGCGATGCTCACTGGCGCGATTTATCGAACGTTCGGCAATTACGATCTCGCGCTCAAGGTACTGTGGGAAGCATATGAGATTCTAAAAGCCTCCGGCCGGTATCCGATCTTCCTCGCCGCCACGGCGAATAGCATGGCAAACATCCACCTCGACACGGGGAAGCATGACGAAGCACTGGCGATGTTCGAGGTCACCTACGAGCAAAGCGCACGCGCGGACGATTTCTATTTCATGATCTACGCATTGCACGGGCTGGGACGCGTCTACGTGCATCAAGGCAAAGCCGTCGAGGCTCAGGAGATGTTCCATCGGGCGCTCCGTCTGTCCGAGCAGCACGACCACCCGTTGCACATCTCCAACTCGTTGACGGAGCTGGCCACCCTTCACTTTCACTCGCGGAACCTCGACGACGCAGAAGCATTGACGGCTCGTGCCCTCGACATCCGGGTGCAGCATCGGTTGTTGGGCGGTGCCATCACGAACTGCCTTCGCCTGGCCGAGATCAAGGCCGCGCGGTCGCAGTGGCAGGAGGCGCTGCGCGTGCTACGACGCGCCCTCGGAATTGCCGAGGAGTTGCACGTCAAGCCCAAGACTGCCCAGGTGCACCTCCAGCTGTCGCAACTCTACGAGCGTATGGGCGATCCCGAGAGGAGCCTCTCGCACTTCAAGCGATTTCACGAACTGCGCGAGGAGGTCGAGCGCGAGGACAACGCCAGGAGCCTGGCCGACGCGAAGGCGATGTTCGAGGCGGAGCAGACGAAGCGGGAGAACGTCGTCATCAAGGAGCAGAAGGCGGAGATCGAGCGAAAGAATCGCGAGCTCCAGGACACGATCGACGAGCTCACGCGCGCCAAGATCGGCCGCAAGGCCAAGGCCCTGACGTTGGCCCTCGTCATCGTTCTCTTCATCTTTCAGGACGCCATTCTCGGTACGGCGCTCAGACTGCTGGCGAGCAACAACTATTTCCTGTCGCTGGCGGTGAAGATGGCCATCATCTTCTCGTTGAGCCCAATCAACCGTGCGATCGAGCGGCATTTGTTGAAGAAGGTGATGCAAAAGGAGAAGCTCCGCCGTGCTGCGGCGGCGGGCGCGAGCCTGGCGATTACGTAACGACCGCTCCAGGCGCGGCACTCGTTTCGATCAACGCCACGACTACACGCATTCATGGCTCCTGCTCGATCACACTTCCGAAGCGGCCGGCCCGTCGCCGGCGAGTTCGCCGCGTACGCGAGCGAAGATATCTCGCACGTCTACGGCGAAGACGCGATGTCGGCGCTCGCCACGCAGCGCGATCGCGTGCTCGCACTCTTGTCGCCGCTGAACGACGATGTCGTGGAAGGCGTGACGTACGCGCCGGGCAAATGGATGCTCAAGGATGTGGTCGCGCACCTCGCCGACGACGAGCGCGTGTTCGCCTTTCGCATGTTGTGCCTCGCCCGTCGAGACCCCAAGGCGCTCGAGGGCTTCGACGAAAAGCTCTACGCCGAGACCGCGGCAGCCACACGTCGTTCGTGGGCGGGAATTCTCGCGGACTATGCCGCGGTGCGACACGCGACGCTGACGTTCCTCGAGAGTCTGCCCGCCGAGGCGTGGGCTCGACGCGGTATCGTAAACGGGTACGAGGCGTCGGTGCGCGGGCTCGCGTTCCACGTCGCGGGGCACGAGCTACGCCATCTCCGTGCGATCGAGAGTCTGTACCTGCCGCGGCTCAACGCCCCGCGATAGGGTATGTGAGTGAGGTGGGCGGGCGGGCAGTCGGCTACCGCTGGCGATCCACGTTGAACCGGCCGCCGCTGCTCCGCCCCTGCAGCGCGGGATTGTACATCTCTTCCGCGTACGCCGGCGGCGCGACAAAGCTTCCGGCCGTCGTCGCCCGCGCGACGTAGCTCGCGGTGTAGCTTCCGGTCCAGAGCATCCGCGCGAAGTACGTCACGCGATCGTCGTGCAGCTCCTTGTGCTCCCACGGCGACCAGTGCCCGCCGTCCCAGCTTCCGTACAGGAACGCCTGCCAGATCGGACCGTCGCGGCCGCGATTCCCCTCGCGCTCCGCCTCAGCGCTTTCCGCCGTGGTGAATGGTTCCAGCGTGGCCGAGGTTCGAAGACTGGGATCCACGGGTTCGAGGCCGGCGGGGAGCGGATCCTCCACCGCGACGAACTCGCGATCGGCCGGCACGGTGACACGCAGCCGGACGCGCACGAGATCACCTTCGTTCACGCGCGTCACGGGCGATCCATCGTCGAACCGCTCGTACCAGCGCTCGACGACGATTCCCTTGACGTCGGGCTTCACCGGCGGCGCGAGCGGGACCTCATCAACTTCCAGCGCGTAGTAGACGGGACGGTCGCCCACGGTGGCGTCGACGTGGACTCGCAGCACCTGGGCGCCGCTCGACCCCGGCTCGAGCATACCGACCAAAGAAGTCGAGATCGTCGTGTCGACGCCCGTGGGCGGCGCGCGCGTGCTGAAGGTGCTCGCGGCGGTGCGCGCCGTCACCACGCGGTCCCGCGAATCTCCGTCTCCGAACTCGGCGAGCGCCATGACGACCGACGCATAATCCTGCGTATTCCAGGAGAACGCGCTCTCGGCGCGTCCTTGTTGCAGCACGGTCTCGACCAATCCGCCGAGCAACGGATGCGCCGGGCGGAGCGCGATCGACGCGCTCAGCAGGCGCGCCGCTGGGGCGATCCGCGACGGAAAGGCACGCACGGCGTGCGCCGTATCCGGAAGATCGACGCGATGCCCAGCCGCCGTGACCGCGCTCCACGCGACATCGACCATCGACTCGGCGCCGCGGCGCATGTCGGGTCGGCGCGCGATGACTTCCGCCAGCCGGAGACGATCCTCCCATGTCATGGCCGGCGTGGCCTGCAGCAATGCCCGCTCGGTCGCCGTGTCCGGCTCGCCGGCGCGGCGGAGGAATTCCACGGCGGCGACGCGCTCGCCGAGCGCCAGCCGCCTGGCGCGTTGCTCGTAGCGGTTCATGCCGCCGGTGTCGACCGGCTCTTCCGACGCCCTCCGCAGATACGCGCTGGCGCGCGTGATCACCGCGGGGTCGACGATTACGCCCATGTCTCGCGCATCGAGCAGGAACGTTCCCGCGTACGCGGTGAGCCAGGCGCTCGACCACCACCAGCTCGGCCAGTACTTGAAGGCGCCGTCGCCGCGTTGGCGACGCGCGATCTCGTCCGCAAGCTCCTGAAGTTTCGCATGGGGATCGCCCCCGAGCGCGTCCGGACGCTCGCGCCGCGTGGCGCGCCATACGGCGATGATGCCGCGGCCCACGCTGCTCAACTGCTCGGTGCAGTCGTAGCGGTAGGCCATCAGCCATCGGTACGCCGGAAGCATGGCGGAAAGCCGCGACGTTCCAATGCGAAGCCGCATGCGTGAGCGGCGCGGATCGATGTCGGCCGGGAGTACGAGCGCGACGTCCTGCGAATCGCGCACGGCGCCGAGGATCGCGTGTGAACGCCGATGGTAGTCCGGCCGCACGGTCAGCCAGGTCTCGGTGGCGTCGGCCGTGACCGCGTCGCTCGCGCCAAGTCGCACGGCCACGCTGTCGCCGATCGCGTCGCGCGCCGGCGCCGTGATCACGAATCGTGCTTCAACGCTCGCCGACGACGATAAGGAAACGCTCATTCGTGCCTCGCTCCGAATCGCGAGTCCAGTGGCCGAGGCGTCGGCGACCATGGTGCGCGCGCGCCCGTCGCGCGCCGTGATCACCATGCCCGCGACCAGGGAGTCGCTCGGCCGGACGAACCGCGGCAGCGCCGCCCGGGCCACGAGCGGCCGCGTCACGAGTAGCGTCGTGTCGCCGCCACCGTACTGATCGCCGGCCGACGCAGCCACCGCCATCACGCGAAACGTCGTGAGATTGTCCGGAACCGCGGCACGCGCCACCGCGTCGCCACGACTGTCCGTTTCGACGGCGCCAAGATAGAACGCCGTGGCGTTGAACCGGGTGCGAAGCTCAGCCGATTCCGCCCGGCTCGCACTATTCACCTGCGATACCGACATGCCCACACTGGCCATCAACATCAGCGCCGACCGGTGCAGGAACGCCACGCTCAGATTCGGGTCGGTCGTGATGATCGTCGGCACGGTGGACCACAGCTCGCCTCCGACACCGCGCGGCGCGTAGACCTGCCGCGCCACGTCGGGCGTCTCGTATCCGGTCAGCGCGAGCACACCTTCATCCACTGCCCAGAGCGCGACCTCCGCGCGCACGCCCCGATTGCGGTCATCGCGCACGCGGATGCGAACTGCCGCCGTGTCCCGCGGCGCGTATTTCACGCGATCGGTTGCCAGCGCAACCGACAACCGCTGTCTGTCGTGCGCGACGTACAGCTCGACGTAGCCGGCGCGGAGGCGCTCCGTCGCCGTGTCCGGCCGTGTGACCGAATCTCCGCGGGCCGCGAGAACGACCGAGACGAACACGTTTGGCGCGTGTCGCTCCGTGATCCGAAAATCGACCACGTTCTCGCCGCGCACGGCGCGCTGCCGGCGCTGCTCGAGAACGCCTTCGCGCTCCAACGTGACCCATGCCTCGGCGTCCCGGAATGGCGAATCGAACCGCACACGCGCCACGTCCCCAACCGACAGCCGCGTGTTGTCGGCTCGAAGCGGTAGCCTGTATCCGACTGGCATCTCCTTCGGCGCCGAATCGGTGGCGCTTCGCACGACGACCGTTCGTGTCGATCCGCCGCGAGCATCCGCCGTTACGAAGGAGACCGCGTAGGTGCCCGCGCCCGCCGGCGTGAACGTGAAGGTCCCGCTGCCGCCGTCGAGCCGCATTTGATCCCGGCGCACGGTGTCGATCACCTGCCGGGCGGCCGCCCCTGTGGCCGGATTGGCTTCCTGCCAGTGGTCGCGAACCACGAGCGTGCGCATGGCTGCGTCGCGCACCGGCGATCCATGCTCGTCGACCACCAGCAGCTCGATCCCCGCCGGCTTGCCAGAGCGCCACGTCGTGGCGGCACCGGCTGGACGCGCCAGAATGAAGACGCGGCTGGAGCTGATCGATACCGAGGCGTCGGAAGTCACCACCTGACGATTCACGTCGGTCACGGCGAGGCTGAAGTTCGCCCTTCCGGATACAGTCGTCGTCAACGCCGCGACGGGAATGCGCAGCACGACGCGGCCAGCCGCGTCGAGGGTGTCCTGTCCTGCCAAATCTCGCGTCGGTGAATTGCTCGCCCAACCGCGCCACCACGCCCAGTCACCTGACACCCAGCCCTTCGACTTCGCCTTGCGCGGCACCGGCACGTGGCCCTGCATCACCTCGCTCGTCCACTGCACCACGCCACCCCGCATCGGAGCGCCAAAGAGATATCGAGCGCGCACTTCGACGTTCACGGTGTCGCCGACGTAGCGCGTCACGCTGTCGGCGCGCACGTCTACGAGAAACTCCGGCGCGCGGTACTCCGCCAGCCGGAATCCGGTGGAGCGGATCGTTCGCCATTGGCCTCCCGCGACGACCTGAAGGTCCGCCACGTATCGGGCCAGCGGCAGCCCGGGTCGCAGTACCAGCGAATCGACGAGCGTGCCGTATGCCGACAATCGCATCACCGTGTCACGTGCCACGAGTGTGCTGTCGTCCGCCCACGAGTCTCGCTCCTTGCGGATCGTGATGCGCGCCGAGTCGGAGCGGGCGGGCAGCCGCAGTTCGCCAAGCACGCCACGGCGAACGATGCCCTTCACGTGAACGACTTCGCCGGGACGGAGGATGCCTCGGTCGGCAAAGATGGCCCCCTCCACCAGCGGTTGCTCGTCGAATCGCCCGCCGAGGGAGTTGACGCCAAGCGGCGACGCCGTCTCGTATCCGATCGCGCGCCCACCGAGCGACACGACGACATGGTCGTCCCGCGATTGCGCCTGCAGCGTCGTAAATCGGAGATCGGGCGTCGGCGTCAACGGCGTGCGCGGCGGTGGCACCGAATCCGGCGCCGACCGTACGAGTCGCGCGACACCGGTTCGATCACTCACTCCCTGCCCGACGGTTCGTCCCCAACGATCGATTTGCGTGACGGTGACATCGGCTCGTGGATGCCCGTCACCAAGATCCGTCACGAGCGCTGCGCCGTCCTGAAGGCCGACCAGCTTCGCGGTCACCGCGAGATTGGTGACCTGGAGGAGCGTATACGGCACCCACATTGGCCCCAAGCGATCAGGCCATGCGAGAACCATCGCATGGCGCGCATATGAAACCGCAGGAGCATATGCCTCCGGCACCGGTTGCTCGATATCGGTGCGCATCAAAACGAGCGGATGGTCGGCCGCGAGCGCCATTCTGGGGAATGGAATTTCGACCGTCGTGTCGGCGTTGAGCCGACCGGGCAGCGCCACGATCGTCGTCTCGGCACGCAGGCCACGCACGAGCGGGCTGGGCGCGGGCGATCCGCTCGCCATGCTCATCGTTCTGGCACGGAGACTGTCCGGAATGCGATACGCGATGAGGCGAACGGAACGAACGTTGATCGATCGAATAGGCATCGTGCGCGAGCCGGAGCGTGGCGCGGTGATGATGCCTGTTGGGTACGCGGTCGCTGGAGCGTAGTCGTCGGTGTGGGCCGAGATCTCGAGCGGACCCTCGAGTCGACGACCGTACACGTCATGGATCGATGAGTCGACGCGGACCGTGTAGGTGGTGCGCGGGGCGAGGTGCACCCGAATTGGCCACGCCTTCTCGCGGTCGTCCTGTCTATCGATCGTGACGGATTGCCCGTCGAGCCGAACCGCGCGGAGAACCTCGGCGCGGCGAACCGGCGACGCGAATTGAAGCCAGAGCACGTCGCGGTTGCAGCGGCGGGGCGGCCAACTGATACAGTCCAGGCTCAGGAGCCGGAACACCGCCGCCGTTCTCGCGGCGTAGCGTTCCTCGCGTCCATACGACGAGTCGTCGGCCATCGTCGGGAGGGCCAGCCGGCCGGCGCATTCGAGCGGAAGTATCGTGATGGGCTCGAGCTCGACCACCGTTCGGAATCGGTCGGCGATCGAGTCGCGCTGGTATCCACCCGCGTACTGGAAGCTGGACGGATCGTCGCGCGCCAGCGGTCGCTGGCGGAGCACGCGGTACGGGACGATGCTGTCGGCGGGGGCGGGACAGCGCGACAGCTCGATGCGGGTTCCTCGGCGGAGTCGCTCGATGTCGACCGGAGCGCTGTAGAGGAGACTCACCCTTCCGTCGGGGGCGAGCGTATCGGCGCGCCCGGTGAACCGGTCGAATGACCGCGCCGTCAGTCGCGGGCCGGCGACGCGAAAGCTGAAGTCGTATGGCGCGCCGAGTCTCACGCCGCCCTCGGCGCGCAGCGCGCTGTCGATCGTTACGACGTAGCGCGTGCCCGGCGTGAGCGCGCCGGACGGGATGAAGCGGATGGTGACCGGGTCCCGCCACACCACCGATCCCGCGACATTCGGCTCGATGTGAAAGACCCGGGCCGCCGAGACGGTCGAGTCGAGCGCGCCGGCCACAGGCCGGTCGAACATCACGGTCACGATGCTCGACGGCGGGACGGTGTCGCCCGAGGTGTGATACAGAACGTGCAGCGAGTCCTGCGCCGCCAGGGTTGCACCGGTGAGCGGAGCAACCAGACCGACCGCCGACATCACACCGAAGAGTCGCATCGGCATCCACCATGCGGGACGCCCGGGCCGGCGCGTCGTGGGCTGCATCACAGCTCTCGTATAACAATTCAACTATGGCGCGCCGTCCTGAGGTCACATTGCCGCCCCGGGCCCAAGGGGCGTATGCGACAACGCAAGGCGTGCTGGCCACTTGCGGGTTGGAGCGCCGACGGCTGCCCTTGCTCGTTCGGCAGTGCCAGTTGCGGCCCGCTTAGCTTTTGATGCGCGGGCGCAACGCCCGACTCGTCATGAGGAGATCATCATGGACTTCGACCTCGCCACTGGAACCGCTGTCCTGGAGCGCACGCCGAATACACTGCGCGCCATGCTCGCCGGACTATCGCCGGCGTGGACCGATGCAACGGAAGGTCCGGACACGTGGAGCCCCTCCGTCATCGTCGGGCATCTGATCCACGCCGAGCGCACCGACTGGATTCCCCGCGCCCAAATCGTCCTGGCGCAAGGCGCGAACCGGCGCTTCGAGCCGTACGATCGCTTCGCGCAGTTCCGCGAAAGCAAGGGCAAGTCATTGATGGACCTGCTCGACGAATTCGCACGGCTACGTGCCGAGAATCTCGACACGGTCAGGAGCTGGCGATTGACCGATGCGCAGCTCGCCCTCGAGGGCGAGCATCCGCAGTTTGGCGCCGTGACACTCCGGCAGCTCCTGTCGTGCTGGGTTGCGCACGACCTCGGGCACATTGCGCAAACGGCGCGCGTCATGGCCAAGCAGTACCGGGATGCAGTCGGGCCATGGCGCGCGTATCTCCCGGTCATGGATCGCTGAGGCGGGCCCTGGACAGGGCGCTCTAGTTTTCACCCTCCGCTGTCCGGGCAGCGCCCTGTCGTGTCAATGCTCAATCGAGCATGGGTTGGTTACCGGAGCGCAATGGAGGTACTGTGGTCGTAATCCAGGTTTCCGTGAAGGCGAAGCCCGAGAGCGTCAATCGGTTCGAGCAGGTTTTGCGAGACGTCGTCGCGCAGGCACGCGGCGAGGCAGGCTGCTCTCGCTACGAGTGGTATCACTCGCCCGATGCAGAGCGTGAGGTCTTCATCTACGGCGAGTTCGAGTCCGAGGAGGTGTTCGCCGAGTACCGCAAGGGACCCGTCGTCAAGCGGATCGGCCAGGAGCTCATTCCACTTTTAAAAAGGCGTCCGTCGTTCAAGCAGTTCCGCGCGACGGTGCTCGAGCAGGGATAGTCGCCGGGCAAATTCGTCCGCGGCGGAGTCGATCAGCCGCGGACGCCGGTCACTCCGCCCGCAGCGCCGCGATCGGATCGACCCGCGCTGCGCGCCGCGCCGGCACGAACGCCGCCGCGATCGCGACCAGCACGAGGCCACCCGACACGACGGTGAGCACTCGTGCGTCGCTCGGCGCCACGCCGTAGAGCAGCGAGGCGATGAGCCTCCCGCCGGCGAGCGCGAGCGCGATCCCGACGATCACGCCGACGATCACGGGCCGGACGCCGTCGCCGATCACCTGGCGCAGGATGTCGCTCGTCTGCGCTCCGAGCGCGATCCGCACGCCGAACTCGTGCGTCCGCTGGCTCACCACGTAGTTCACCGTGCTGTAGATGCCCACCGCCGCTACGATGATCGCCAGCAGCCCGAAGAGCGCGAACAGCGCGGCGCCCATCTTCCACGGACGGTATTGCGGCTCGAGCTCGTCGGACATGCGCTCGATGGCCACCTGCGCCGTCGGAAGCTCCCGACGCGCTTCCTGCGAGAGTTGTGTCATCACCAGCGCGTGCGCCGTCGGGTCGGCGCGCACCACCAGCGCTCGGAGCCTGAAACCGTCGAACTGCGGCGCGCCAGCCGGCAGATAGAACTGCGGCATGGGGCCTTCGATGACGTTGTCCCGGTGCGCGGTCTCGACCACGCCCGACACGGTGAAGCAGGCGGCCTCCGGTTTCTGGAATCTGATGCACCGCCCGATCGGGTTCTCTCCCGGCCACAGTCCCTCGGCCATCGCCCGGTTGATCACGACGCGCTGCGACGTGCCGCTCCCGAGCCCGGCGCCGCGCACCATGCGCAGGCCGGTCGTCTCGAAGAACTCGGGCGAGACGACGGAAAAGGTCGGGCTCGAGATTTTGTGCGCGACCGTGTCGGCATCGGGATAGAACCTCGTGCGGCTGAATCCGTACATCGGCTCCATGCTCGACAGCGCGACCTGCTTCACGCCCGGCGCCGATCGTAGCCGGCCCGCGATGCTGCCGAGCGCCTGCTCGAGCCGCACGGCGCCCACGGTGTCGGGCGCGTCGAACCTGATGCGTGCGAAGACCAGCTCTCGGGAGTCGAAACCGATGTCGATCCCGCGGACTTTCGAGAGACTCTCGAGGAAGAGCGCGGCGCCAACGAGCAGCACCATCGACAGCGCGACCTGCACGACCAGCAGCGCGCCGCGCAGCCGGGAACGTTGGACAGTGCCCTCGCGCAGGCCCGACTTGAGCGCATCCGTGAGAGCGGGATTGACCGACTGGATCGCCGGGACCAGTCCCGCCAGAACGCCCGCGGCGATCGCCACGGCCATCGCGAACGTGAGCACGCGCCAGTTGAGCGGAGCGGACGCCCAGCGAATGTCCGGCAGGAGCAGCGTCCGCATGGTGTTTCCGCCCCACCAGGCCGCGGCGAGTGACGCGATACCTGCCAGCAGCGACAGGAGCACACTCTCGCTTACGAGAAGTCGAATCAGCCGTCGCCGCGAGATCCCCAGCGCGAGTCGCACGGCGATCTCCTGACGGCGGCGCACGGCGCGTGAGAGCAGAAGGTTCACCACGTTCGCGATCGCGATCAGCAGCACGATCGCGGCCACGCCGCCCAGCCGCGCCGCGATGCCAACCTCCTGCTGCGTCTTGCCCGGTCCTCGCGCGCGAAGAATCGACCCGAGCTTTGCGACCGTGAGCGTATCGGCGGGACGGAGCAGGAGGTCCGGGCGATGGAGCACGCGCATGATCTGCGCGTCCACCGCTCCGGTCGCCAGGCCGACGCGCGGCCGAACCAGCATCTGGAATCCGTTGTAGTTTCGGTTCTCCCACCACGCCGCCGCCCTCGCGGGTGACGGTGCCGCGAATGGCAGCCAAACCTCCGTCGCATCGAGATCGACACCGCTGAACCCGGGCTGCATGATGCCGACGATCGTATAGCGATCCCTGCCGATCGAGATCGGCTTGCCGAGCAGGTCGGGATCGGCGTCGAACGCACGATGCCAGTACGCATCGCTGATCACGGCCACGTTCACCGGGCTCCCGAGCTTGTCCTCGTCGGCGGTGAAGATTCGCCCCCGTGTCGGGCGCGCGCCGAGCAGGCCGAAGAACCCGGCGGTGACGTTGCTGACGTTGGCCTCCGACTTCGCCGTCGCAAACGACAGCGGCGACGCGTGCGGGAGCGTGTAGAGTGCCGTGGCCGCGGAGCCACCGAGCGCGTCGCGGATCGCGCGATAGGTCGGATAGTCGAAGCCCGGCCAGAATTGCCGTCTGTTGTTGAAATCCCACTCCACCCACACCCGATGCACGCCTTCCGGATGCGCCACGCCGGCGGGCGGCCGGAGATACAGCGCGTCGAGCAGCGAGAACATCGCCGCGTTCACGCCCACGCCGAGCGCGAGCGTCAGCACGATCGCGCCGGCCATCATCGGCGTGCGGCCGAGCGACCGCGCCCCGTAGCGGATATCGGCCGCGAGCGACCGCACCCACTCGACCCGGTCGGTTCGTCGCGCCATGCGATGCGCGATGTCGTGCAGCTGCGTCCGCACCTCCGACACGTCCCCGAACTCCTCGTGCGCGCTCCGCTCCGCCGCGTTGCGATCCAATCCCTGCGCCATCAGCTCCTCGACCCGCTCCTCGAAATGGAAGCGCAGCTCTTCGTCGACGTCGCCACGAATGTCCTTGCGCCAGAAAGTGACATAGCGCCGCCACATGGGCGTCGATGAGGGAAATCTCATGATCTCGGCGTTTCGCTTGGCTTGGGCCTGGGGCGCTGCCGCTACGCCGGCTCCGGCATCGCGCTCATCACGCGCGCGACCGCGGCCACGTACTGGTTCCACGACTCGGTCTCGGCGCGCAGCGCTCGACGGCCGGCTGCGGTGAGGCGATAGAACTTGGCGCGCTTTCCCTTCTCCGACGTTCCCCACTCCGACTCCACCCAGCCGCGTTCTTCCATTCGATGGAGCGCGGTGTAGAGCGCACCATCGAGTACGCGGAAGCTGCCGTCCGAGCCCTGTCGGATGAAGCGTGCGACAGCGTAGCCGTGCATCGGCCCCCACGACAGCGCCCGCAACACGAGCACGTCGAAGGTGCCCTGGAGGAGCTCGAGCTCGTTGATCGTCATGCCCGGCAGTATAGCCTCACCATTTGATTGAATCAACTGTTGAGGCTATGAACTGACTTGGCGGTTTGGACCTCGCCGAGAGTGAGTCGCGCCGAGTTGGCTCGACGCGCCCGGTAGAGTTGGAACAAGGGGGACACAAAAGAAGCAAAAAACAAGACATCGAACCCGGTGGTGCGACACTGGCGTCGCTCCACGAGCCGTGAAGGGACTTTGATTGGAACGGCCGCTCGGCTAGCCACCAGCGGCCAGCCCGAGCGTCGGTTGCCAACAAATGATCGTCCGGGCGCGTGGCGATGCGGGCGCGTGTTCAGCGCGGGGAGCAATTCGTTCCACTCCGTCCCATCCGCGTCAATCCGTTTCCCAAAGAAGTTGCAGTTGCAGTTGCGGTTGCAGTGGTAGTAGCAGTTGCCGTAGCTATTGCCGCCCGAACGTCCGTCACGCCGTGAATGTCACTGCGCTCCCTGCGCCGCGGAACCTTCGAGCGCGAAGAGCCGCACCGGCGATTCGCCGGGCGCCAGCTCCATCATGCGCACGTACTCGAGCCCAAGCTTCTCGACGAGCCTGATCGACGCCACGTTGTCGTCGTTCGTGATCGCAAGCAGCCGCGCCATCCCGAGCGGTCCCAACGCGTACCGTTTCACTGCGGCCGCCGACTCGTACGCGTAGCCCGCCGACCAGAACTCCGGCAGAAATGCGAAGCCGATATCGGGCTCCGGGAGCGCGTCGCGCTTCACGAGCCCGCAGATGCCCATCGCACCGGCTGTGTCCTTTCGCTCCACGACCCACAATCCGAATCCGTTCTTCTCGTAGCTGGCGACGAGCCGGTCCGCGATGTAGCGCCGCGCGTCGTCGAGCGTGCGCACGCCGCGATCGCCGATGAACCGGATGAACGACGGTTCGTTGAGCAGCCGCAGCATGAACTCCGCGTCGTCGGACACGGCGTTGCGGAGCGTCAACCGCTGTGTTTCGAGAATGTTCATTCGCGGCACAGCGCGGCGCAGTTCGTCTTAGCGAACTGCGCCGCGCATGGAAGAGTCAGAGTCATCACCGCGCGACCGGCCACGGTTTATCGACGAAGGTTCCGGCGTTGGCCGGGACACCGAATTGCACGTTGGTCGCAATCGGATAGCAGCCCCCGTTGGTCGTTGGAATGTCATAGCCGTAGGGCGCCGTAGTCTGACACACCACGTACCAACCCGATGCCGGCAGGACGACGAAGTACTTGCCGGTCTTGGGATCGCGATCGGGGAAGATGTTGTCCGTCACGTTGATGTTGCTCTTCGGATAGTACTGCCGGATGATGACGAATTGCGTGCCGCTCAGCGGGTTCCCGTAGGGATCGGTGACGTTGAAGTACATGCTGTAGTTCGGCGTGTTCACCCAGCTTCCCAGCTGCTGCGCCGTGATGCCGCCGAGCGCATAGAACTTCTTGCACGGGATCTTGGGCAGTACGTAGCCACTCGGCGCCAGCACCTCACACAACGTATAGTATCCGGGCACCGTCAGCTCGGTGAGCCACTTGCCGGGCGTGTTGTCCGTGTCGAAGCCACCGTTGTCGAAGCTGCTCGCGATGACCGTGTTCGTGGAGTCCTGGAGCTGGAAGTACGCCCCACCGAGCAGATTGCCGACCGGGTCCACCACCGACCATGCTTCGATCGGAATGTGCATGTTGAACACCGGTCCCATCCAGGTCGTGGTGTTGCTGTAGACGTTCACCGACTGACAGGGGCTCATCGGCGGCTGGGGCAGCAGATACTTCGGTGGTGGAAGGGTCTCACACAGTGTGTAAGTGCCGGGAAGGAGCCCCGTGAGCTCGAAGTTACCCTTGGTCGAGTCCTGGTCAGGCGCAAAGTTGTCGGTGACGTTCACCGTCGTGTTCGCGGGACCGCCGCTGAGTTGGAAGGTTCCGGGGCTGATGAGGAAGGACCAGCTTCCATCCTCGAGCGACCAACGGATTTTGCCTGATCCGGGCCGGTACAGAGCCTTGGATGCCGTGGTGTCGGCGGCGGCACGGTTCGGCGCAACTGGCTGGTCGCCCTGGCACGCGACGACGGTGCCGACCGTCAGCGCCGCGATAGCAGAGAGTGTGAGCCCGCGCACAATCGCGCGGCGCTTCGGGTACAACAAAATCGGACGCATGAGTGCAACCCTCGTAATGATCGTTGGTTACCGATCTCTCGCTCGTGCCGTTGTGCACGAGCCGTATCGGCATAGCGAACGATGCGAGGCCGTATCACGCGGTCATCCCGGGCGCATCACATGACGATCACGAGGGGCATCACCTGAGCAAAATCTCGAAAAACGTGGCGGATTTCTGACGGCGAGCCGGCGATCCAGCTGCCGACTCGGCGTGCAGTCAGCGTCGTGTCCAGATCAGCATCACGCCGCACGACGGGCTGGTGGGGATTTCACGGTTACCTGGCCCGCCGCCCAGTGCCCCCGACTGCTTGTACTGCACGGGCACCTCGGACGGCGAGTAGTACTCTATTCCGCCAATCGACCAGGTGTCCGCGATTCCGATGTCGGGACCCTTGTCGCTTCCATCCGCAAGCTGAACCCCGTCGAGGTAGACGACGGGCCAGCACGGACCGGCCGGTCGCATGAATGCATGCTCAGTAGCGGGCCTGAGGCTCATCACGCGGTAGCCGCTCGTCTTGTCGCCCACGACTCTCACGCCGCGAACCCGCATCACAATGATCGCATCCAGCGATGCGCCGAACGAGGAATCGATCTGGGCGGCGGTGACGAACTGCCCAACGCCGCGCTTCCGTCGCTCCTCGAACTCTCCCAGCCTCGTCGGCACCGGCTGGCGTTCGACTACGACCGGATTCAATTCCGCCGGGATCTGCATCAACGCAAGCGAGAGGTGAATGCTGTCTTCGCCACGAATCGCGACCGGCGTCGTGGAGGGTCGATAGCCGACGCGCCGCGCCTCGATGGTGTAGTTGCCCGGCTCGAGCGCGGCGAACACGGCGCGGCCGGTGCTGTCCGTCCGCTGCATGATGTTGCCCGGGGCCACTCTGAGCTGCACGCCCGCAATCGAGGCTCGGCTCGCCGAGTCGCGCACCGTGATGACAACGGTCGTCCGCGACGTCTGGGCTTGCGCGAGCGCGAGCACTCCCGACTGAACCGCCGTTACCACCATCGAGAACGACATCCAATACCGCCAACGACTCCTCATACGACATCCCGCGAAGGCTTACCGCTTCACCTCCACCACCGCCTCGCCCCGAATGTCTGCCGACGACGCCCCGACTCGCAGCCTGATCGGCTCCTGCTCCACCACCCAACCATGCGAAGTCGAATCCCAAAACGCCAGAGATTTCGCCATTAGCGGCAGCGTGACGGTCTTCGTCTCGCCCGGCTGTAAGGCTACCCGCTGGTATCCGCGCAAGTCTTCCCGCGGCCGCGCAACCTTCGATCCCATGTGCTGCACGTAGAGCTGGACGACCTCGCTCCCGGCACGCTTGCCCGTGTTCGTGACGTCCACGGACACATCGACCCGCCCATCGGGCGATACCTGCCGCCCACTCGCCCGCACGTTCTTGTATTCAAAAGTAGTATAGCTCAGCCCGTGGCCGAACGGATACAGCGGCGTGCCGGTGAAGAATCGATACGTCCGGTTGCGCATGCCATAATCCGTGAACGGCGGCAGGTCGTTCACACTTCTGTAGAATGTCACCGGCAGCCGGCCGCCCGGGTTGTAGTCGCCGAACAGCACGTCGGCGATCGCCGTGCCCGAGGCCTGGCCGGGATACCATGCCTCGAGAATGGCCGGCACGTGCTCCTGCGCCCAGACGGTCGAGAGCGCGCTGCCACTCATCAGTACGAGTACGATCGGCTTGTTCAACGACACGATGCGCTCGAGGAGCCGCTCCTGTGGCGCGGGAAGATCGAGGCTCGTGCGATCGCCGCCACGAAATCCGGGAATCTCCACGGACATCTCCTCGCCCTCGAGCCGCGACGTGAGTCCGAGCACGAGTACCACGGCGTCGGCCTGCTGCGCGGCGCGCACGGCGTTGGCCTCGAGCGCTTCGCGCGGCGTCGCCCACACGAGCTGAAGTTGCGCATCGCCGGTCGTCTCCTCGCCTTCTACCTTGATGCGGTACGACTGCCCGGCCTCGAAGTGCATTGGCGGCGTCTGCACGAGCCGCGGATCGGGGTACTCGCCGTCGTGTGTTGGGTAGACGGATCGGAAGACCAGGCTGTCGTCGACGAACAGCCGGAACCTGATCGTTCCGACGAGACCAAGCCGGTAGTCGCCGGTGACCGGCGGACGGAGTACCGCCATCCATCGTACGCCGAAGTCGTCCGCATTCATGTCGGCGCGCGGCGCGCCGTCCTTCCAGTTGACGTTCACGGTGCTATCGACCCGCACGAACAGCGGGTTGCCCTGCATCGTGTGGCTCGCGAAGAACTGCACGTCGAAGCCGGGATAGCCGCTCATGGTCGTGAATGCCGATGTCGGCGCGAGCTCCAGCACCGGGAAGCCGTCCGCGAGATCGGAGCCGAGCGCGTAGAGCACGCGCGTCCTGCCGGACACGGCCTCGCGAATGCCGCGCAGCGGCGTGATGGGGTCGGCGGGCTCGCCGTTGTAGTTGCCGAGGAGCATGCGCGTCTGGTCGGCGTTGGGACCGATCACGGCGATCGTGCCGAGGTCCTTACGCAGCGGCAGCGCATCGCTCGCGTTCTTGAGCAGCACGATCGATTCGTGCGCCGCTTGCAGCGCCAGCGCGCGGTTGGCCGGCTGATCGAGCACGTTGAACGGAATCTTCGCCCAGCGTACGCTGTCGGGCGGATCGAACATGCCGAGCTTCATGCGCGCCAGGAGAAGCCGCGTCACGGCGGTATCGATCGCTTTTTCGTCGAGAATACCCTGCTTCACCGCCTGGGCCATGGCGGGCGTCAGCACTTCTCCGCCCGGCGCCGGACGAACGCAATCGAGATCGGTGCCGCTCTTGATGCTCATCGCCGTGGCTTCTGCGGGCGTCGCCACGACTTTGTGTCCGCTGAAGAAATCCTCGATCGCGCCGCAGTCGGAGACGACGTAGCCAGGGAACTTCCACTCGCCACGGAGAATGTCCTTGAGCAGCAGGTCGCTTCCGCACGCCGGGTGACCGTAGATGCGGTTGTAGGCGCACATGAGCGAGTAGGCGCCGCCCTCGCGAATGCCGGCCTCGAAGTGCGGCAGGTAGCTCTCGCGCAGATCGCGCTCGCTCACCACCGCATCGAACGAGTGGCGCTCCGGCTCTGGGCCGCTGTGCACGGCGTAGTGCTTCACCGTCGATACCGTCTTGAGATACTTGGGATCGTCGCCCTGCAGGCCGCGCACGAACTGCACGGCGAGCCGACCGGTGAGGAACGGATCCTCACCGTAGGTCTCCTGCCCGCGTCCCCACCGCGGATCCCGAAAGAGATTGATGTTCGGCGACCAGAAGGTGAGCCCCTGGTACCGCTGCCGGCTGTCGTGGCGGAGATACTCGTGGTGCTTGGCGCGCGCTTCGTCGGAGATCGTCGTCGCCACGCGGAACATCAGGCTGTCGTCCCACATGGCGGCGAGGCCGATCGCCTGCGGAAACACGGTCGCCAGGCCCGACCTCGCGACGCCGTGCAGTGCCTCGTTCCACCAGTTGTACGCCGGCACCCCCAACCGCGGGATCCCCGGCGCGACATCCTTCATCTGGGAGACCTTTTCATCGAGTGTCATTCGCGACACGAGATCCTTGGCGCGTGCCTCGAACGACAGTGACAGATCCTGGTATGGCAGGACGACCTGCTGCGCGCCAGCCAGTGTGGCCGCGCACAAGAGAGGCGTGGCGATCGACAGCAGTCGGCGGAACGTGCGCATCGAGGCTCCGAGTGGGTGGTCGGGTTGGGATGGCATCATGGGGCCGCGTACGCATACAGGCCGAACATCGTGCCGACGAAGCCGCCCGCCTTGTGCGTGCTCAGGATCGTGCCGTCGGCGTCGCGCACAAGCGGCGTCCAGGCGCCGGGCGTCAGACCATATGAGAAGTCGTAACGTCCACCGCGCGCGTCGACTCTGAGGTAGACCGGCGTGTCGTGCGGCAGTTTCACGGGAACGGCAGCGACGAGGCTGTCGGGACCTCGGCCATTTCTCATCTCGAGCTGCACCACAGTCGTGTCACTCGTGCGGGCAACGCTCAGAAAGTAGTAATGCGTCTCGTTCTGGAAAGCGACGAGCCCGGCCTTGTCGCCCGTCTTGGGCGGATCGAAGCGCATCGCGGTGGAAGCCGTGGCCTCGATGTGTTGCTGGCGCCGGCCGATGAACGCCGGCTGTCCGCGTCCGTCGATCGCATCCGATCTCGCGGTGATCGACAGCCAGCCTGGCGTCGACGAGAGGTCGTACCAGCGTTCATGCGGCGTGCGGATCAACTCCCAGTACGGCGGGAGTGTTTTCTCACTGAAGTCGTCGCGCACCGAGAAGTTGCCGCTCATCGGAATGGGCGCGGTCGCGCGTGGCAGCTTGGGAGCCGGCACCATGTACGGCACGGTCTCCGTGCCGGTGAGAATGCTCGGCCATCCGCCGCGCCAATGCACCGGCAGGAGAAACGTCTCCCGTCCCGCATTATAGAGATCGTCGGTGTATGGACGCACACCGAGGAACACCGCCCACCATTCACCGTTCGGCGTCTCGACGAAATCCGCGTGGCCGGTAGACGTCATCGGAAATGGGCGATTGCGGTCGAGATGCCGCTGTGTGAGAATCGGATTGCCTGTGTATGGGATGTACGGTCCGCCCACCGAGTCGCTGCGGAACACGACCTCCGAATGCTGGTCCGCCGTGCCGCCCTCGGCGCAGATCAGGTAATAGACCCTGCCGATCTTGAAGATGTGTGGCGCCTCGATCCAGATCGGACGCTTGGCGAGGTCCACGCCGCCGTTCACGATCACCTTTCGCGGACCGACCATCTTGTTGGTCGTCAGGTCGATTTCCTGGAACCAGATGGCGCGATGGCCGTTGTACAGCGGCGTGCCGATCGGCGGGCCATTGTTCACGATATATGCTCGGCCGTCGTCGTCGAAGAAGAACGACGGATCGATGCCGTCCACGTCGCGAAGCCAGATCGGATCGGACCACGGGCCGGCGGGGTTGTTCGCGGTGACGTAGAAATTTCCGCCGGCGTCAGCCAGCGTCGTGATCATGTAGAACGTCCCGGCGTGGTAGCGGATCGCCGGCGCGAAGATCCCGCGCGAGATGCCGAGTGAATCGACGCGGAGTTGTGACGGCCGGTCGAGTACGTGCCCGATCTGCGTCCAGTGCACGAGATCGCGGCTGTGGAAGATCGGCACACCAGGGAAGTAGGCGAAGCTCGATGTGACGAGGTAATAGTCGTTCCCGGCGCGCGTGATGCTCGGGTCCGGGTAGAAGCCGGCCAGCACAGGATTCAGAAACCGCGACGGATCGGGCTCGAGGGTTTTGTAGACGCTGTCGTGGCCGTCGTAGGCGAACCAGTCGAATCGGGCGACCGGCGGTGCGGGTTTCCGTGTGGCGCTCGCCTGGACGACGTTGCCGCCCGCCGTACGCGCCGCGAGGACATGCTTCGCGCCCTCCGGAGGACCGAGGTAGGTCGGTCCAATCGGCCGTGCTTCGACGACGAGCTTCTCGAGCACGACGCCGGGATCGACCATCCAGAACTTGAGGACGTGCGAGCCGGTGCGCGTGATCGAGTGGTGTGTCGTCGCGATGACGATGTTGTCGGCGACCGACTTCTCCCAGCCGCGGTTCGACGTGTCGGCGTGCACGTTCACGATCTGCGCCGGTTCGTCGTCGATCGAAACTCCGTAGCGAAGCCCGGCAGCGGCGCCGGTGAAGTCGAGCGTCGGTGCGAGATAGGCGTTCACCGCCACGGTTCCGCTGTCGAACAGGAACACGTTGTACTCGAGCCGCGGTGTGGCGGCGCCGGGCGTTTGACTCGCGGCCGTCACGGGCATCGGCGTGACGCCCGACAACGTACGCCCGAAATCCGGGATGGTCAGCCAGCTCATCGCACGGTTGTTCACTTCCCGATTGTAGTGCTCCGCCTCCATCGACACGAAGCCGTCGCCTTCGATGAATCCTTCGAAATCGGTGACGGCGGGATTCGAGCGGTTCTCGATCACTGCCTGCACCACCGCACGACTTCCCGAGGGGCCGGTGATCGTGATCGGCACGCGGTGCGACCCCGGCGGCACGTTCGGCCAATCGACGGCTACGCTGAGTCGCTGCTCCTTCGCGACGTGTCCCCTGGATGGCGTGACGACCAACCACCGCTCACCGCTCTCGACGCTGAAATCGAACGCCAACTGCCCGCGCGCGAACACATCCAGGTGATACGTCTGCCGGGTGTACGAGTCGAATGTGGGAAGTGTCGGCTCGCGCGCGCCGGCAGCGAACGCGACTGGCGGCGCACCGGCCCGGCGCACCGGTGCCGGCCGATTCTGCTCGACGACCGCGACGCCCATCTCGGCGGTCGGCGGAAGCTGGATCACGTCCACGCGCGGCATCGTGTTTCGCGGCGGCTCCTGCCAGTACGTGTACCCGATGTGCGTCTGGTCCATCATGTGATTCCACTTGCCGCCGGCGAGCTTCGTGTTGTACTGCCGCGTGAGCGCGGCGTCACGCTCGAACAGTGCGCGCACGCTGTCGGCCAGATCGTTCGCCGCCGCGCGACCCTCTCGCGCGTACACACGGTTCTTCGCCGCCGTGACGTACAGATCGTTCAGATTCGCCGCCGCCAGCACGGGATGCAGCACCAGCTCGTAATACGCGTCCTCGTACTCGGCCGGCAACTTCGTGCCGATCGCCTCCGCGCGCTGCCGCAGGCTGTCGTACGCCACGATGACTCGCTCGGCTTCACGGAAGTTGGTGAGACTGTACGTCGCCGTATCGAGCAGTTCGGGCTTGCGCCGGGCGGCGTATCTCAACGTCGTGGTGATGACGTCCGCGATCTCGACCGCGTGCTCGGCGCCGAACTGCTGCTTGGCCCACTGACGGGTGTACTCCGGCAGTTTGTCGGCGGGCCAGCGCGATGGATTCCAGGCATAATCGAGGAAGAACGAGATCGGAAATTCCATCGGCTTCAGGTCGCCGACGTTCACGATCCAGATCCGCCTGGCGCCGTACTCGTACGCCAGGTGCATCTGTTCCCAGACCCGCGCGATGGGGTTGGTGTTGATCCACTTGTAATTGCGCGGGCCTCCGACGTAGTCAAAGTGGTAGTAGACGCCGAAGCCGCCCGGGCGGGCTGTATCGGCGCGCGCCGGCAGGCGGCGAATGTTGCCCCAATTGTCGTCGGAGAAGAGCAGCGTCACGTCGTCCGGCACGCGCATGCCCTGGTCGTAGTAGTCCTGCACTTCCTTATATAGGGCCCAGAGCTGCGGCGTCGCCGTGGCGGGCCTGCCGGTGATTTGCGCGATGATGGAGCGCTGGTCGCGGACGATGCGATCGAGCAGCGCGACGTTGCTGCCCGCCGTCATCGGCATGTCGCCGTCGCCACGCATGCCGATGGTGACGATGCTTTCGTGCGCCCCCATGTGGCGAATGCCGTCGGCCCAAAAGGCGCGCAGCGTCGAGTCGTTGTGCTCGTAGTTCCACTCGCCCTTGCCGTAGCGCTTCCATTCCTGCTGCGCGCGCAGCATCGGCTCGTGGTGCGATGTGCCCATGACCACGCCGTACTCGTCGGCGAGCACGGGATTCCGCGGGTCGTCGTCGTTGAACGCGCTGCCCCACATCGCGGGCCACAGGTAGTTGCCTTTGAGGCGGAGCACGAGCTCGAAGACCTTGGCGTAGAACTCGTGATTGAAGCCGCCGAACTTCTCCTTTGCCCAGCCGCTCAGCGCCGGTGCTTCATCGTTGAGGAAGATGCCGCGGTATTTGACCGCGGGCTCGCCGTCGCTGTGAGCGCCCGGGAGAACGAACAGGCTCGTTTGGCGTCGCACTGGCACATCGGCCCACCAGGTCCACGGTGAGACGCCGATCTTCGATGAGAGATCGTAGATGCCGTAGATCGTGCCGCGCTTGTCGCTGCCGGCAATGACGAGCGCGCGATCGATTCCGGGAAAGGGGCGCTCGACGCTCTCGATCAGGAACGTTTCCCATCTTCCGGCAATGCCGCTCGCGTCCAGCTTCTTGTCGGCGACGAGCCGGTCGATGAGGGGCGCGTTGCCGAGCGTGCCGATGATCACGATCTCGTGCGCGGCGGCAAGCGTGTCGATCGATAGTCGCGGCTCGATGCCGGTGACTCTTCGTATGTCGGTTCGGAGATCTCTTGTTGCTCTGACCACACCGGCGAAGTCGTGCGAGCTCGCGACGAGCGGCGCCGCGATGCCGGACTGCGCGAGAGTGAATCGGCGCGAACCGCCCGCGGTCGCGACGTAGCTCGTCTGCGCCGCAGCGATTCCCGGCGCGATTGCCAGCGCGGCGAGTGATAGGGTGATCAGATCTCTTTGAACAAACGACAACGCCATCGCAACCTCGTGTCGTGGAACTGGCTCAATGGTCGTCCGGTACTTCGGGCCTGCTCGCTCGGGCTGCGTCCGCGTCGCCGGTTGGCGGATGCCTCGGCAGATCCATGGCGCCGAGGAACTGTCCGTCACCCGGAGGTGCCAGTCCATCGATATGATGCGACCCCTCTTCCCGGTGTGCAAGCAGCAGCGGCTGCTTCGTTTCAGCAGCTGTGCTTGACATGGTTTCCAGGGTTACCCACTGTGGCCACGACTCTGGCAAGGATGGACGATGAAGCTCCCGTTCAATGGCGGGACGAGTGGTGTCCGCGCGGTCGCGACGGCAAGCGTCTTCGTCTGGCTGGCCGCTT
>DATISA010000161.1:0-2208 GCA_035469245.1 Gemmatimonadaceae bacterium
AGATTGCCGGCATCTGGCGCCAGGGCAGCGTGGTGCGCTCCTGGCTGCTCGACCTGTTGCACGATGCGCTGGTGAAGGACCCCGGCCTCGATGGAATCCGCGGCTACGTCGAGGACAGCGGCGAGGGCCGCTGGACGGTGCAGGCCGCCATCGACCAGAACGTGCCGGCGCCGGTGATCACCCTCTCGCTCCTGATGCGCATCGCCTCGCGGCAGGACGAGAGCTTCAGCGCCAAGGTGCAGGCGGCGCTGCGCAACGAGTTCGGCGGGCATGCGGTGAAGACGACATGACTCCTCGCGACGCTCGCGATCCGGTCATCTCGCCGCGGCCGATGCAGCACGAGCACGCGCCGGAGGCCGCGCGCGAGCGCGCCGATCCGTGCACCTTGGTCATCCTTGGCGCGCTCGGCGACTTGAGCCGTCGCAAGCTGCTGCCGGCCATTTATCAACTGATGCACGAGCACCTCGTCGACGAAAACTTCACCGTGCTCGGCGTCGCCCGTGACGGCGCGCAGACCGATGACACGTTTCGCGCCGCGATGGTGAAGGCGCTCAAGGAATCGGACGAGGTGGAGCACTTCGACGAGGCGCTGTGGCAGGATTTGTGTCCCCGCCTCCACTTCGTCTCGGCGGATCTCACGAAGCCCGAGGACTACGCCGCGATCGGCAAGGAGCTCGAGCACCTCGAGGCGAAGTGCCCGCCGGAGCAGCGCAACCGGCTGTTCTATCTCGCCGTGCCGCCGAGCGTGTTCGAGCCGATCGTGTGCAATCTCTCAAAGAGCGGATTGGCGCCGCGCACGAAGACGCAGGACGAACGGCCGTGGACGCGCATCGTCGTCGAGAAGCCGTTCGGCCGCAGCTTCGAGACGGCGCAAAAGCTCAACCACATGCTGCTCGGCATGTTCGCCGAGCATCAGACGTATCGCATCGATCACTACCTGGGCAAGGAGACCGTCCAGAACGTCCTCGTGCTCCGCTTCGCCAACTCGATCTTCGAGCCGATCTGGAACCGGCAGTGGATTCAGCACGTGCAGATCACGGCGGCGGAGACCGTGGGCATGGAAGGGCGCGGCAAATACTACGAGGAAGCGGGCGTGGTGCGGGACATGTTCCAGAACCATCTCCTGCAACTGCTGACGCTCGTGGCGATGGAACCGCCGGCCCAGATGTCGGCGAACTCGGTGCGCGACGAGAAGGTGAAGGTGCTGCGCTCGATTCGCTGGCTCACCGAGGAGACGATCCCGCACAACGCCGTGCGCGCGCAGTACACGGCGGGCACGATGGGTGGCAAGCCGGTGCCTGGCTATCGGCAGGAGCCGGACGTGTCGCCGCAGTCGATCCGTCCGACGTTCGCCGCGCTGCGGCTCGGCGTGGACAACTGGCGCTGGAACGGCGTGCCATTCTATCTGCGCTCGGGCAAGCGGCTGGCGAAGCGCGTCTCGGAGATCGCGGTGCAGTTTCGGTCGCCGCCGCATCTGATGTTCGGCCACGAGACGCGCGCCGCAATGCGGCCGAACACGCTCGTCATGCGCGTGCAACCCAATGAAGGCGTGTCGCTGAGCTTCCAGGTGAAGGTGCCGGGAGCGGCGGTGGCGTTGACGTCGAACATCGAGATCGCGCCGGTGAACATGGAGTTCGACTACACGCAGGCCTTCGGGGAGGTGACGGCGCCGGCGTACGAGACGCTCTTGCTCGACGTGATGATCGGCGAGGCGACGCTGTTCACGCGGAGTGACGAGGTCGAGGCCGCGTGGCGCGTCGTCGACCCGTTGATTCAATATTGGGAGTCGCACAAGCCCAAGCGCATGCCGACCTACGCGGCCGGCAGCTGGGGCCCGCGCGAGGCCGATGAGTTGATCGAGAAGGACGGCGTGGAGTGGAGAGAGCCGACCTAGCGTTCGCCCTGTCCCTCGAAGTCGATGTAGCCTTTGTACGGATCGGCGTCGACGAGCTTGACCCTCACCTTGTCGCCGACGTCGAACCCCTGGTGATTTCGAACCACCATCCCTTCCGCCGGCGGATGCATCATGCGCGCGAACGTGCCGTGTTCGCTCGCGCCGGTGACGATCGCGTCGAACGTCTCGCCGATGCGATCGCTCAGCATCAACGCCGCGATCGTCTTGCGCACCGAGCGCTCCACTTTGTTCTCGGCGTCCTCGCGTTCGGTGCAGCGCGCCGCGATCACGGTGAGCTCGTCGTTGGAGTACGG
>DATISA010000162.1:0-12312 GCA_035469245.1 Gemmatimonadaceae bacterium
AACACTGCGCAATTGCTTGACACCCTTCATGGTGCTGGTAGTTTTCCAGCAATGGCCGAGCGCACCGTGCAACTCGTGTTGCACTATGACGGGGCCGGGTTCAGTGGATGGCAGCGCCAGCCGGAGCAGCGCACCGTACAGGGCGTCGTCGAAGAGGCGCTGACGCGGCTGTGCGATCGTCCGGTCGCCGCGCTGGGGTCCGGCAGGACCGATGCAGGCGTCCACGCGCGCGGACAAGCAGTCGGCATTCGAGTTCCGGAACGGTGGCGGGGCGACGTTCAGAAGTTGCGGCGCGCGCTGAACGCGATTCTGCCGCCGGATGTCTGGGTCGCCGCGGCGACCGAAATGCGAGAGGAGTTCCACGCGCGCTACAGTGCAGTGAGCCGGCGGTATCGCTACTTCGTCGGCACCGACGAAGAGGCGCATTCTCCGTTTCGTGGTCGGTACGAGCTCGCAGTCGGGCAGCCCTTGGATCGGGGCGCTCTGGATGCGGCCGCTGCCCACCTGCCGGGTGAGCACTGCTTTCGGGGCTTCGCCGTGCTCGGCACGGCGCCCGCCCACGACGATCATCGCTGCCACGTGACCAACGCGCGCTGGCACGACCGCCCTGGCGGGTTGGTGTTCGAGATCGAAGCCAACCGCTTTCTGCACCACATGGTGAGATTTCTCGTAGGAACGATGCTGGACATTGCGGCGGCCCGCCGGCCGCTCGCCGACTTCGCGCGGCTGCTCGGTGCAACGGACAATGCCGAGACGTCGCCGCCCGCTCCGGCGCATGCCCTCTTTCTCGAGGCGGTCGTCTACCCGCCGAGTCTCTACCTCCCGCGCGCATGAAGATCTACCTCGCCTCGGCGAATCTCGATGACGTTCGCTGGGCGGCCGGCCGCCGGCTCATCGACGGCGTGCTCACGACGCATGCGCTCACGCGGGCCGAGGAGGTCGACGATGAGCGCGAGCGACTCGTCGAGATCTCGCGGCTGGTCGAGGGCCCCGTCCTCGTCACCGTGCATGCGCTGACTTCCACCGACGTTTATCGCGATGGGCGCGACCTCGCCAAACTGTCCGACAACGTCATCGTGCAGGTGCCGTTCGTCGAGGATGCGATCGAGGCGATTCATCGTCTTGCTGCGGACGGTGTGCGCGTGGCGGCCACGTTGATCTTCAGCGCCGCGCAGGCGCTGCTCGCCGCGCGCGCCGGCGCCGCGGCAGTCGTCGTGGCCATGGATGATCTCGACGCCGCGGGACACGACGCCATCGGCGTGATCAGCGATCTTCGCGCGGTGTTCGACGCCTCGGCGAGCGAAGCGGACGTGATCGCGCTCAGGCCGTCGAATGCCGCGCAGTTCGCCGCGTGTGCAAATGCCCGCGCCGATGGCGTCGCCGTGGCAACCGATGTGCTGCGTACTCTTCTCGTTCACCCGCTCTCCGATCGCGGACTCGATCGGTTTCTCCAGGACCTTTCCCGGCAGCACGCCGCATGGACCGTCGTGTGATGTTCAACTCGAGCCGTCTCGTACTCTTCGCGCTGGCCATCGGATGCTCGCGTCCACCGGACCAGTCCGTCGCGCAGTCTTCCGGGGTTCAGGTTCCGACGAACACGCAGGTCTCGCAAAGCCGACAGAACGCCATTACCGCGGCGGTGGCGAAAGTGGCCCCCGCCGTCGTGACCGTCCAAACCGAAGCGGTCGACAACTCGCCGCAGGACCCGTTCGACATGTTGTTCGGCGGCGGCCGGCCTCGGCCACAGGCGGGGCTCGGAACGGGATTCGTCGTTCGCGCCGACGGCGTCATCGTCACCAACGCCCACGTCATCGCCGGCGCGACCAAGATCTCGGTGATGATGCGGGATGGCACGGTCTACCCGGCCCGTCTGCTCGGCGCCGACGAGTCGAACGACGTCGCGGTCGTGAAGATCGACGCGAAGAATCTGCCCGGCGTGAAGCTCGGCAACTCGAATGATCTGGCGATCGGCGAGTGGGCGATCGCGATCGGCAACCCGTTCGGGTTTTACCTCGGCAACAGCGAGCCAAGCGTGAGCGTGGGCGTGATCAGCGCCACGCAGCGAAATCTGATCGCGCCAAGCGAGGGCGAGGCGTCGTACTTCGACATGATTCAAACCGACGCCGCGATCAATCCCGGCAACTCGGGCGGCCCGCTCGTCGATGCCGACGGCGAAGTGATCGGCGTCAACAGCAGCATCTTCACGCCGACCGGCGCTTCGGTGGGACTCGGCTTCGCGATCCCGATCAACCGCGTGGCGCGAGTCGTCGACGATCTGCTCACGCACGGCAAGATCCGCAGCCCGTGGATTGGCGTACGGCTTCGGCAGATCCGGTCGACCAATCCACGCGACGTGCTGACGCAGGGCGCGGTGGTCGGTACGGTCGCGCCCGGATCACCGGCCGACAAGGCCGGCCTGCAGCTCGGCGACCAGATCGTCGCCGAAGGCACTCGAAGGATTCGCAATCAGTGGGATTGGCAGGCAGCACTGCTCGACCTTCGCGTCGGCTCGCCGGCGAAACTCCATGTTCGCCGCGGCGGGCGCGACCTCGACGTGAGCGTGAACGTGGCCGATCTCCCGGAAGTGTCGGCGCCCAAGGTGCAGGTGCTCCGCGAGCTCGAG
Source organism: Gemmatimonadaceae bacterium (assembly GCA_035469245.1). Classification (GTDB taxonomy): domain Bacteria; phylum Gemmatimonadota; class Gemmatimonadetes; order Gemmatimonadales; family Gemmatimonadaceae; genus JAQBQB01. Next base: position 2,624 of record DATISA010000162.1, read on the forward strand.
CTGGTGAGCGTGACTCCCGCCATCGCGGCCGAGCGTGGGCTTCGCCGCGCGTACGGCGCGCTCGTGTACAACGTGAGCCCGTTGGTGGCTGACCAGACCGGGCTGCAGCAGGGAGACGTGATCCTGCAGATCAACAACACCGCGATTCGCAGCGCGCAGGATGTGCAGCAGGCAATCGACCGCTATGGTTCGCGCGTGTATCTGCGCGTGATCTACGAACGACAGGGACAACTCGGCATGACCGTATTCGGAGTGGGATGACGCAATCGGCCCGCTATTCCTCGCCGCTCGCCGAGCGGTACGCCTCCAGCGCCATGCTGGAGCTGTGGTCGCCCGCCGTGCGGCACGGTCTATGGCGGCAGCTCTGGCTCGCGCTCGCCGAGGCCGAGCGCGAGCTGGGCGTGCCGATCCCCGACGAGGCGATCGCGCAGATGCGGGCGCACCTCGACGACATCGACTTCGACGCGGTGGCGGCGTACGAGCGCCGGTTCCGCCACGACGTGATGGCGCACGTACACGCGTTCGGCGACGCCGCGCCCGCGGCGCGCGGCTTCATCCACTACGGGGCCACGAGCGCGTACGTCACCGACAACGGGGACCTGATTCTCATGCGCCGCGGATTGGAGCTCCTCCGCGGCGCCGTCCTCGGCGTGCTGCGCGCGCTCGCCGCGTTCGCGCGCGAGTGGCGGAGCGAGCCGACGCTCGGATCGACGCATCTGCAGGCCGCCCAGCCGACGACGGTCGGCAAGCGCGCGACGCTGTGGATGCAGGATCTCGTATTGGATCTTGCTGATCTCGATCGTCGCGTGGCGACGCTGCCGTTTCGGGGCGTCAAGGGCACGACCGGCACGCAGGCGAGCTTTCTCGACATCTTCGACGGCGATCACGCCAAGGTGCGCGAGCTGGACGCGCGCGTGACCGCCAAGTTGGGGTTCGCGGCATCCCTGCCCGTCACGGGTCAGACCTACACGCGCAAGCTCGACGCGCAGGTGCTCGGCGTCGTCGCCGGGATCGCGTCGAGCGCCATGAAGTTCAGCGGCGATGTCCGCATGCTGCAATCGGTCGGCGAGATCGAGGAGCCGTTCGAGGCCGAGCAGATCGGGTCGTCCGCCATGGCGTACAAACGGAATCCGATGCGCAGCGAGCGCATCGCGTCGCTCGCCCGTTTCGTCGTCACACTCGAGCCGAACGCAAACCTGACGCACGGACTGCAGTACTTCGAGCGTACCCTCGACGACAGCGCCAACCGGCGGCTCGTCATCCCCGAAAGCTTCCTCGCCACCGACGCGATTCTCGTCCTGATGGAAAACGTGGCCCGCGGTCTCGAGGTGCATCCGGCGCGCATTCGACGGCGACTCGCCGACGAGCTGCCCTTCATGGCGACGGAGGCGCTGATCGTTCGCGCCGTGCGCGGCGGCGTCGACCGCCAAGTGGCGCACGAGCGCATCCGGCAGCACAGCATTGCGGCGGCGCGCGCGCTCAAGGACGGCGCGTCACGCAACGACCTCCTCGATCGCCTCGGTGCGGACGCGCAGTTCGGGGTGCCCGTGGCCGACCTGGAGGCCGCACTCGCCCCGGCGAGCTTCATTGGACGAGCGCCGCAACAAGTGGACGAATTCCTCGAGGAGGTCGTGGCTCCCCTGCTCGCCGGCGTCGCCGCGACCGAGAGCGAGCGTGCCGAGGTGCGCGTATGACGATCGCACAGCTCGAGCCCCTGCCACTCCAGCATCTGCGTCGTGGAAAGGTGCGCGAAGTGTATGTCGTGGACGACGCGCGGCTGCTGCTGGTCGCCACCGATCGGGTGAGCGCGTTCGACGTCGTGATGACGGAGCCGATTCCGTACAAGGGTGCGGTGCTCACGCAGATCACATCGTGGTGGCTGCGGCAGCTCGAGGCCGATGTGCGCCATCACATGATCTCGGCGAACGTCGACGAGATCATTCGCGAGGTCCCGGCGCTCGCCGGCCATCGCGCCGCTCTCTCCGGTCGTTCGATGCTTTGCCGGCGAACCGAGGTCGTGCCGATCGAGTGTGTGGTCCGCGGCTACATCTCGGGTTCGGCGTGGAAAGAGTACAGCGCCGCCGGCACGCTCGCGGGCGAGCCGCTGCCGCCTGGCCTGCAGGAAAGCGACCGGCTCGATCCGCCGATCTTCAGCCCGGCCACGAAAGCAGCGGCTGGGCACGACGAGAACATCTCGATCGCCACGATGGCGACGCTCGTCGGACCCGCGACGGCCATGGAGCTCGAGCGGCTCAGCCGGCATATCTACGCGCGCGGTCGCGACGTCGCGGCCAAGCGTGGGATCATCATCGCCGACACCAAATTCGAGTTCGGACACGACCACGACGGCAACATCCTGTTGATCGACGAGGTGCTCACGCCCGACAGCTCGCGCTTCTGGCCCGCCGACCGATATCATCCCGGTCGAGGACAGCCGAGCTTCGACAAACAGCCGCTGCGTGACTACCTCGACGCGGAGCGGCGCGCCGGCCGCTGGAACGGCGAGGCGCCGCCGCCGCCCCTTCCGCCGCACGTGGTGAGCGCCACGAGCGAGCGCTATCTCGACGCGTTTCGCCGGATCACGGGCTCCGCACTCGATCTCTCGGAGCTCACGTGAACTTCGCGCGCGAAGGGCTCAGCTTCATCGTCATCGCGGCGCTGGTGGCGGTCGGCGCGTTCGGCCTCGCGCTGGCGCGCCGCTCCTGGCCGCTCTGGCTGTTCGCGGTCGCACTGACCGTAATCGCCGTCTGGGTCGCATACTTCTTCCGCGACCCGACGCGGACCGGCGAACGCGGCGAGCAGCTCGTCATTGCGCCCGCCGACGGCAAGGTCGTCATGATCACCGAGGTCGACGAGCCGACGTTCCTCAAGGAGCGGGCGATTCGAGTGTCGATCTTCATGAACGTCTTCAACGTGCACGTGAATCGGTATCCGGTGAGCGGCATCGTACGGTTCGTCGAGCGGAAGGCCGGCCGCTTCATGAACGCCGCGGCGTCCGAGGCGAGCCTCGAGAACGAGCAGGCGTCGATCGGCATCGAGTCCGGCTCGAACCACGTCCTGGTGCGGCAGATCGCGGGTCTCATCGCGCGCCGCATCGTGACCGATGCCAAGGAAGGCGACCACGTTCGGCAAGGGGACCGGATGGGCCTCATCCGCTTTGGATCGCGCGTCGACGTATTTCTCCCCACGGCCACGACGATGCGTGTCAAGGTCGGCGACTTGACCTACGCCGGCAGCACCGTGCTCGGCACGCTGGCGGGCCAATGAAGATACGACGACCCTCACGAGGCCAGCCGCGGCGGCATGGTGTCCGCCGCGCCGTCGTTCTCATGCCGAACGGGTTGACGCTGTTCAACCTGTTCTGCGGCATCTACGCCATCATCCTCGCGATTCGCGGCGACTTTGCCGCGGCACCGGCGTGGATCGTCGTCGGCGGCATCGCCGACGCGCTCGACGGCCGCGTTGCGCGGGCGACAGGCACGGGCAGCCGGTTCGGCGAGGAGTTGGACTCCCTCGTCGATGCGCTGTCGTTCGGGTTTGCCCCGGCGCTGATCATGTATCTCGAGTTGCCCAACCGCGGCACGTGGGAGTGGCTGCTCGTGTTCATCTTCGTGTCGTGCGCGGTGATGCGACTGGCCCGGTTCAACGTCGAGCAGGCCGGTCGCAAGAAGTCGCAGTTCCACGGACTGCCGAGTCCCGCCGCGGGCCTCACGCTGGCGAGCTACTACTGGTTCAGCCAGACGCCGCTCTACAACCAGACCGTGATTCTGTTCACCGACAGCAAGACGCTGTCGGATCTCCCGTGGCACACGATCCTCCGCGGGCTCATGGCGATACTCGCGGCGCTGATGATCAGCGACGTGCCGTATCCCGCGATGCCGTCGATCGGCTTCGGAAGCTTCAAAAAGCTGTTGGGCACGATCGTGGTTCTGGGAGGTGTTGCGCTCCTCATCTTCCGGCGGCAGGAGTTCATCTTCCCGGCTCTGCTGGTGTACGTGCTCTTTGGCGCGATCAAGTGGGCGATCCTCGGCTTCCTGGGCCGCTCGTCGACGCCGGCAGAGATTTTCTGGGAGGCAGAGCCGAACGGACGACCGCAGCAGCATGACGAACGTCGCCACACGCCGGCCTGGAGTGGTGCCGTCGCCGGCTCCGCCGCGTCCGAACCGGCGGATGACGAGCAGGCGGACGAGCCGGTCGAAGCGACCGAGCGCGCCGAGCCGCGCTCGGACGAGGCGTCACGCTCTGGCCGGCGGCGCCGACGGCGTCGCGGCCATCGCGGCGGCAACCGCCCGCCCGGATCGACGCAGCACGGGAGCAACCCGCCTGGTGCTCCGCCCTCCCCCGCCCCATCGCCTCCCTCCAACAAGCCGACAAGCCAGAATACATGACCCGCTACAGAGTCGCCGTTCACATCACGCCACGACGCGGCATCCTCGATCCGCAAGGCAAGACGGTCGCTGACGCCCTGCACTCCCTCGGTTTCAAAGCCGTTCAGGACGTCCACATCGGCCGGCATGTCGTCGTCGAGGTGGACGCCGCCGATGCCGCCGCCGCCGAGCGTTCGACGCGCGAGATGTGCGAGCGCCTCCTCTCCAACCCGGTGACCGAAGACTACGAGATCGCCAAGGTCGAAGGAGCCGCGCCATGAAGTTCGGCATCGTCACGTTTCCCGGCTCCAACTGCGACTACGACGCGTATCACGCCGTCGTCGATGCGCTGGGCGAGGAAGCGGTGTACCTGTGGCACAAGGATCACGACCTGCAGCAGTGCGACGTGATCATCCTGCCGGGCGGATTCAGCTACGGCGACTATCTGCGCGCCGGCGCGATCGCGCGATTCAGTCCCGTGATGCAGGACGTGATCGCCTTCGCGAAACGGGGCGGTCCGGTCGTCGGCTTCTGCAACGGATTTCAGATCATGTGCGAGGCGCGCCTGCTGCCGGGTGCCCTGCTTCGCAACGCGAGCCTCAAGTTCGTGTGCGAGACGGTCCAGCTCCGGGTGGAGAACAACGAAACCTTCTTTACCAATCGGTACGAGCGGGGTGCGATCCTGCGGATCCCCATCGCCCACGGTGATGGACGTTACACCGCGGACCCTGAAACACTCCATACACTGGAGGGCGAGGGCCGCGTGGTGTTCCGGTACGTCGGTGGTCCGGCTGATGCCGACGAGTGGTGGAGTCCAAACGGATCCATGCGAGCCATCGCTGGCATCGTCAACGACGCGGGAAACGTGCTGGGCATGATGCCCCATCCTGAACGCGCCGTCGACAAGCTGCTCGGGTCCGACGATGGACTGGGCATCTTCGAGTCGATGGTGGCCCGTGTCACTGCTTGAGGATTCTCATCATGATGTTCGCATCACTCGTTCTTGCTGCTGGTCTGGCGCAGGCGCAGGCCCCGGCGACGATCGACCCTGGCATGACCCAGGAGCAGGTCGTCGCGAAGCTCGGCAAACCGCTCTCGAGCCGGAGCTATGACGGGTACACGTACCTGTTCTATCGCAACGGCTGCGAGAAGAAGTGCGGCATGAGCGACCTCGTCGTGCTCGACAGCGGCAAGGTCGTGGACGCGGTGTTCCGCTCGGCCAACCGGCACTACTCTGGCACCAGCAGCTCGCCCCGCATGATTTCGGCGGCCGACGCCAGACACGGTGTCAGCTCCGACCAGCCGCTCAAGACTCAGCAACCACCAACACCAGACAAACCAAAGAAACCAGACGCATGACCAAAACCCGCGTGCAGGTCGAGCCCCGGCCAGGCGATCCAGTCATCACACCAGCGCTGATCGCCGAACACGGACTCACGACGGAGGAATACCGTCGTCTCGTCGAGATGCTCGGCCGGGAGCCGACCTTCACGGAGTTGGGAATCGTAAGCGCGTTGTGGAGCGAGCACTGCTCGTACAAGCATTCGCGGCCGCTGTTAAAAACTTTGCCAACCCGGGCGCCGTTCGTTCTGCAGGGGCCCGGTGAAAACGCCGGCGTCATCGCCATCGGCGACGGGCTCGCCGTCGCGTTCAAGATCGAATCCCACAACCATCCGTCGGCGGTCGAGCCCTACCAGGGCGCCGCGACGGGCGTCGGCGGAATCCTCCGCGACGTGTTCACGATGGGCGCCCGCCCCATCGCGATGCTCAACTCGCTGCGCTTCGGCAGCCTCGACTCGGCGCGCGTGCGCTACCTCTTCGCCGGCGTCGTCAAGGGCATCGGCGACTACGGCAATTGCGTCGGCATCCCGACGGTCGCCGGCGAGATCGCCTTCGATCCGAGCTACGAGGGCAATCCGATCGTCAACGCGATGTGCGTCGGCCTGATGCACGAGACGGACTTGATCCGCGCCGTCGCGCAGGGTGTCGGCAATCCGATCATCGCGGTGGGCGCGCGCACGGGTCGCGACGGCATCCATGGCGCGTCGTTCGCGTCGGAGGATCTCTCCGCGGAGAGCGACGCCAAGCGGCCGCGCGTCCAGGTCGGCGACCCGTTCACCGAGAAGCTGCTGCTCGAGGCCAGCCTCGAGCTCATTCGGAGCGGCGCCATCGTGGCGATCCAGGACATGGGCGCCGCCGGACTCACGTCGTCGTCCGCCGAGATGGCGGCGCGCGGCGACGTCGGGGTCACGATCGACGTCACCAAGGTCCCGGTTCGCGAAGAGGCAATGACGCCGTACGAGATTCTGCTCAGCGAATCTCAGGAGCGCATGCTCGTCGTTGCGAAGCGCGGCCGCGAAGCGCAGGTGACGAGCATTCTCGAAAAGTGGGACCTGACGGCAGCCGTGATTGGCGAAGTGATCGCCGAGCCGGTGTACCGCGTCACCGAAGGCGACCGCGTCGTGGCGGAGTTCCCCGGCACCCGGCTTGTCACCGATTGCCCAACGTACACGCCCGAGGCGCGCGAGAGCGCCGACGTCGCTCGCCTCCGCGCGATCGATCCGAACACGATCCGCGAGCGGCAGGACGAGCAGGATCCGGTGTGGACGCTGCTCGAAATGCTGTCCTCGCCGACCATCGCCGCGAAAACCTGGGCGCACCGGCAATACGACACCACCGTTCGCACGAACACGGTGGTCGGTCCCGGCGGGGACGCCGCGGTCATTCGCATTCGTGATACCGAGCGCGCTCTCGCCCTCAAGACCGACTGCAACGCGCGCTACGTCTATCTGGATCCCCGTGTGGGCACGCGGATCGCCGTCGCCGAAGCGGCGCGCAACGTGGCCTGCACTGGCGCGCGGCCGATGGCGATCACGAACAATCTGAATTTCGGCAATCCGCGACGCCCCGAAGTCTACTTTCAGCTGCGCGAATCCATCCGCGGCATGGCGGAAGCCTGCAACGCGCTGGGCACCCCCGTCACAGGCGGCAACGTTTCGCTCTACAACGAGAATCCGCTCGGAGCGGTCTACCCCACCCCGGTGATCGGCATGGTTGGCCTGATCGAGTCGCTGTCGCACATCACTCGCTCGGCGTTCCACGCGCAGCACGACTGGATCGTACTGCTCGGCGAGCCGACCGCCGAACTCGGCGGCAGCGAGTATCTGGCGCGCATTCACGGCACTGTCGCCGGCGCGCCGCCGGCGTGCAACCTCGACGCCGAGCAGGCATTGATCGACGCGCTCCTCGACGCGATTCGCGCGGGCAGCGTACGCTCCGCGCACGATTGCAGCGACGGCGGGCTCGCCGTCGCGCTCGCCGAGTGCTGCATCATGGATCGGAACGCGCAGCACGGCGCCACGGTCGACCTCACGCACTGGCCCGATCTTCCGGATCGTGCGTTGTTGTATGGTGAGGCGCAGGGCCGCGTCATCGTCGGCACTCCGGTACCCGCCACCGTGCTCGGCTTTGCGCAGGCGCGCGGCGTGCCGGCTCGCGTGATCGGACAGGTGGGTGCGCTTGGTGCACCGTTGCAGATTTCAACTGCCGCCGTGCGCTTCATCGCCCCGCTGGCCAAGCTCGACGACGCGTACCACGAGACAATTCCCCGCATCATGGCACAATCGGCGCTCGCGGCTCAGTGAGCAGCCCCGAAGTGGGCAACGTTGGTCCGAGTTCGACTTCAACCTGATCCATACATCAGATGTGCGGCATTTTCGGAGTTCACGGGCATCCCGACGCGACGCATCTCGCGCAGCTCGGGCTGTACTCGCTGCAGCATAGAGGGCAGGAATCCGTCGGCGTCGTGTCGATCGACGACGCCGGCACGGCGCGCGCGGTCCGCAGCATGGGAACGCTGAACGACCGGTTCAGCCAGGAGCTCGCGAAGGTCTCCGGCACCGCTGCCGTGGGCCACACGCGATACAGCACCGCCGGTTCGTCGACCATCGACAACGCGCAGCCGGTGGTCGCCCGATCCAAGGGCGGGTACATCACGCTCGCGCACAACGGCAATCTGACGAACGCCGCCGAGCTTCGGCTCGAGCTCGAGGACCAGGGTTCGATCTTTTCGTCGACCAACGACTCCGAGGTGATCGTCCACAGACTTGCGCGGTCCACCGCCGCGGCGCCGGAAGCGCGGTTGGCCGACGCGCTCCAGGGCGTGGAGGGTGCGTTCAGCCTGATCGTCGCGATCGGTGACACCGTGCTCGCGACTCGCGATCCGCGCGGCTGGCGGCCCCTCGCCATGGGCCGGCTCGGCGACGCGGTCGTTTTTGCCTCCGAGACGTGCGCGCTCGATATCGTGGGCGCGACGTACGAGCGCGACGTCGAGCCAGGCGAGATCATTGCAGTGAATGGTGGCGGGCTTCGGTCGACGCATCCACTGCCCGCCAAGGAGCTTCGGCGCTGCGTGTTCGAGTACGTGTACTTCGCGCGACCCGATAGTCGCGTATTCGGTGGCTCGGTCGACCGGGCGCGGCGTGCGCTCGGGCGACGACTGGCGCGCGAGTTCCCGGCCCCGGGTGCTGAACTCGTGTTCAGCGTTCCGGACTCCTCGAACTCGGCCGCCCTCGGTTTCGCCGAGGAGAGCGGCCTACCGTACGAGCTCGCGCTCATCCGAAACCACTACGTCGGTCGGACGTTCATTCAGCCGACGCAAGCGGGCCGGGACGCCAAGGTGAAGGTGAAATACAACCCGGTGCGCGAGCTGCTCACGGGAAAGAGCGTCGTCATGGTCGACGACTCGATCGTGCGCGGAACGACGACGCGCGGTCTCGTGGCGCTGGTTCGCGCCGCCGGCGCTCGCGAGGTGCACATGCGCGTCAGCTCGCCCCCGGTGACCGGCCCGTGCTACTACGGCATGGACACGCCTTCGCGGGAAGAGCTGATCGCGGCCAATTACACCGTCGACGAGATCGCGACGCATCTCGGCGTCGACTCGTTGGGTTATCTGTCGCTCGAAGGGATGCTGGAGTCGGTTCCGTCGGGTCCGGGTGGCTTCTGCCACGCCTGCTTCTCGGGTGATTATCCGACGCCACCGCCCACCGATCCCGACAAGCTTCGCTTCGGCTGCGGCTGCTAGTGGCTACCGCGACGGAGACGCAGGCCGTCTACTTCTTTGGTGACGGCCACGCCGAAGGCACCAAGGACATGAAGCGTGTCCTCGGCGGCAAGGGCGCGAACCTCGCCGAGATGACGAACCTCGGTGTCCCCGTGCCGCCTGGCTTCACGATTGCCTGTGCGGCGTGCATCGAGTACCTGCGCGACGGCACCCTCCCCGATCGGCTGCGCGCCGAAGTCGCGGACGGGCTACAGCGCCTC
>DATISA010000163.1:0-48127 GCA_035469245.1 Gemmatimonadaceae bacterium
TGAGCGCCGTGCGGCCGGCGACGGATCTCGCCGCCGGCCGCATCGCGCGAGCGCGATCTCAGTCGCGCGGCGCAGCCAACAACGCCTCGAGCCGCTCGACGAGCTCCGCTTGCGCGGGATTCATCTTGTGCCGCGCCGAGGCGCCGTCGAACCACTCGCAGCGGTCGACTTCCGGGTAGGTGATCCATCGTCCGGACCCGCGTGGCCATTCGGTGCGACCCGAGTTGCTGATGATCGCGGCCGCGTCGGCGTCACCTTCCCAGGCCCACGCGTGCACCGTCTTGCCGGCCTTCTGTTTGACCGAGCCGAGCGGGATGAACGGCGGATTGGGAGTGATGCCGGTTTCCTCGATGAACTCGCGGCGCGCCGCGTCGAGGATGTCCTCGTTGGGTTCGACGATGCCCTTGGGAATGGTCCAGGCGCCCGCGTCGCGGTTACGCCAGAAGGGACCACCCGGGTGCGCCAGTAGTACCTCGAGCCCTTTCTCGGAGCGACGGAACAGGATCATCCCGGCGCTCACCGAACCGTGCGAACTCACGCGCTCACGCCCGCCGGATCGGTTGCCGTCGCGCGGTCAAAGGGGAGCTCCAACGCCTGTCCTGCCGGGAGCGCGCGCCATCGCGCAAACAGCTCGGCGCGGCATTCGCGAATGCGCGATATCTCCGCCGCGGTGATCACACGTGACGGACGAGGAATGCCGCGCTGCTCGTAGTGCGTTCGGATCTTTTCCTCGACGTCGTCCGCGCTGTCGATAATGCCCGTCGCGCGCTCGAGATCGAAGAAGCCGACGATCAACTCCGCAAGCCCTGCTTCGTCCTGTTGAAGCTCCTTGCTGGACCGTTTGCCGAAATCGGCGAGATCCCAGCCGTCGGCGAGCAGGCCGAAGAAGGCCCGGCGGAACCCGAGCACGGTTTCAACGGCGTAGTGGGTGAGATCGTGGAGTGGAAAGAACCGACCGAGCTGCCCATCCTGCCGCTGCCAGGTCGTGGTGCCGTCGGCGCGTACCGCGGACAACGCGGCGGAGCCATCCGACTTCTTTTTGATGCGAATCAGGAGCTCAGGCATGTGCGGACCGTCCGGAGTATCTCGCTCGGCGATGGCGGCGTTCCCAAACGTGCCCGATCACGAGACCGGCCACGGCACCGACGATGCCACCCGTCGCCGCGCCGACGATGGTCGCAACCTCGAAGTCGAGCAGCCCGCGCGTGACCACGCCGCGACGCATCCCGAACAATACAGTGGACCAGGTCGCGGCGCCCCACCAGAGCGCGCCGAGCACGCCGATGGCGACGGCGAAGCCGTTGATCAGCGCAGCACGACGTGGCTCGTAGAAGTCGTTCGCCAGCGTTCCGAGCCGCGCCTGTTCCTGTTGCCACGCATCGTCACGCCACCAGCCGGCGCGCAGGATGAGCAGCGAGAGCATCGAAGCAGCTTCGGCGGCCCAGAGCGTCCGGGTCTGAGCCGCCGGTAGCAGCGCGTGCTTCGTCTTCTGTAACAACAGTACGCTCGTGACGATCGCGAGGGCGAACCAGGGGAGCCAGACGCCAATCGCGGACCGGCTCCCCCGCGCAGTCATCTGCCGTTGTTGGTCGTCATGGTGGGCGGCGTCTGCCGTTCCCAGACGAACCGATGGAGGAAGTCACTGCTCCGGCTGAAGATGTCGATCCAGCGACTGTGGAGCATCGACTCGTGTACGTCGTCGGGGATCACGGTCAGGTCGTAGTACACGCCGTGGGCTCGTAGCAGATCGACCAGGCCGACCATTTGTGCGAACGACACGTTGCGATCGTCGTCGCCCTGCTCGAGGAACACCGGCGATTTCCAAGTGTCGACGTGCGCTGCGGCCGACGATTGGTAGGCCAGATTCGCCGAGTCGAGCGAATTTCCGTAGAGATGAACTCCCGCCAGGTCGACGCCGGCCACGAAGATGTCGGAGTTCCGCGCGAGTGCCTGGGCCGTGAGCAGCCCGCCGTACGACAGACCCCAGATTCCGACCCGTGCCGGATCGACGTCGGGACGTGACTGCAGGTATTTGGCGCCCGCCACGACGTCCTGATACTCGGAATTACCACGCCCTTCGGTGTTGGGCGCGCGGCGGAACGAGTTGCCGTAGCCGACGCCGCTCCGGTAGTTGATCGACAGCACGACGTAGCCCTGCGTCTGCAGCCACTGATTGTACGCGTACGCCCAGTGGTAGAACTGCATGTAGTGATACGCCGGAAGCATCTGGCGGCTCGGGCCACCGTGCACGAAGACGATCGCCGGGCGCTTCTCGCCTGGTTTCAGGTCGCGCGGGAGGAAGAGCTGATTATGAATCTCCAATCCATCGGCCGCGTGTGTGATCACGATCTCCGGCGTCACGTGGGCCGATTTTGGGAAGTCCTTTGACAGCGTAGGGTAGACGATCTTGGTCTCGCCACCGGCGGTGGGCACGATGCCGATCGACGCCGGCTGCGACGGCCCGAAATACAGCACGGCCATCCGCTTGCCCGACGCGAGTGGCGTTGGCGACACCTCGACGCCGTCGTCGGTCGAGATGCGCACCGGCGTTCCGCCTGAGGTAGGGACGGCCCAGATGTGGCGCTTCTCGATGTCCTGCGCGTTGGTGCAGTAGTACATCGTCTTGCCGTCGCGCGAGAACGCGGTCGTCACGAACGTTCGATCGGCGACGCTGTCGTTGATCAAGCCGTCGGTCGTCGTGAGCAGCACGGGCTCGGCGGTCGGGTTGTCGATGTTGATCGAGAAGTAGCGGTCCCACTCGTCGTTGGGGCGCTGTGAGGTGAAGACCACGGCGTCGCCCGCCCACGTGATCGAGGCGATGTTGCCGAACGTTCGGTCGGCCGGCTGGCTGTGCCAGAACTCGCGCGCCTTGCCCGTGGCGATGTCGGCGACCATCAGCGAGACCGTGTAGCCGCCCGGGAATGCCGCGCGATGCAGCCCGTCGATGTGAACCGGCGTTGTGTCGGCTCCAAAGCCACCGCGTCCGCCTCGCCCCGCGCCGCGACCGGCCGCGGGCCCGGCCGGGTTGCCGATTCCGCCGGTGCCTTGCTGCGCCTGCTGCGCGAACGGAGTCCCCGGCCGGCGAACGAACGCGATCCGCTTGCCGTCGGCCGACCACGTGGGGCTCGCGTCAAAGTCGACGCTCGGCGACATGAACTCCACACGTCGCGTCTTCATGTCGTACACACCGATGAGTGAGTGATTCTCGCGCGTGGTGACGAACGCCAGCCTGGATCCATCCGGCGACCACACCGGGTTGCCTTGCCGGCCCCACGCCTTGATGAATGGCACGCCGCCGGTATCGATGGCCGCCGTGTTGGCGCGTGCGACGCGCGCGTGATAGATCTGGCCATCGCGCGCGAACACGACGTGTCTGCCGTTGGGCGAGAGCTCGGGTCCGCCGCCACGCCCGCCGAAGCCTTGCACCGGCTCGGTGTTGGCGATCGAGGCCAACCGCCAGGCGCCAGTGCCGTCCGTCCGCGCCGCCCATACGGCCCGATCACCGCCGGCTGGATCGTGCGACGGGTTGGCGACCCAACCCTCGCGGTTCTGCGCCGATCCCCGGACGAAGATCGCTACCGTTCCGTCGTCGGAGAGGCGCACCGAGCTCACGTCGACGCCGTCGTCGGCGAGGAACCTGGTGATTCGCACTGCTCTGAAGTCGGGCGCCGCGGCGGTGTAGACGTTGCGCATGCCGCGCTCGTACACGACGTAAGCGATGCGATCAGCCTTCTTCGCGGCGCCCAGCTCGAGCGGCGACGCCGGCGACAGGAATTGGTCGATCGTGTAGCCGCCGGCGCGCTTGCTCGGCGACGCCGATCCCGGCGGGCTGCCACTGCCAAAGGCGCGCGACTGCGCGAGGAGCGGGAGCGCGAGCAACGAGAGGCAAGCGGCTCCGAGTGGGATGCGACGGAAGTTCGACATGAAACCCTCGAGGAACGGACGGGGCGGGCGGGGCGGGCACGGTGCGGGCACCGGAGGCCGGTGACGCGACATACCACGACAACGCGCGCCACGCGGGCGGCGTTGCGCAGCGTGCCTGATACTGCTCGCCAGCCGCGGTGCTCGCCAGTCTGCTACGGCTGGACTCGCGTGCCCGTAGCTCCAACCCGGTGGATGAGCAGCGCCGCGCGCTTGGTCAGCGGCGCGAGCATGCGCAGGTCGGCCGTCTCCTTTTCGGTGTGGTCGTCGTGGCCCGACAGTCCGACTCCATCGATGATCATCGGCACCTTGCTCGCGACGAACGACACGTCGGCCGCGCCGGCGCGAGACGGATCGACGGCGACTACTGGGCCGTAGCCGAGATCGCGACTCGCCTGGTCGTACAGTGCGAGCAGCCGCCGGTTGCCCTGGGTCGGCGCCATGGGCGGGTAGCCGTCGTCGAACTCGAGCGTCGCCGTAGTGAGTGGGAGGTGATGCGAGACGATCTGCTGCATCGTCCGCTTGGCCTTGGCTTCTTGCGCGGGAGAGAGCGTGCGCAGATCGCCGGTCACCACCATGTGCTCGGCCACGACATTGCGCTTGCCGGCGACCGAGCCTTCAGTGCCCGTCGTGTCGACCTTCACCAGCGTTCCGCCGGCAGCCATGCCCGGGTTGAAGGTCAGATACTGTTCGCCTGAAAGCGTTGAATAGAACTCGTGGACGATTCGCGCGGCCTCGTACACCGCGCCGGCGCCGACCGTCGGCTTGAAGATCTGCGACGAATGGGCCGGTTGGCCCGACGTGCGGAGGGTCCAGGAGCCAGCGCTGCGGCGGGAGATGACGGCGGTGCGCGGATCGGCGGCTCCGTCCTCGAATCCGATGGCGACGCGCGCACCGGTCGCGGCGTCGACGAGCGCGTGGCGCGCGGCCTCGAGCGGGGCGCCGGCCTCCTCTTCATCGCCGTCGAACACCGCGACGATGTTCATGTCGTCGAGCGCGCCGGCGTCTTTCAGGGCGCGCAGCGCGTACAACATGATCACGTCGCCACCCTTCATGTCGATGATGCCGGGACCGCGGGCGGTCGAATCGTTCAGCCGCTCGAAGCGCTGATAGGGGCTGGACGGCTCGAAAACGGTGTCGAGGTGTCCGATGAGCAGGATCTTGGGACCGGGGCCCGGATGCTCGGCGACCAGATGGCCGGCGCGATGGAACCCGGCACCGTCGACCCAGCGGGTCTTGAAGCCCAATCCGTCGAATTCCGCGCGGAGTGCGTCGCCGACCTGGCGCACACCAGCGAAATTCATGGTGCCGCTGTTGATGTTGACGATGCGCTCGAGCAGAGCCAGGGCTTCGGCGTTGTGCGCATCGACCGCTTTGACGATCGAACGCTCGACGGGCTTTGCGATCGAAGGCTGGATTTGTGCAACTGCCTGATGTGAGAACGCCGTCGCGAAAACCGCGGCGGCGACATGGACGAAGCGAGTTGGAGACGTGTGCATGAACGGCAATTTATCGCGCGCCCTGTCCTCCTGTGCACTCGTGCTCACGCAGCTCGTGGTCGCCTCGTGCGATCGTGCGTCCGCCGTGGGCGCCGGATGGGGCAAACGATCGCGGCTCTACGCCGGGACAGACTCGATGGGAGCGGCCCCGGAGCAACTGTCGGCCGTACCGATCCACAGCCGCGATTTGCCCGAGAACTCGGCGGCGGCAATGAGCCGCACACAGCCGGGCGTGCTGTTCACGATCAATGATTCGGGCAACGACGCGGTGCTGTTCGCGCTCGATACGACCGGGGCATTGCGTGGTGAGTGGCGCATTCGCGGAGCGCGGAACGTGGACTGGGAGTCCGCGGCGGTGGGGCCGTGCAAGGCTGGCGACTCTTCGTCGTGCGTCTACATCGGCGACACGGGCGACAACGAAGCCTCGCATTCGACGCGCAGCATTTACCGGGTAAACGAACCGCCGGCGACGAATGCGCGAATCATCGGTTCGCTGCCTGCTGAACGGCTCGACTACACGTACCCTGACGGGCCGCGCGACGTCGAAGCGATGTACGTCGCGCCGAATGGCGACCTGTTCCTGATCAGCAAGCGCGCGAGCACGGACGCCGCCGGCCGCCTGCGCAAGGCGCTGGTCTACCGCCTGGCGGCTGAGACGTGGAGCGCGGGAGCGCGTGTGACGGCAGAGCGTGTCGACAGCCTCGACATCGTTCCCGGCTCGGCGCCGCTGCGCACGATCACGGATGCCGCGCTGTCACCCGATGGACGGCATCTGGCCGTGCGCACCTACATGCAGCTGTACGTCTTCGCGACCGACTCGGCGACCGGCCGCGTCGATCACGCGGTTTCGCCGAGCGTGTGCAACCTGGTGTCGGTTGGCGAGGCGCAGGGCGAGGGTGTTACGTGGGCCGATAACAGCGGGCGGCTCGTACTGACGAGCGAGGGACGGGACTCGCCGCTCGATCTGGTCACCTGTCCGCTGCCGCGCTAAGCGCAAACCGCGGGCGTGCGATCGATCGGCGGCGAGTCGCCGTCACACCATCAGTGCCACGGCTCGTCGGCGCTGGGTCCGTAAATCGATGGCACCTTGCCGCCGGCCATTCGCACGTAGACTGACATCTGGCCGCGATGGTGAATCTGATCGTGGAGCATGAACTCCACGAAGGTCTCGAGCGGAATCTCACCGGTCTGCTTGGGTGCAACGAAGAACGTCGCGGAGCCGGCGAGGTTGGCGTTCTCGGGGCTTCGCAGCTGCTCGATGACTTCGCGGCCCGTCTGCTCGAACGCGTCGAGGAGATCGTTCCACGCCTCCGGCATTTCGGCGGACCCTCCGCCCAGTACGGGCTCACCCTTGAGCGCGCGCAGCATCAGTCGCTGCTCGCCCACGAACGTCGACGCCAGACGACGCGCGCTGTTCGAACGTTCGTGTGGCGTGAAGTCCGCCTGATCGGGTGGAAAGGCGCGAAGGACCTTCATCGTGCATGCGTGCTCCCGCTCGAAGCTCTGGAGCAATCGCGCCTTCGCCGTCGTTTCCGTCGCGGGGATCGAGATTGGCGTCGCGGTCGTCGTCATGCGTGCCCTCCGGTTGGTGTTTCGAGTCTGTGCGTCAACGATTCCAGGCACCGAGCAGTCGCCGCGCGTCGAGGATCTGGCCGACGTGGTACGAGGTGTGGTCGATCGCAACGAGCACCGTTCGGAGATAGGTCTGTCCGGTGCCGTGTGGAATCTTTTCGGTCAGGTCGCGCGGGTCGTTGCGCGCGAATTCGGCGAGAGCATCGCCATCGTGCCGGATGTCCTCCAACGACTTGGTCCAGGCGGCATCGCTCGGCGGCGCCGGCGTAGGCGGCCAGTAGTCGTCAGGCCACTTTGGGTCGTGGTAGTTCGGGTTCACGCAGAACTCGAGCAGATCCCGCTGGGTGAAGCGAATGTGCTCGACCAGCTCCCAGATCGAGTGCGCCAATCCGTCGGGTCGCTTGCCGCGCAGTTCAGGAGGCAATCCGTCGATGGATGACCACAACGACGCATGTGCCTGTTCCCAGTCCAGTGCCGACGCGACGATCTGCCGCCAGTCGTTCGATGACGCCACGAACCTCGCTCCGTTGAAAGTCCCGAATGCAGCAACTGCATCCACCGGCGGACGGGTGGGGGGAGGGAGATTGACTGCATCGGGCGGGAAACACAAGGGCGCCGCGACGGATGACGCGGAATTACGGATCAGGCGGGTAAGCGGCGCGGCAGGTGGACGGTCACCGAGGAGCCGTCGGCGACGAACGCCGAATACGGCGGTCCGGAGAGGGCGGACGCGAACTCATGGCCATATGTCGCCGCCAGATCACCCTCGACGGTCGCGCTGCGCGTAGAGCGCACGGTCCACGCGGGATGGCGAACCTCGTACTCGATGGTCGAGCCGTCGCGCTGGCGCGTGTAGCCCCAGTGATGTCGCGTGATGAACTCCTCTTCGGAGCCGGCTTGGGCCGGGATGGACGCGCCGACGCCGTCGAGGCGGAGTCGCGCCCATGCGCCGTCCGCTTTCCACGAGTACTCGACTGTGCCGCCGCCGCCCTCGGGAACATCGATCCGGTGCGACATGGGAAGCGCGCGGTACGGCTCGTTGTAGGCAAGTCGCGCGGCGGTGGCGATGGCGACTCGAGGCACGAGCTCCCGAATGAACGTGACGGCTCGCCTGACCTCGCCATTGACCACGCGGCGGACGTACATCCGCAGATTCACTTCCTCGAAGCTGCCGTGGAACGGGACAGGAATCCCGAACACGCGCGTGTGGTGGAACATGAATCCGACGAGGCTCACGTACGCCGCGCCTTGCCAGAGGTCGAGCTCCGTGCCGTGCGGCACGAGGCGCTCGAGCAACGCGGTCGGCACCCGGTAATTGAGCATTGCCAGATGACGCCAGTCGGCAGCGAGGAAGACGCCTGTCACCCGCGACCTCTGAACTCCTAGGGACTCAGCTTGGCCAGCAGCGTCCAATACACCACGACGGCGCATCGTCCCCTGGCAGCCACACTGCCGTCTGGCCAGGTGTATTGCTGGTACTCCCTGGGGACCGAGTCCGGTTTGGTGTAGATCTCGACCGCGAGCAGGTCGTAGGGCGAATCGGGAATCCTGCGCGCGGGTGACGCGGGCCGTCCGTCGACGAGCGAGGCGATGCATCCCCAGCCGTTGGCGGCGACGGGGACGCGCATCGGTCCCGTTCGCGTGGAGCGGAGATCGATCCGGAACCCCGGAATGTCGCGGAAGATGTCGGCGGTGTAGATCGGCTCCTTCTCGTCGATGTCGGTATAGTCGAGGAACACGCCACCGCCGGCGTGACGCCGGCAGGCGAAGCCATCGAGCGACCACGCGGAACATTCGCGAGTCCCCGTCACGGTCACCGTGTCCAGTACGGGAAGCCGGCGATCGAACGTGAGTCCGATGTCGACATGACCGTCCTTGCGGAGAGAGACGTCGAAGCTCGTTGGCGCGAAGCCGACTTTTCGGGCGACGACGGTGTACTTGTCGGCACCGAGCCCGCTGATGACGAACCGCCCGGTCGAATCAGTGCGCGTTCGATGGACACCGGGTCGGATGCTGACGTCCGCGCCGGCAATCGCGAGCCCCGACGTGTCGCGTACGACACCGGAGATCGAGCCGGCAATCTCCTGCGCGGGCAGTGCTGAAGCCGCCGCCATGCCGAAGGCGATCAGCAACCAACAGGTCGTTTTCATCGGCCCGAGCGGGCGTTGGCGCGCACAGCGCGCGTCGCGGTCACCAATCGCCACGGCGGTCACCGCGGATGTAAGCCGAAATCAGTGAGAGGGCGATTCCGCTGTAGCCCACGACCATCCCGCCCCACCACGCAATGGCGCCGTATCCCGCGTCATTCGTGTGCAACGCGAATCCCATGCAGAAAACTCCGAGGAACGAACTGCCGAGGCACTCGAGGCACACGCGGAGCAACTCGCGACGATAGACGCGCGAGACCTGTCGCTCAGCCTCGAGCCGCTCGCGCGCGATGCGCTCCAGTTCGGCCTGAAGGCGCGGCGAGCGATGTGTGCCTCTGATCGTTTGCTGTTGCATGGTCGGCATATACGTACGGCTCGTGTACACTCGAGCAGCGGAAGCGGTCCTCGCCCGACTCGATCCCGGCCGCCCCGGAATGCTAGAGGGTCGCACCCCCCATCGGCCACCGGCCTTACCTTATCCGTATGGATCTGTCGCGCGAAGAGTTGCTCCGCTACAGCAGGCATCTCATCCTGCCCGACGTAGCGCTCGCCGGGCAGCGACGGCTCAAGGCCGCGCGCATCCTGCTCATCGGCGCGGGCGGCCTCGGCTCGCCGGCGGCGCTGTACCTGGCGGCGGCCGGCGTGGGAACGCTCGGCCTGGTCGACTTCGACGTCGTGGACGTGACCAATCTGCAACGGCAGGTGCTGCACGGGACGAGCGACGTCGGCCATCCGAAACTGGAATCCGCGCGCGCGCGCATTCACGACATGAATCCGCACGTGCACGTCGAAACCTACGAGACGCGCCTCACGTCGGAGAACGCGCTCGAGATCATGCGCGACTACGACGTCATCGTCGACGGCACCGACAACTTCGCGACGCGTTATCTCACGAACGACGCATGCGTGATGCTCGGCAAGCCGAACGTGTACGGGTCGATCTTCCGGTTCGAGGGGCAGGCGTCGGTGTTCGCGCTGCCGGACGGTCCGTGCTATCGCTGCCTCTTTCCCGATCCGCCGCCACCGGGCATGGTGCCGAGCTGCGCCGAAGGCGGTGTGCTCGGCGTTCTGCCAGGCATCGTCGGCACGATTCAGGCGACCGAAGCGCTCAAGCTGGTACTCGGCGCGGGCGAGACACTTTCCGGACGGCTTCTGCTGATCGACGCACTCACCATGCGCTTTCGCACGGTTCGCGTGCAGCGCGACGCGACGTGCCCGGCCTGCGGCACTCGCGAAATCACGGAGTTGATCGACTATGACGAATACTGCGGCGTACCGGGCGCGTCGAACGCGCACGCCATGAACGACGTCCCGGAGTTGACACCGCGCGAGCTGGCGGAGCGCTTGAGCGCGCGCGCCGATCTCGATCTGATCGACGTTCGCGAGCCGTACGAGTGGGACATCGGCCGCATTCCCGGCGCGCGGCTCATTCCGCTCGGCGACCTGGCGGGGGCGATGTCGGCGCTCGACAGCCGGCGCGAGATCGTGGTGTACTGTCGATCGGGCATGCGCAGCGCCGACGCCACGCGCCGGCTGCGCGCGGCAGGATTCCGCGCGACCAACCTTGCCGGTGGAATCCTCCGGTGGAGCGACGACGTCGATCCGAGCGTGGCGAAGTACTGATCGACGCCGGGCGGTCGCGAGCCGCTACGTCCGAGCTCGCAGGCGGCCGATGGTTTGTTCGTACAGCTCCAGGTGCTCTCGATCGAACAGGCACGCGACGACGCGCGCGAATTCACGCTCGTGGGCGAGCATGGCCGAGAGCGCGATGGAAGCGGCGTGGTCCCTGGGAAATCCGTATATGCCCGTCGAGATGGCGGGGAACGCGATCGAGCGGATCGTCCCTTCGCCGCGCGCGAGCGCGAACGCATTCTCGTACGCCTGCCCGAGGAGCGCCGCTTCGCCGTCGGCGCCACCCTGCCAGATCGGCCCAACAGCGTGGAGGACGAACCGGGCTCGCAGTCGAAATCCCGGAGTGAGGACAGCGTTGCCGGCGTCGCAAGGTGCAAGCGCACCCGCGGCGCGCGCGAGCTCCGGTCCGGCGGCGCGGTGAATCGCGCCGTCGACGCCGCCTCCGCCGAGCAGCGATGGGTTGGCGGCGTTGACGATCGCGTCGACGTCGAGCGTGGTGATGTCCGCCTGCACGATCTCGATCACTCGTCGAAGATGCGTGACGCGGACGACGGCGCACAAGCGCTACTTGTGCGCGAGCGCCGGCTCGACTTCGGTGAGATCCTTGAGCGTCGCTTCGCTGGCGTTCTTGATCACCGACTTGACGCCGTTCTCCATCGACGAGGTGGACGAATACATCTCGCTCTTGCCGAGGAACTCGCCCGCCGCCGAGTTGAGCACGAAGTACGGCTGCTTGTTCGTCGCGATCTTGCGCTCGAACTGCGCCTCGTTCCGCGCGCTGGCGATGACGGTGGCGATGCCCTTTGACGCGGCGGCTTTGTCGTCATAGAGGCCGCTCGTCAGGATGGTCTCGCCGTTTCCTGCTTTGAGATTGAAGAGAAAGCGCCCACTCTCGGTGCGCTTGAGCTCGAAATGCGGAATCATGTGTACGCTCCACGCGGTAGGTGAACCGTGTCGCAGCGCGCGGCACGGTTCACAATTCTCTTACAGACCGACTTTTTCCTTCAAACCGCCGCCCAGTTCCGAGATCGACCCGAGCGATGGGAACCTCCCACCCGGCGTGAGGCGGCTAATGGTGGCCGGAAGGATGTCGGCGAGCTTCTGGCCGACTTCATTCAGCGAAAAGCCCGTCTTGTTCGCCATCTGCGAGATCGTGTCGCTTCCCAACACCCTCGTGACCTCGGCCGGCGTGATGGGCAGCTGCTTACCGCTCCCGATCCACGAATGAATCGTGGGGCCAAGACCGGCCTTCTCGAATTTCTTCACGAGACCCTGAATGCCGCCGAGCTCCGGCGACTTCAGGTATTCGATCAGCTCATTCATCAGTACGCCCGCCGGCGCCGCTCCAGCGGCCGACTTCGCGTTGTCCAGCACATTGTCGAGTACGCTCATGGGTCGTCCTCCCGATGACGGTCGATCCAGTGTACGCGCGCGGTTTGCGTTGGGTATCGGGAAGGGGATTGCGTGCGGTAGGCGATCCGACCCTTGCTTTTTCTCGCCACGGCGACCGGCGGCGAGACCGCCGACGGTTCAGGCCGTCGCCGGGGAGAGAATCGCGCGGTCGGCGCCGTCGACCCAGACGTCCAGGTTCCGAAGGAGCCCGTCTGCGAGGCTGTAGATCCAGCCGTGGACCGTGAGCGGCTGTCCACGCGCCCACGCGTCCTGGACGATGGTGGTCTGCGCGACGTTGATCACCTGCTCACGAACGTTCAACTCGCAGAGTCGATCGTGCCGCTCCGTTTGGGTGGCGAGATCGGTCAAGCTCGCCGCGTGCTTCGATCGCACGTCCTGCACGTGCCGCAGCCAGTTGTCGGCGAGTCCGAGCCGGTCCTCCCGGAGCGCAGCCAGCACTCCGCCGCATCCATAGTGTCCGCAGACGATGATATGGCGGACGCGAAGCACATCGACCGCGAACTGTACCACAGAGAGGCAGTTCAGGTCGGTATGGACGACGACGTTGGCGATGTTGCGGTGCACGAACAATTCGCCGGGACGCAGGCCGACGATTTCGTTCGCCGGCACTCGGCTATCGGCGCAGCCGATCCACAGATACTGCGGCGCTTGTTGGCCAGCCAAGCGCGTGAAGAACTCGGGATCCCGCCGCGTCATCTCGGCGGCCCACGCACGGTTGTTCGCAAACAGCTCGGGAAGTGATCGCATCGCGGAGTGCGGGTCGGTACACGTCGTGTGCGGGCGTCAGGCACGCCCCGCAAATATGGCGATGCGAGCGACGGATCCCCAACAGCGTCGCGCGGCCCCCGCCGCCGCGGCCGACTACGAGATCATGACGCCTAGTGCCTTGGCCAGGGCGAAGACAACCACATAGGCCGCCGCCGCGAACCCGATGATCGCGGCCGCGACGCGGAGTGTGACGAGCGCGACGCGTACACGAGGCGCGGCGCTCGAGCGCTCGCCCAGCTCGCGATCGGCGATTCCCCAGACGCCGAACGCGAAGAAGCAGATGGCGACGCTGAAGAGCAATGGCGATCCGGGACCGCCCCAGTATGCCACTGCGGCGGCGGCGAGCAGCCCGGCCAGCGCGTCGATGGCGAGGCGGCCATCGGAGGCGTGGCGGGCCCGTGCCGCGAGGAACTCGGGCAGGCTTGCATCGGGTCGAGGAACCGTGTCGATCATGGCGCCCTCATCTCCGGTTAGAGTGGACCGCGGCCACGCGTCTCCAAGACGACGACACGGTCCGTCTCATCGGTCGTCGCGTGCGGGAGCTCGAGCGTGAGGCCGCTCGCCGATTGTGTGAATTTCACGCGCACACCATTACGTAGCATGGAGGCGCCCAGCACGCGAGCATGCAAATCGGGCAGCGAGAGCACGTCGTCGGGCCAGTCGAGCACGTGAACGAACACGCTGTCGCCACGGCGGGTCGTCACACCCCAGGCGCGCGGGCCGATCGGCCCGCCGCGAGTGGCATATATGGAAGGACCGTACACGCGCAGCCATTCGCCGATGGCGCGCAGTCGTTCGACGGCCTCGGGCTGGATCGTGCCGTCCGGGCGCGGGCCGACGTTCAGCAGCAAGTTGGCGTCGTTGCCCGCGGCACGCACCAGGTAGCCGATCAATTCAGCGGTCGACTTGAATCGGTGATCGGTGATGTTGAACCCCCACGACTGGTTCATCGTGAGCGACGTCTCGAGCGGCAGCGAGCCGATCTCGCGGGTGTTGAATCCCGCCGTGTTCGCGCCCGGGAGATCCTGCTCGAACGTCTGTACGTCCTCACCGGCGCGAGGCGCCTGATGATGGTTTGGCACGATGAGCGCCGACGGCTGCAGTCGATGGATCAACGCGTACGTGCGCTCGAGCCGCCAATCCGCATCGGGCTTGTCCCACATGCCGTCGAACCAGATGCCACCGATCGGCCCGTAGTTGGTGAGCAGCTCCGCGAGCTGGCTGTCCATGAAATCCAGATAGCGATTCCAGTCGCCGTTCTCCGGCCGGCCCGTCGCGCGGCCGGTGCGGCCGCGCGGCCAGTAGTCCGGGTGATGCCAGTCGAGTTGCGAGTAATAGAAAAAGAGCTTGATCCCCTGCCGCTGACATTCGGCCGCGAGGTCCTTCATCGGATCGCGCGCGAACGGCGTCCAGTCGACGATGTTGTAGCGCGTGGCCCTTGTCGCGAACATCGAGAAGCTATCGTGATGGCGCGACGTGATCGTGATGTACCGCACGCCTGCCGCCTTGGCGAGCGACACCCACTCGCGCGCGTCGAACTTGATGGGATTGAACTCGGAAGCGAGCCACTCGTACGTGACGACCGGGATGCCGCGGTTCTCCATGACCCACTCGCCTTGCCCGAGCTGGCTATACACGCCCCAATGGACGAACATGCCGAAGCGCGCGTCGCGGAACCACGCGCGCGCCGCGGCGCGCTCGACTGGCACCGCTTCTTGCGCGGCCGTCGCGGGCGCGCGGCACACGATGCCCAGCAGCACGAGCGCGACGCGCATGGACGGGCCCTTGCGCACAAGGCAGATCACGTCGCGTGCGATTCGAGCCGCTCGCGCCGACTAATCATCGGTCGTGGCGCTGCGGGCGTTGTCCGCATCGTCCGCGGTCAAGCTCGCGGCAACATCGAACAAGGTGAGCGTCGGCTCGGCGCCTGCTGCGCGAAACATGAGCACACCGGCCGGCGTGCCCTTGCCGCGCATTGCGTCGAGTTCGGTGCGGCTCGACCAGAGCGTCTGGATGCGCCAACGCGTTGGGTCATTCGACGCGCACAGCAACTCGCTTCGCACGAGTCCTGGTGGTATCGCGCCAACCGCGTACGCGGACTTGAGATCGGCGACCCGATCGGCAGCGACGGTCGCTTCGAGGACGGTAAGAACCATTCACGATCCCTCTGATGAATGTTGGCGTGCACATGATTGAGCCGGCGCATGCAAGATCGATGTCCCGGAAAACATGGCGCACGGTGTGCCGAACCCTCAAGCGTGGCCAATGGGGTAATCGATTTGGCTTCACTCCTCGTCCAGGCCCTCCGCCTCGAAACGCGCGAGCTCTTCCGGGGTAAGCAAGCGACTCGCTACCCAGTGGCTGAACGAATCAGCGGTCGGCTCGTTTACCGGAACCTCACCCTGCAGAACACGCTCGGCGAAGTCACGAACGAGTGCCGCCTTCGCGATGTGCCAGAGCGCCACGGCCGCGCCACGGGCACGAGACGGCTCGCGCGGCGGGCTTCCGGTCTCGCGCACGATGCTGCGCAGATAGCCCGCGACGTGCACTTCGGTCGCGTCGGCGGCGACCATGCCGAGGATGATGTTCGCGTGTTCGTCGAGCCATGCCTGATCGCGCGACGGATCCCGCTCGAAGAAGTACGCCAGGACGCGCCCGAGCGTCGGGATTGCCGGCTCGCCGCGATCGACCCAGTTGCCCGCCTTCCTCGATATGATCGTCGGCTTCATGTGTGCTTCTCCTGTCAGGTCGTGACGATCGCTCCGCGCTGCTGCAGTCGCTTCAATCGCAGTGTCAGGTGGCGCTCCACGTCCGGCCATTCGACTGCAAGAATGCTGTACATCACGCTGTCGCGCACCGTTCCATCGCGGCGCGCCTGGTGATGACGCAGCACGCCGTCCCGCTTTGCCCCGAGCGCCTCGATCGCGCGCTGCGACCGGAAGTTGAAGTTGTCGGTGCGCAGCCCGACCACCTGGCAGCCGAGTGACTCGAACGCGTGGGTGAGAAGGAGCAGCTTGCAGGTGGTATTGATGTGCGTGCGCTGACAGCGCGCGGCGTAGAACGTGTAGCCGATTTCGACGCGGTCGATGTGCGGCACGATGTCGTGATAGCGGGTCGTGCCGACGATCGTGTCCGTCGCCAACTCGCGTGCCGCCCAGGGCAGCATGTGGCCCGCGCGCTGACCCTCGAGCGCAGCGGCGATGTACGAGCCGACATCCGCGGGCTGCGGAACGCTGGTGTACCAGAGCTCCCACAGGCGGCCGTCCGCTGCGGCGGCCGCGAGGCCGTCCGCGTGAGTGGGACCGAGCGGCTCCAAGCGGATGCCGTGACCTTCGAGCGTGACGGGTGAGGGCGAGATCATGAGTCGTCGACGTGGAGGACTCGACAATCTATCACCGCAGAGTGTCGGAACTCTCTGGCCGACGAACGGCGTGGGCACATGCGGCGGGCGGAATGCCCGGGAACGCTCAGAGTGTCGGCGCCACCGCCGCGGCTGCTTCTGCCGACGTCATCGCCGGAATCACCTCGAACTCCACGATGTCCTGCCAATTGGCGATCCACTCGTCGAGCAGCCGGCGATCCTCACACTCCATCACCTGGTAGCACCGCGTGAGATCCTCGGTGACCCAGCTCGCCACGTAGCGCAGTCCATCGGGAGCCAGCCGGCCGCGGTCGCGAAAGCGACGATAGACGGGAATCGGGTCGCCGCCGCGAAACTTCTCGATGATCACGAATTGCATTTCGATTGGAGAAGGTGTGGATCGTTCACACGCGGCCGCGCCGTCATGCCGGGGATGCCGCATCGGACAAACCAATCTGCGTACTGCGTCGTTCCAGAATCACCGTGTCGCGCCACCGGCCGTGATGCTGCGCAATGCGCTCGCGGCGTCCCATCAACCGGAATCCCGCTGTCTCGTGAAGCCGTACGCTCGCCACGTTCTCGGGGAAGATGCTCGCCTGCAGCGTCCACATCCCATTCGCCTCGCTGCCGGCGATGAGCGCATCGAGGAGCGCTCGACCGACGCCATGACCACGCGCCTTCGCGGCGATGTACACGCTCACTTCGGCGACGCCTCGATAGCACGCACGCCGCGAGACAGGGCTCAGAGCCGCCCATCCGAGGATGCCATCAGTCGCTTCGCCCGGAGGAACCGGCGCGCGTGCGACGAGCCGGCAAAACTCGAGGTGGCCCGCGTCCCACTGTTCCCAGCTCGGAGCCGTCGTCTCGAAGCTCGCCTCGCCGGTCGCGAGCCCATCGAGGTAGATTCGCCGCACCGCCGGCCAGTCGCCCGGGGCCATGGGAACGATCTCGAACTGTAGAGAAGTTGCCGTCCGCATCGCGCTACTCGACCTGTCGATCCTCCGCGGGAAAGCCAGCGTGCCTCGTCAAGCTAGTGTAGCCGCATCGACGCGCAAACGTTCGCGTAGCTTCGTGCTCCCTTGCTGAGCCTTGGGGCTACAGCCTAGCATTCGTCCTGCGCCGGACGGAGTTGGCGCGCGCGCGAGGCGCACGTGAATCCACCACTGCTCGTCGGCCAACTATTCGACGCGGCGCGACTAGGCGACGCGGACAAACTAGCGGCCCTGCTCGACCAACATCCCGAGCAGGTGCCCGTCCGCGCCGGGCCGCACGAATGGACTCTGCTGCACGCCGCGGCGTTCAACGGCCAGCTCGCGGTCGTCGACATCCTGCTGAATCGCGGGCTCGACGTGAACAGTCGCGAGAAGGGCGACAACACTTACGCGATGCATTGGGCCGCGGCGGCGGGTCACGTCCACGTCGTCCGGCGCCTGATCGGCGCGGGCGGCGACGTCATCGGTCGCGGTGACGACCACGAGCTGGAGGTCATCGGTTGGGCAACGTGCTGGGATGGCTGTGACGATGACAAGCATCACGCGATCGTCGACCTCCTGCTCGCCCACGGCGCGCGGCACCACATCTTCTCGGCCATTGCGATGAACCTCGCCGACGAAGTCCGGCGCCTCGTCGCATCCGATCCCGCGGCGCTGACGAAGACGATGAGCCGGAACGAGAACTTCCAGCGCCCGATCCACTTCGCGGTCCGCATGAATCGCCCGAAGATGGTAGCACTCCTGATGGAGCTCGGCGCGGATCCGGCGGCGACCGACGGATCCGGCGTCACGGCGATGACCTACGCCGCGTCGCCGAACGTGGACCGCCGCATCATCGAGCTTCTCGTGGGCGGGCGGCCAACGGATCTCTTCAGCGCCCTCGCACTCGGTGACGAGGTGGCGGCCGAACGGCTGCTCGGCGAGGATCGTGGCTCGATCGATCGAGGCGCGCTGCACATGCTCACGAAGCGCGGTGACCTCCGGGCGGTGCAGTGGCTGCTCGATCACGGCGCCAATCCCAACGCGCTATGGCCGCACTGGGACGCCGACGTGACGCCGCTGCATCTCGCGGCGCGGCAGAATCATCGGGAGATCGCGCAGGCTCTTCTACGCGCCGGCGCCGATCCGACAATCCGCGACAGCAAACATGACAGCGACGCGATCGGCTGGGCCGAGTTCTTCAAGCGGAGGCAGATTCGCGCGCTGTTGAAGGAACATGTCGCGCGGCGGTCGCGGCCACCCGAGTGAGATGGTGAACTCTGACGTACCCGCGCCGGATTCAATACAGGAATGCCAAAGCGCGGCACTACGAATCTGCACGAACGAGGAACGAGTATGAGCCCGAGTGAGGCGAGTCGTAAGGCGATACGTATAGAGGCGAGCGCGGACGTGGGCGCTCCCGCCGCCGACACCTACCGGATGATCGCGGATTATCACAACGGGCACACCCGCATCATTCCGCCAAGGTATTTCCGGAATTTGCGCGTGATCGAGGGCGGCTATGGTGAGGGCACCGTCATCGAGTTCGACATGCTCGTGTTCGGAAAGACGACCCATGCTCGCGCACTCGTGAGCGAACCGGAACCGGGACGCGTGCTCGTCGAGACATACCCCGACACGGGATGGGTGACGTCGTTCATCGTCGAGCCGCGCGACGCTGCGAGCTCGCGAGTGACGATCCGCACGGACGCGCTCGTTCGCGGTGGATTGCTCGGACGGCTCGAGGGCGCCTTCGTGCGGTCATTCTTGTCGCGAGTCTTCCCCGCGGAGCTCGCACAGCTCGATGAGCAGGTTCGAATGAAGGTCCCGCAACACGCCGCGTGAGGCGAGAATCGCCAGGGAGCGTTTCTCCGAGGCGATCGTCAGCGTAGATTCTCGCGTATGACGCGAGAGCCGGATCCGGAGGAGCCCCCCTCCCAAACGCTCGACGCGCGCCTCGCCCGCGTCGAGCGTTCGATCGCGACGCTCTCGGCGGAGGTCGCGGCCATCCGTGCCGAGTTGAGGGGCACGCCGCGTACCGAATCAGCCTCGCTGGCGCACCGCCCGCGCTCCATTCCGGCGTGGCAAACCTCGGTCTCCAGCGAGCCACCGCGCCGCGCACCGCGCCGGTATCTCGGCGAGTCGATCGACTTCGAGCGATTGCTCGGCCGTTATGGAATGCTCGGCATCGCCGTGCTCGCGGCAGCGGCCGCCGTCGGCACCTTCCTGAGCTGGGCGATCAGTCACGGTTACCTCACACTCCCACCACGCGCGCGGATCGTCGTCGGGCTGCTGTTCGCCGCGGCGATCGCGGCGTGGGGGTTCAGGCTCCGGCGCGCCGAGCGCTCCTTTGGCTCGAGTCTTGTCGGTTTGTCGCTCGTGATCGTGCTCGTGTGCGCCTACGCGGCGGGACCGGGGCTGGCAGTCGTCCCGGAGTGGCTCGCGTTCACTGGGGCGATCGCGATGTCGTGGGCGCTCGCGATCTTCGCGCGCAGCGAAGACGACGAGCCGTTGTGGTGCGTGGCATTCGGCGGCGCGGCGATCGCGCCGTTCGTCACGAGCAGCGGGAAGGGAAACCTCTATGGACTCGCCGCCTACGGCGCGTCCGTACTCATCGCCGCGTGTTTCGCAATCGGGCCCCGCGCGTGGGCGGTGGCCTGGCGCGTGTTCTACGCCGCGGCCGCGCTGCTCGTGGTGGCCACCGTCGTCGTCTCGAGAACGTACGCACTTCCCGGGTATCTCGTGGCCTTCGCTCTGCCGCTGGTCGTGGCGACGGCCGGCGTGCTGCCGTTCGCGCCAGACTCGCGGAAACGGGCCGCGCTGCGCTGGCTCGGAGCCCTCGCGGCATTCGCGGCATGGTGGTCACCGCACACGGCGACCACCGCGGGGACTGTTGCCAGCGCGTTGCTCGTTGGCGCGGCGCTCTGGCTTGCGATCGTCGATTGGCTCGGCGTCATCGAGCAATCGAGTCTCTTTGTGGCCAACCGCGCTCGCATCGCGCTGCTCGACTGGATCGATGCCGCCATGATCCCACTCATGCTGTGCTTCCGCGCAGCGAGCGTAATCGAGCCCGCGGCATCGCCGTGGATGGCGTATGCGATGGGCGCGGCCGTCTTCCTCTGGTTCGCCTGGCGGCGCCCGATTGGCGCATTGCGCGACGCGGCGGTTGCTGGATTTCTCGTGCTGACGTTCGGCGCGTTGCTGGATATTGGGCTCGAGCAGCCCATCGGCCGAGTCGTGGCATGGCTGGCGCTCGCGCTCGTTGCCTTGACGTTGCACCGGGAGCGGCCAAGCACGACATGGGTCGTGGGCGCCGCTTTCATTCTGCTTTCCGCCGCCGGTGTGGCTGCGTTCGCGTTGGTCGCGCGCCCGGCGTACACGTATCCGCCATTCGCCACCGAAGCGTCGCTCGCTGCTCTCTGCGTCACCATCGCGCTCTCGGTCATCGTGCGATACCGCGGCTTGCTCACCGACGCGACCGAGTTGGTGATGCCGGCGCCAAGCGGGGCGATCGCGGAGTCGGAGCGGGCGGTGCGCCGGCGAATCGTGATCGTATCGCCGTGGGCCTGGACTTTCCTCTGGTGCTACCTCGAGTTGTCGATGGCGTACAGCCGGAGCACGTCGACGCTCCTGCTCGTCGTCTACTTCGCCGCGACCGCGGTGGCAGGCGTCGCGGTTGGCCACATCCGACAGTCGGCCGGAACGCGCAAGGTCGGACTCGCGCTGGCGCTCCTCGCGGCGGCGACCGCGGTGTACGGCGCGACGAGCTACTTCGAGGTGGGTGTGCGCGTGCTCGCCTACCTCGTGACCAGCGCGTTCTTGCTCGGAATCGCCTACTGGTACCGGCGGCCGGGCTAGGCGCAGGACGTCTCGAGCTGAGGGCGTCGCCGCCGGTCAGCAGGACAATCCGTACGCGCGCTTGAGTGCGGTCGCACGAGGCGGGTCGAGTCGGCCGGCGACGTCGCGATCGCCGCACACGTACACGTTCACGCCACCCGGATGATCGCGGCGTTCGGGCGCCGCGCCGGGCGAGGGCGGAGCGCTGATCAACACCGTGTTGCCCGAGATTCGAAACACGAGCCAGAGCGGCTCGGTCGCTGATTGCGCCGTGTCACGAATCACGAGGTCCAGTGGGCTGAAGGGCTGGCGCTCGCCGTAGTGAAGCTCGTCCACGACGAGCACTGAATCGCTCGACGCGATCGGCCGCCAACCACGACGCTCCTCGAACTGACCGCGCCCCTTGCTCACGGCGGCAAATCCCGACGAGTCCAGCACGGCCAGGAAACCCGTCAGATAGAGTTTGCTCATGAGCGGCGGCGCATTGAGCGCCTGGTCGCCGGGCACGCTCAAGGAGCCGCTATCGAGCCGAACCCGCAGTTGGCCGTCTTGCATGGCCGGCGTGACGCGAAAGCGGGCCACGGGCGAGTACAGGCTCGAGTCCGACGTCACCCAGTACGAAACGCTGGGCTGGGGCCCGGTGTGAATGCAGGCAGCCGCGACCGCCGCGAACAGGAAGCCTGAAAGCCGGGCTGCACGCCTCGGCCGCGACTCACTTGATATGGGCTTCTCCAATCGCCGCCGGAGCCGCTCCCACCCGCTCCCTCACGGCATCGATATCCTGCACCGGACGTACTTCGACGCACCCCGTTCGCGTCCATGGAAAGTGCGACGCGATCTCGAGTGCCTCATCCATGTCCCTGGCCTCGATCAGATTGAAGCCACCCAGGACCTCCTTGGTCTCCGCGAACGGCCCGTCGTGAACCGTCTTGCGGCCCTGGCGAAGCCGTACGGATTTGGCGGTCTTCGGATCCTTGAGCATGCGTGAGTCGAGGAGCCGACCTTCGACGCGCAGCTCGTCGCACTGCGACAGGCAGCCACGCATCATCTCGTCGAACTTTCCCTCGGGGAGAGCATCGAGCTCGGCGGCATCCGTATAGATGAGAACCATGAATTGCATCTGTCGTCCTCGCGGCAAGGCTGCGAATGGATGAGCTGGCGGCGTACGCGCGTCGCCACGGCTTCAGCCAATCTGTCAATCTCCCCGCTCGAATGCGAGCCCGGTCGCGACGCAGTCGCCCTCGCTTGTCGACTTTGAGACGTGCGTCACACGAGCCAGCGCGGCACCTTGGCTTTGTATGCCACATACGCCTCGCCATGCCGCCGCGTGAGCCACGGCTCCTCCTGCAGCACGACCCTCACATGGACTGCGATGGCAACGATGGCGGCGTAAATCCACAAGCCGCGCGACGCGAACCCCAGCGCCCAACCGCACAGGATCAGCAGCACCGCGACGTACATCGGGTTGCGGGTCACACGATAGAGTCCGACGA
The DNA here is from genome assembly GCA_035469245.1 of Gemmatimonadaceae bacterium. Taxonomy (GTDB): domain Bacteria; phylum Gemmatimonadota; class Gemmatimonadetes; order Gemmatimonadales; family Gemmatimonadaceae; genus JAQBQB01. Next base: position 22,615 of record DATISA010000163.1, read on the forward strand.
TCACCAGTTGCTCGGGCGGCGCCCACGGCGCCAGCGTGCCTTTACCCACCACATAGAAGTCGCGAACGCACCAGAGCAACAGCACGATGCCCACACCCAATGGCGCGAATCCAATCGGCCGGAACGTCGCGCCTTCGGGCCGAAGCAGCCACGGGCCCAGAAACGCGACCACTCCAGGCAGAAGGAGAAACGCGCCGAGAGCACGCCAGAACAGGAATCGTGGCTTCGACGCCGACGCTCCGTGCTGCATCACGACGGTGTCGATGACACGTGCGCTCCGGATTCCTCGTCAGTCCACGATGAACAACGTCGCGCCCGGCGCCGAGGACGACCTGTGTGCCTCGGCTTGATCCGCCACCTGGTAGCTCATGCCTGGCCCAAGACGAAAGCGGCGACCGTCAGCCAGCTCCGTCTCGAGTTCCCCCGCGAGACACAACAGGATGTGTCCCTTCTCGCACCAGTGATCCGCCCGGTAGCCGGCCGAGTATTCGACCATGCGCACGCGCACGGTTCCGAACTGGCGCGTTCTCCATCGCGCCGTGCCGGCTTCGCCCGCATGCTCGGTGGCTTCGATCGCACTCCAATCGGTCGTGCCGAACGGGATGTCGGACATTCGCATGGCGATAAGGTCGCTGTTCGGGAATGATGTGTCGATGTCGGGCAGGTCAGCGACCGAGCAGCCGTGCGAGAAGCTCGGGCATGGCGTGCAGCTGGTCGATGTGGTCGGGCGCCGAGTTTCCGGCAAAGCCGAGCAGCTCGAACTGTCCCGCGCGTACCTCGCTGAGCTGCTGCATGCCGCGCGGTCCCCAACGCAGAACGGGTTTACGACGGAGTCCGAGCGAATGGAGCAGCCAGTCGGCCGTCTCGGTGGTGCTGGCAAAGGTACCGGGAAAGATCTCCGAGTGAGTCACGAGAAACCGTTTCTCCCCATGCATCGCTGCGCGCGCGAAATCGGCGAACGCGACGAGGTTCATCGTGTCGAGCGTGCCGCCGGTGGCCAGCAGGGAGCCCTCGGGCACGTACGACGTGTGCATCCCGTCCAGCAGCACGACGGCATCGATCCGCGCGAAGTGCTGGGCGTCGCGGAGAATCGCGCGCACCGCGCCGTGGCCCGCCGAAAATCCAACGAGCGTGAGTCGTCCGACGCGGGCAGGCTTGCCGATCGCGGCCGAAACTTCGCGCGCAATGCCCGCGAGCAGCGAATCGAAGGTGGGCGGATCCGTGAATGCACGGTCGTACGCGCCCGATCCCGTGCCGAGATTGAGCACGGCCGCGACGGTGTGATCGCCAAGTCTCGCGACCGCCTGCTCGGGAAGCCACGCGGTCCCGTGAAAGTGCACAACGAGGTCGAAGACGTCGCGGGATCCTGGGCGCTCGGGAATCCAGATCTCGACCGGCTTGCCCGCGGGCCCGGGAAAGCTGCGAATCGTGCCGCCGAGCGCTCGTTGTGCGAGCCTCTGGTGTGCGCGCGTCTCGTCCACCATCGGCGACGGATTCTGCGACGCGGCGGAGGGAGGCGGGTTCTGCGCGGCGAGCGGCGACCAGCAGGGGGCGATGGCGAGGGCGACTCCCACCGCTATCGGCGTCACTGCGGAAATGACGCTACGTCCAACCGGGTCGGTCATGCGATGATCACATCGTGGTTACTCGACACTCGGCGGCTACTTCTTCTTGTCCGGGGCGCAGCCTGGCACTGCGACAGGCATTGGCTGAGTGTGCAGCGAGTCGTTCTTGATCCCGGGCATCGGGACGACTCGCGCCGTATCCGGACGCAACGTTGGCATCGAACAGCTCGTGCTTGGCTCGGCTGCCTTGCGGACGCAAACGACTCCCTTGGAGGTATTCTGACACCCGGCTGTCCGGCCCGATGAATCGACGCGTATCGTCACGCTGTCCGGCTGCCGGGATGGCGGCGCTTGCTGCGCCGAAAGGAAACGCGGACCGGCGGGGAGCAACAGCATCGGCGGCAACAGCAGGCGTACGAGCGACATGAGCAAAAGTCCCTGGAATGTGGTACCTGTTTGAGCAGTCGAGCGGGGCGGAGGGTTGCCTGGTTCAGAATGCAACAATTCGGCTTTCGGCGTCAGCCGTTTGGGGCCGCGCAGCCGGCCCGCTCCGCAGCCGCATGACGACGATCCCCGCCACGAACACGGCGATGGCAATGTACTGAGCAACGCTGAGCACGGAGATCCGATCGTCCTTGATCCGCAGGAACTCGACGGCGAATCGCTCGACTCCGGCGAGCACTCCATACACGCCGAACAGCCAACCGTCGGCGTGCGTGTGCCGCCGCAGGCGCCAGAGCACGAGAAACATCACGAAGCCCAGCGCGACTTCGATCAGCTGAGTCGGCACGACGCCGACGACGGTCGCCGGATCCATCCCGGCGGGAAACACAGCGTGGAACGCGCGCGTCATGCTCCCGACGGTGGTCGGCGGGATGCCCTGCGGAAACGATACCGCGAGCGGTCCATCATACCACTTCCCATAATCGTCGCCGACGGCCCAGCATCCCGTGCGGCCCACCGCATAGCCCGCGGCGATGGCGATCCCGCCAACGTCGGCGTACCGCGCGAACGACAGCCCTTGGTATCGGATCGTCGCCCAGCAGGCGACCACGGCGCCGATGAACCCGCCCCAGAACACGAAGCCGGCGCGGGAGAAGAGATCGTGCCAGTCGTGGGTGATGACTCCGACGAAGTAGAGCTTCCCGCCGAGGACCGTGCCGATCAGCGCCGCGATGAGCACGTCCGAGACGTGTCTCGCCTCGAGGTCGTAGCCGCGGCGAGGCAGCTCGCGCTGCGAGATCAGCTGCGCGATCATGAACGCGAGCAGCACCGCGATCCCAAATCCGGCAATGTCGAAGCGCAGGCTGCCGATGTGGATCGGGATGTTGAACGGGCGAACGACGATCGGGTGGCCAGTCATGTCGCTCCGCGCCGTGCCGGCCGCTCCCAGCGCCACACCAGGCCGTCCTCGGGGTCGATCACCTCACCGAAAAACTCGAAGCCGCACTTGGTCAGGACATGCGTCGAGGCGTTGCGCTCGGCGAGCGTGTGGGCGCGCACGACGCGTACGCGAGCGTCGCGTTGCGCAAAGTCGACCAACGCGGCGGCGGCTTCGGTCGCATAGCCTCGGCCCTCGTGCGATGGCACGATGCCGTAGGCGATCTCGACGACGCCGTCTCCATCGGGCGGCCCCTTGAAGCTTGCAAGGCCGACCACTGTGTCGCTATCGCCCTCGACCACGCCAAAGCCATGTCTCCAGGGATCGTACTCCGTGGAGGCCCGTAACTGCTCCAGCCATGTAGGCGACACTTCGCCCGACACGAAAAAGCCCCGGAGGCCCTCCGCCGCGCGAAGCCCGGTCAGCGCCTCGAACTGCGCGACGCCCTCGCCAAGGGCGAGCAGCTCGGCGGGGCCCAACGGAAGCAGGCGCAAGCGCGCCGTCTCAATCGTCATGACATGCTCGGGATCGGGGCTCAACCTTTCTCCGCTGCCCAGCTTTTGCGCTCGCTCGGGCAGTTGTCGTTCCAGTGCAGCATCTGATTCAGAGATACTAATGCAGGACGCGGGTCGGCGTGCCACCAGCCTTCGCGGCCTGTTCGCGGACGCACGTGCCACCAGTGCGCGATCTTCGGCACCGATCGGCGGACCGCGTTCGTCGAGTCGTCACTGATCCCGCCGTACGCCACCGACTCGTCGTTGTCACCTCCCCAGAACTCGTAGCCGCTCTGTAGCCGTCCTCCGTACCACCAGACCCAGCTGCCCAGTTCGAGGTAGCGGATCAGATAGAGTGTGTCGCCGCTCGCGAAATGCAGCGTGTCCTTTCGCGGAGAGGGCGGGCCCTCGCCGTCGTCGTCGGTCGCGAGCGTGTACTCTCGTCGGAGCAACACGATCCCGGGCTCGAGGACGTGCAGCGAACGAGATAGAACGAGCACCGTGTCGTCGATCCCCACTCGCGCCACGACGGGCGACGAATCGGAGCGTGTTGCGCGCAGCACGGCCGAATCGCACGCTGCGGCCAGGAAATTGGTGGCCTCGCAGTCTTCGCCTTCGCAGGTGGAATCGAAAACCATGGGGAACACCAGCCCGCTCGGCGCACTGCCGTGCGCCGCCTGATGGACCGCTCGATCGGAGCAGGCCGCCAGGAGAATGGCCAATGGCACGATCCACGACAGTCGGCGCAGGTCGCGACACGTCCTCGAGCGAGAGATGCTCATGCGTCCAGGTCAGGGCTTTCGAACGAATACAACCGGCAGGCCTGTCGACGCAATTACGGCTCGGCGCGCGGCGACTTACGCCGTGGCCTCGCCAGACTTGGCATCCCGATGCCAAAGGCCGTAGCCCTACACCGGCCGCGCCTCGCGACGGGTGCGCCGGCGCTCGAGGCTCGACTCTGCGGATCTCGTCGCCTTGACCGACGCGATCACGCGCTCCGCGGCGGACGCAACGCGTCTCGCCTGATTCTGAATGATCACGAGTTGCTCGGTGTCGGGGAGGATCTCCACCTCTTCGATCGGCGTCCGCACGGGCACCTGCGCGTTGATAGCCCGAAGCTGCTCGAGCGAGCAGTTGAGCCGCCGGATCTCCTCGCCCAATCCGTGTCGCGGCGCAACGGTCGTGAACTGGTACTTTCCCGTGGCCCGAATGCCATCCCGATTCGTGAGAGTGACGGCGATCGAGACCTTCGTTCCGGCCGCCGGTAGCGACGGAATCGTCAACGTTGGCGCGGCGGTGACCGGAGCGCTGGCACCATTCACGGTCCATCGATAGGTAAGCCCGGTCGGGTCCATGATGACGCCGGGATTCATCACCGCGAACCTCTGCGACATTCCCGCAACGAGATGTTGCGCGCACGGGTCCTCGTCATTGGCCGGGAAGATCTGGAGTGGCGCGACGGGGAGGTCCTCGGGGCGAACGACTCTTACCGCCGTGGTGATTGACGTGCCTGCATAGCTCGCCGTCAGGTTCACGATCGTGGAGGTGAACGCCGCCGACTGCGGTGACACCGTGAGGATTACGGGCGAACCCGAATTCACGGCCTGGCTCGCCGGCAAATCGAGAACAGACCGGTTATCGCTGGAGAATGTGACGCGCACGTTGACTGGGGCAGGATCGGTGAGGAATACCCATGCCAGGTTCCGCGTGCTGTTGACGGCCCAACTCAGTTCGGTCGGCGCGGTGAACGAATGCAGGTCAACTACCGGGAAGATGTTGTCCAAGGGGGGGAAGTACTTCGTCAATCCGCCGTCACCGGGGTAGTGACGGTCCACGAGGTTCTTGAACGCTTGCCAGCCGTCAGTTTTCCCAGTGAGGTTCGTGTAGACACCCGCAAGCGACGGGGCCGAGGCCTTGATGATCTGTTGAATGCTGTTGCCGAGCTGGTATTTCAGGAAGAAGAGGAAGCAGGTGCCGCAACCCGTCGCCAATCCGGGCATGAAGTCGTCGGGAGCGACATCGACGAAATTCGGTCGCAGCGGATCGTTCAGCCACAACGGAACGACAGCGCCTGTGGGAATGGACTTGCTGATGCCGGTCGCCGAGAGGAACTCCGATGCGAGGAAGCGGGACAGTGACTCGCCCATGCTGCCCTCGTTCGCGGCAGAGAAGCGCGTTTCGCCGAACCACTGTTTCCGCTGCGACGCCATGAACATTTCGGTTACCTCGGCCACGAGCAGGTACCGAATGCGGGTCGTCGTCGGCATGGGGCCGGGCTCGATCTCGACCGTCGGATGGAAACCGCCGCCCAACAACAAGATGTCAGCCGGATCGGTCCACTGCGCACCACCGGATTCGCCGGTTATCTCGACGTTGATCGGGAACGCGAACTGGAAGTTGACGCCGGCGAACCAGCTCATGATCAGCGCGAGATCGGCCTCGCAGTAGTTGAGCAGGTCCGCTGCGCGGTCAAGGCCGTTCGCCTTCGATAGCGAGTCGTCGTACGAGACTGCAAAGTGCGCCGTGCGCCCGTTGTTGGGCAGCGATGTCGTGACGAACACCGGTCGGCTCTCCCGCTAGGGGTACGGAGATGGTCGTGCGGCCGGCGTCGGCATCGCGCGCATATCTATTTGTCGGACAGAATGCGCGAATTTAAGGTTCCTCGTGCCGTCGGCTGGCAATCCCGCGAATCAGGGGGCCGGGCGGCCTGCGGCGTCCCTGGGGGGCGCTGCCGCGCTCCGCGCGAGGTGGAGCAGTGGAAAGGGACGCCCAGCGCCGTCCGTCGCCGAGCGACCGATCACCGAGAAGCCGAGCGCCTCGTAGAAGCCGAGAGCTGCCTCGTTCTGCTCGTTCACGTCGACCGTGAGCGTTCCGGGCCGCAGACGTTGCGCGTAGGCCACGAGGTAGCGACCGCCGCCCTTGCCGCGGTACTCCGGGTCGATGAACAGCCCCTCGATCGCGTTCCCGGCGAGTCCGAGGAATCCGATGGGAGCGTCCGCGCTCGATGCCAGAACCCACCACTCGACTGCGTCGCTCTCGAGCTCCTGACCCACGAGCGGACGCAGGGAGACGATGTCGTCCTCTCGCAGAAAATGATGCGTGGCGCGGACCGAGCGCTCCCAGATTCCCACGAGAACATCCCGCTCGTCGAGTCGAGGCGCCCTGATCGTCATGTCCGGCATCTTCACGGCGAGATCGATGACACGGTGCTCAATTCGGGAATTCCGCCCGCTCGACTGCGCTGCCTGGGCCAGTCAACGTCCGCGGTCTCTGTCTTCACGCGGCGAGGAAATGACGAAGAGGAAGCCGTCCGGATCGCGGACGCGGAAGACGCGGACGCCCCAGGCGTCCGCCGGCTCGGTCTCGAGTCGAGCACCGGCCCGCTTGGCACGATCGGCGAGTGCATCGATGTCGTCGGTGGTCGTGATTTGCAGCGAGAAGCCGACGCCCTTGACGCGATCGCTTCCTTTGCTGCCATCGTCCTGCGCGAGCAGGATGCGAACCTCACCCGCACGCAGCGAGACGGCCTGAAGCTGGCCCGCGCGCTCGAACTCGCGATCGACCGTGAAGCCGAGCGTATCGCGGTACCATGCCATGCTGCGACGCACATCGCCGACGGTGAGCGAAGCGTCGAGGCGTTGTGCGTCGAGCGGCTGCGAGGGATTGTCCACGGTGGCTCAGTCTCTATCGGGAATGGGAATGGAGCAACCAACGTACGCGAAGCGTAACGCCCGGGCGACCCGTGGAAAATGCCGTCGGTGCGGCCGCACCAGAGAGTCGGTCGATGGCCGTCGTGCGGCCGGGACGCGCGACCAATCCGACATCCCCCGAGGCGCTCTTTGCCGGCGCTCGATTGTTGCCAACCCGAGTCCCGCCCAGCTGGCGCCCAACGAGCAACGTGCGCTGAGCACGAGCCGCAGATCGTTCGCTGACTTCAGCGTGCGCTAGCCCGCGCGTGATCGAGAAGCCCGCGTGCGCACGCCCAGGCGGTCGAGGATAAGCACGAGCATCCACGCCACGGCGAATGCCGGGACTCCTGTCAGGACGGGCCAGGCGACCAGCGACAGGAGCGCCAGCCTCACCATGTGCGGCTCACGCCAATGACTGCGCATCGGACCAAGGGCCGCCACACCCAGAGCACCAAGCGCGACAGCCAACGCGACCTGCGATGCGATGTGCCGCGCAGCGCCCGGACGGTGCTCGTGTCGACCCCGCTCGATCGCCAGGTGGACACCGAATACGGCGAGGCTGAGCAGCCACGCAGCCAGGCGCCATGCCTGCACTCCAGTCGGAGACGATGCGGCGCCAGCGAGCAGCGCCGTGCCAATGCCGACGACGACGTAGGCAACACCCGCGACCAGGATGGTCCACACTCTCATCTGTCGCATGCGTGGCTGCATAGCTGCGATTTGACGCCCAGGTTTCCTCTTGATCGACGGCGTCTCGGCAATGTACTTTACAATGTAAAGTTTGCACGTGCTACGTGGCAAGCACGGCCCGCGCATGAGGGGCCATGTGCACCGGGAGGTCGTGTGAAGAGGTGGCTCAAACGCATTCGCGGCGCGATCGGAATGGGTCTGGCCTGGGCGGCGGCCTGGTTCGGTGCGGGCTTGGTGCTGCTGCTCGTTGTCGGTTTCGGGGCGGCCGACGTGCCATTTCCGCTCTTCTTCGGTCTGCTCGGCTTCATTGCCGGCGCCACGTTCTCAGGACTCCTCGGGATTTTCGCGCGTCGCAGAAGGTTTGATCAACTGTCACTTCCGCGCTTTGCCGGTTGGGGCGCCCTCGGCGGGCTTTTGCTCGCCGGGATGTTTGTCTTGCTCGCGGGTCCCGACGCGGAATTCCTGGTGGTGGGTCCCGTGTTCGGACTGGCCGGGGCGATCTCGGCTGCCGGAACGCTGGCGCTAGCCAGAAGGGGCGAGGAGCGAGGCATGCTCGACGCCAACGCCGAGGCGGGCGCTCCCGCGCTCAACAAGGATGAGGTGCGGAAAACGCTCGGACCCGGGCGCTGACCTCTCGGCGCGCGGCCCGGCCGCGATCCCTGACGCTGGGCGAGCGGACCGGCTCGGTGCGTGACGAACCTTGCTCGGCTGCGGCCTGACACTCTGACAGAGCTTGATCGCAGAAGCGACAAGCCCCTCGTCAGCGGCCGCGCGTGCTCGCTGGCGTGCCGAGCGGTCGCTCGTAGAACCAGGTCTCGCCGAACTCCACCGGGCGATAGGCCGGGACGCGCCGAAAACCGAGGCTGGCGTAGAGCTGTTGCGCGGCCTGCATGCTCGGGAGAGTGCCGAGCCGGAGCCGCGAGTAACGGCGCGCGGTCGCGACCGCGATGGCGTGTTCGACGAGTCGCCGCGCCACCCCACGCCCGCGCGACTCCGGGCGCACGTACATTCGCTTGAGCTCAGCCGTGTCCGGCGCGAGCTCGTGGAGGGCGAGGCAGCCGACCGCCTCGGCGTGCTCCCACGCCACCCAGAGGGCGCCGCGCGGCGCGACGTACGGCTCCGGGAGCGCGGCGACGATGCGCTCGGCGACCTGGGCGCCGTGGACGTCGGAGTGGGCCGTGATGTGGGCCCGCACGAGCGAACGCGCGGCGTCGATTGATGCGGGGTCCCCGACGCTCCGAATCTCGATCATCACCGGGTGTTGATGGCGAGCGAACCCTCAAGGGTCCTTGCGCCAATAGGACTCTGCCTGCGACTCGAGGAACGGTAACAGCTGGGCGGCGACCTGATCGAACGTCGCCGGTTCTCGAGCTTCGGCGAACTTGAACCAGTAGTCATCCTGCCCGGGAGAAGTTCCCAGGCGCCGACGCGGCATGACATCATGCGCGGTGACTTTCGTCGGTGGGACGACCTCGCCCCAATGCATCGTGACGCCAGTTGGCGGGGCGTGAGCGATCTCGACGACGAATTCGCCGCCCCACCGGGAGAATTGAACGGTGAGGAGGTCGATTCGCGTGGGTCGTACGCGCCGGAAATGTGGAAAGGAACCAACAAAGCCGCGCCGGCGCAGTTCTGGCACGAGCACGCGACGAAGGGCAGCGATCATTTGAGAACGTGATTCGGACAGTCAGCGGACTCCGGGTGAGGCCTTAAGGCAAAGAGGGCGAGTGGCAAACGGCCGGCTCGCGTGGGAAAGCGAAATATCGTGTTCTCCTCGTAATCGCGGTGAGTGAGTGCAAAATCGATGTTTGGGTTATACGTAACTCACCGGCGACACCGGTCACGCGCTTCGTCGCCTCGCACCACCAGGGGGTCGTAAGGACGCCGAGCAACCCGCCTTGACCGGGCCCTGCTTCCGGTGCGTGAATCCTCAAGTCTGCGGCGTGTCCCCGGGATTGACGTCCCAGTAGCTCCGGCCGGAGTGATCACGGTCGACGAAGTAATGATGATTGCGATGCTCGATCGCGTCGATCGCAGCGCGGGCATCTTCGGCCGTCCGCTCATCTTCATGCGCCGCCGCCACTCTGAGTGCGGGCAGCGCCTCGGGTCGGAGCGCATACGCGAGCACCATGCACGCGCGGTAGCGGACCAGGTGGGAGCGGTCCCCGAGCGCCTGGAGGCCGAGCTGAAATGCTGCCTCGCTGGCGCGGGCGTGGCGGATCGCATGAAAGACGAGCGCGACCCGTCCCCGCCACCGCTTCGCCTTTGTGTACGCCTCGGCGAGGTAGGGCACGACGGCGGCGCCCAAGGGGCGGAGGGCCTCCCAAGCCTCCGCCGCGGCGGCGCTGTCCTCGGCAATCGCGGCCACGAGACGCCGGATCTCCGCATCGGGAAGCGACGTCGCGGAACTCGAGTCGGTCACAGTGAGGTGATGAGTTCGGATCAGCTCCGCAACATTCGTCGACGTGAGCCACCGCCCACCACGATTGGATTCCCGAGTCCGCCGATGTGGTCGATCTCGACCTCCATCCGATCGCCCGGCCTGAGGAACACCGGAGGCTTGCGCGCGAACCCGACGCCTGCCGGCGTGCCCGTGGCGACCACGTCTCCGGGTTCGAGCGTGATGCTCTGCGTGATGAATTCGATGAGCTGAGGCACCCGGAAGATCAGTTGGCTCGTGTTGGAGCTCTGCATCACGGTGCCGTTGAGCGTGAGCGTGATGCGCAGCGAGTGCGGATCGGGAATCTCGTCGGTCGTGACGATCGTCTGGCCCATCGGCGCGAATGTGTCGCACGACTTGCCGCGCTGCCACTGTACGTCGGAGAACTGGAAATCACGAGCGGTGACGTCGTTGAAGGCGGTGTATCCGAGCACGTAATCGTAGGCGCGATCGGCCGACACGTGCGCCGCACGACGTCCGATCACAATCGCGAGCTCCGCCTCGTAGTCGACCTGCGTGCTCGACGCGGGAATGACGACCGGCTCTCCCGGCGCGATCACGCAGCTCGAGAACTTCGAGAAGATCGTCGGCGTCTTCGGAACCGCGATGCCGATCTCCGCGGCGTGGTCGTGGTAGTTCAACCCGATGCACACGACCTTGCCCGGCCGCGGGACGGGCGCGAACCAGTATGCATCCTCGCTCGGCACGAGCCACCCTTTCTCTCCGGCCTCGGCGAACGCAGCTGCGTCGCGCTCGAGTCGGAGCGCCGTGTCACGCGCCGCCTGGAACCAGCGGCCGTCCATGTCGAACCACGCCAGCGGATTCGACGGGCGCTCCTCCGGCGTGAACAGCTTCTCGCAGTCGAGTCGTTGACCGCTGTCCACGCCGTTGCGGTATAGAACGATCCCCATTCGGGGCGCCAACCAGTCCGATTGTTCCGTTGCGAACGAGATGATTCGCATGTGGGGGCTCACTCCTTTGTGACCAAAGCTGGGTGTGTCCGGTCCTCAGCGCCAGCCGCCGCGTCATGGCGTCAGGGTCATCTCCACTGTATCGTTGCCGCCCATGTCAGATCTCACCGACGTCGCGCTCCCCACTGCGATCGACATCGAAGCTGCCGCCTCTGGGGGAGGGATGGTCGCGTTCTACCGCGACATGACGGAACCCGAGCGACGCACCATGCTTGCGTGCGCGCTCGGCTACGCGCTCGACGGTCTCGACTTCACGATCTACACGCTGGTGCTCGGCACGGTGATCTCGCTCTGGCATGTCGATCGCGGACCTGCCGGTCTCACGGTCAGCGCGACGCTCGTGTGTTCCGCGTTCGGCGGGTGGATGGCGGGATACGTGTCCGATCATTTCGGCCGTGTGCGCGCGGTGCAGATCACGGTGCTCTGGTTCGCCATCTTCAGCCTCCTGTCGGCGTTCGCTCAGAGCTTCACGCAGCTCGCGATCTTTCGCGCGCTGCTCGGCTTCGGGTTTGGCGGAGAGTGGACCGCGGCGGCAGCACTGATGAGCGAGACGATCCGGCCGCGCTACCGCGGGCGCGCCGTGGGTTGCGTGCAATCCGGATGGGCGGTCGGGTGGGGAAGCGCTGTTCTTCTCCAGGCGATCGTGTATTCGCTCGTTCCCGACCAACAGGCATGGCGCTGGATGTTCGCGATCGGCTTCGTGCCGGCACTGTACGTGTTGTTCGTGCGGCGCTTCGTGGAGGAGCCGCCGCTCGCAGCCGCGACGCGAGGAGAATCGATGGGTTCGATCTGGGAGATCTTCAGCCCCGACCTCATCAAGACAACCGCGCTCGCCGCGCTCCTCGGCACTGGAGCGCAGGGCGGCTACTACGCCGTGAATACGTGGCTCCCGATCTTCCTCCAGACGGAACGGCATCTCACGATCGTCGGCTCGACCAGCTATCTCGCATTCCTCATCAGCGGCGCGTTCACGGGCTATCTCACCGGCGCGTGGCTCGCCGACCGCGTCGGCCGGCGGCGGCTCTTTCTGCTCTTCTCAGGCGGCGCGCTCGTCATGACGCTCATCTACACGCGCGCGCCCGTCACGAACAACGTGCTGTGGATCCTCGGCTTTCCGCTCGGGTTCGTCGCGTCCGGATATTTCGCGGGGCTCGGCGCCTTCTTTGCGGAACTGTTCCCGACACGCGTGCGCGGCTCGGCAATGGGCTTCGCGTACAACTTTGGCCGCGGCATCGGTGCCACTTTCCCCGCGCTCGTCGGCTACATCTCGGCGACTATGCCTTTGTCGCGCGCCATCGCCATTTTCGCGACGATCGCATACAGCCTGATGGGGATCGCCGCGTTTCTCCTCCCGGAGACGCGCGGCAGAGCACTGGCGTAGTGACTGGGCGCGACGTTCGGCTCGCTGCGAGAGCGGGCACGCTCGCCGGCCCGACCGCGGGCCTTGCACCCGGATTCGTACAAGGCAATCTCGTAATCGTGCCGGCCGGCGTCGCCGACGACTTCGCGAGCTTCTGCCGGCTGAATCCAAAGCCGTGCCCCGTCATCGGAGTGAGCGAGCCGGGTGTCCCTCGTGTGCCGGTTCTCGGCGCGGACATCGACCTTCGAACTGATCTCCCATGCTACCGCGTCTGGCGCGACGGCGAGCTGTCAGAAGAGATCGCGGACGTCTCGCATCTCTGGCGCGACGATCTCGTTGGCTTCGTTCTGGGATGCTCGTTCACGTTCGAGGATGCACTGACCGCCGCCGGCATTCCGCTCAGACACCTGGCGACCGGGACGAACGTTGCGATGTACCGCACGAACATCGCGTGCGAGCCCGCCGGTCCGTTCGCCGGCCCGCTCGTCGTCTCGATGCGTCCCTTCTCCAACTCGGACGCCCAACGCGCGATCGAGATCACGACGCGCTTCCCATTGGCTCACGGCGCCCCGGTCCACCTCGGCGATCCAGAGGCGATTGGGATTAGTGATCTCTCATCGCCGGCCTACGGCGACCCAGTCGAGATCGCGGCGTGCGAGATCCCGGTCTTCTGGGCCTGCGGCGTGACGCCCCAGGCAGCGATCGCCAACGCACGTATACCGTTCGCGATCACGCATGCGCCCGGGTGCATGCTGGTCACCGACCAGAGAGTCAGCGGGGACTGTCAGCTTCAGTGAATCGCTATCCGGTGCTGTTCGAGCTCGCCGCCGGTAGGGAGCGGACCAGGATCCGATCGGTCTGCGCGTCCGTACCGACCATGAACACGTGCGCCCCGACGTCCACGAAGCCGGTCTTTCGATAAAAGGCCTTCGCTCGCTCGTTGCGCTCCCACACCCCAAGCCATAGAGTGCGCCCGCCGCGTCGCCCGGCTTCGACCTCCACGCGCCGCATGAGTTCGTGCGCGGCGCCCCGGCCGTGCCACGGTCGGGCGATGTAGAATCTCCACAGCTCGATCGGCGACTCTCCCGACACGCACTCCGGGGCCTCGCCCGAACGCAACTGCGCGTATCCTGCGAGTTGCCCATCGATGTCGACCAGGAGCGTCGTGATGTTCGGGTCGACGAGTTCTCTCTCTTGTTGGGACGGCCCGTAGGCGTGCGCAATATGGAGCGCCATGTCTTCCGGCCTATTGTCGGCGGAAAAAGTGTCGCGGAACGTATGGGCGGCCAGCTCGGCAAGCGCTGGCGCGTCAGCGGCCACGCCGAGTCTGATCAAGATGCTTATGTCAGCACTCCGTCCGCCGAGATGAAGTGAGTGCATGGCTCCCCTCGACGATGGGGAGGCCACCGGATAGCGAGCGAAAGCGTCCCTGGATCGCTTGGCCGGTGCAGCGCACGTTAGAGTGCTTGGATGACGGCCTCAATCTATACGTATCGGCTTGGCCACGATGAGCAGAGCCGGTGCGTGGTGATGTCCGGCATCAGAGGCGTTGGATCCAGTCGGCCCACGCCGCGCGCGTGCGTCCCAGGTCGTTGCCTCGATGCAGCCGCACCAGAAGGCGGTGGGCGGCGTCGCTTGCCATTGGCGTCTCGGAGCCAAGATGCTCAAGCACCCAGTCCGCATTGTCGCGCAACAATCGAGGGGCAAGCTCCGGTGCGACTTCCGTCCGCGCCAGGAGTTCGAAGACGGTTTGCATCGCCGGCAGGTTGGTCCCGCCAAGCAAGAGGCGGAGATCGCCTGTCGCACCCTGCCAGTCAACGTGGCGAGATGGGAGGCCTCGGAGCACATTCGCGGCCGCTTCCCGCACGCCCTCGTGCGGATCGCGAAGCGCGTGGGCGAGCGCCAACCAAGTTGAGTCCCGATCGGGGAAGTTGGACAACACTGCGACTGCTACCATTCGGTTCGTCCACAGGCCGTCGCGAGCCAACACCCGCATAGCCCGCACTCGATCGGCTTCAGCACGCCGGCTCGTCAGGAACGTGACCACTCGCTCGCCATCGCCGCGGGCGCTCGCAGACGCTCGCGACATGGCTTGAGCTCGTGCTGAACTATCCGAGAATTGAAGCCAATACAGGATTGGACCTCGCCACACGCCGCCCATGGAATCCGTAGCCGGCAGGATCAACGGTGCGTAGTCGGGAAGCAGCGACGTGAACTCGTCGCGGCGACGCACATCCCACTGCACGCGCTTCGCCTGGTCAGGTTCGATCACCTTGATCGTGAGGAAGTCGCGTCTGGGCTGTCCCGGCGGCGCCATGACAAAGTGTTCGACGCTCGCATCGGCGAAGTGCAGCGAATCGCGAAGCGTGACCATGCAAGCCGCATCGTGGAGTTCCTGCCCCGGCACGTAGTGCCGGATCGAATCCTTGAGCATGGCGGGCGTCCAGTGTCGCAGGCCAAGGACCTCGACGCGTCCCGTGGGCGCATCGTAGGCGATTTGGCTGCTGCAGGGGCCAGGCAGCACGAGCAACACGCCGCAGACAATTGCGCTTGGCCAAACCGGCAAGGGGTTGGATAGGTTCATCGATCCTCCGTGGGACGACGGTTAGCGTCATCCAACGCCTCAGTTCAGCTGCGAGCGGCGGGTTCGATGAGCGCACCGCAAGCTGACGCGCCGCAAGCGCGGAGCGCAATAGGCGTGGACCTTCAGACTTCCTTAACAGTCGCGCTCGTCGGTTGCAGCGGATCCTTGGATGGTCCGGTCACGGAGCGATCAGATCCAGTGTCTGGTCAGGCGCAGCCAGCGAGTCCGCGCTGAAGCGAAGCGCTGCCGCAGGAACGGCCGCCGCTCGGTTCACAGACACCGAACACTGGACATGAAGAGTGTCCACTCGGGCGGACGAGAGTCCGAGCGGCGGCAATACCCCGAGAAGACGATAGTGGCCGCTCGTATCAGTGATCGCACTGCCGCGGTAGCCGCCGACGGGCGTCCGACGGCGGTCCCCAGTTGTCAATGATCCGACCGGAATCCACACAGGCCAGAAGAGCGAGTGGCAGACAGAGCCCAGCGAAGCGGATAGTGATCCTGCCTCCGGACTTCATGACACTCTCATCGATGCGATACGTGGGGTAGCGCTCAAGCTCAGCTTCGGGCGAGCATGATAGGAGCGCATGCGCAGCATGCGCAATCCCTAAATCGCCCAGCTGCTGCAGCGCTCGGTAGGCTGCACGGCGGAGCGTTGTCCATGTGCTCGGGCGAGCGAGCACTAGTTCTCATTCGCAGGTCGGCGCAGCTGGGCTAGACAGGCCGCGCAGATCCACTCATATCGCGCAGCTCCCTCGGCAGCCATTGTCGGGGGTGCCAAGCGATGCAGGAACGCAACCCCAACGCGTGCGCCGCACGAGTCGCATGTCTCCGGAGCAGTCGCCGACGGCGGAACTTTCGACTTATGGAACATGGTCATAACGCACCTGCTCGTGGCTGCCTGACGCCCAAGTTCAGCTGCAAGCGGATAAAATAAGAGCGCGCGGCGCAGCCGCGCGCAATCCTTAGTCCGCCTGTCGGCTGCAACGATCGTTATACGGCTGCTCATTGATGCATGTCGCCTCGGCTTGCGGACTCTTTGGCCGTGTTCAGTGATCACTGATGGAGACACGTCTGGGCAGGAGCGCTATCGACTCGGTGCGGCCATCCGACTGTCCAATTCCTTTAGCACCGGAATGACTCGGTCGCGAGCACTGGGCGCCGCGTCGCCATGAGTGCCCGCAAGAGTCACCAGCGTTGTGCCGCGCGCAGCCCGTCGGAGTCGGTGGGCGTGTGCAACGGGCACGACGCTGTCGCTTGAACTATGCAGCAGGTGCCACGGCACGTTGATCCTCTCGGCGCATCGGCGATTGTCAAAAGAGTCGCCGATGAAACACCGCACCGGCGCCCAGCGGTAGCGAAGCGCGGCAATCTCAGCCTGGGCGCTTGACGTGCATAACTGAGTGGTTATTATAGCCACATGGTTATGGACAACGAGCAATGACGCCCTCCCAACGCCTCGACGCCACCTTCGCCGCTCTCGCGGACCCCACGCGCCGCGCGATCCTCGCCCGGCTCGCCCAGGGGGACGCCTCGGTTGCGGAACTGGCGGAGCCCTTCGCCATGAGCCAGCCGGCGATCTCCAAGCACCTGAAGGTGCTGGAGCACGCCGGCCTCATCTCGACGGCGCAGGACGCGCAGCGCCGCCCGCGCAAGATCGAAGGCGTGCGCCTCGGCGAAGCGACCGCCTGGCTCGAGGAATACCGGCAGTTCTGGGAGCGCCGTTACAGCGCCCTCGATGAACTGCTTGGCCAGCTGCAGGCCAAGCCTCGCAAATCAAAACGCAAACGCCATTAGGAGAATCCAGCATGGCATCTGCTCAAGAGATTTCCCCGTTCGTGGTGTTCGACGGCCCGGTCGAGGAAGCTGCGAATTCCTCCGTCTCAGTCTTGCCGAACTCGGAGATCACGTCGGTCAATTCGATGTGGGCCACCATCGTCGCGAACGGAACCGAGATTCTGATGTTCGATGGCGAGGTCGACCTCTCCTGGAACAAGTTCATCGCCGGCGGCAGGGAAGACAATTGCGGCTGCCTTCAGGAACAAGTGGGGCGTCTCCTGGTAGTCCATCCCCGACGCCCTCGGCCGTTACCTCGGTGATCCTGATCGCGGAAAAGCCAACCGCGTCATGCAGGCCATGTTCAAGATGAAGAAAATCGTCGTCGCCGATCTCGATCGCGCTGCGGCCGCCTGGTTCACACTAACAGAAAACAAACGGAAACCTCCCATGACCACCACCATCAACAACAAAGCCCAAGTCTCGCTGCCGAGCGACACCGAGGTGCGCGTCACGCGCGACTTCAAAGCGCCCCGCAAGCTGGTCTGGCAGGCGCATACCGAGCCGGAGCTTTTTCAACGCTGGATAGGGGGCTATCCGGGCTGGTCGATGCCAGTGTGCGAAATGGATGTCCGCCCCGGCGGCAAGTATCGCTGGCGCTGGCGCTCGGATGAGGATGGCAAGGAATTCGGCTTTCACGGCGATTACCGCGAAGTCGATGCGCCTGGAGAAATGGTCCAAGCCGAATACTACGATCCCGGCAACTTTGGCGGCGCGATGCCCAACACCCCGTCCATCACCCGCACAACCTTCACCGAGAAGAACGGTGTCACCACGCTGGTCACGCTGATAGCCTACGGTTCGAAGGAAGCGCGCGATGCGGCCATCTCCACCGGCATGACCGACGGCATGGAGACGAGCTACGAGCGCCTCGACAAGCTTCTCGCAGAACAGCAGAGAGGTTGAGGTGGCCAAAGAACCTCGAGATCACTCTCCCGGCCGAACGCGGAATCCTTCGCAGGAGCGACGTTGCTCAGCGGTTCAGTCCAGCCGTCGTCGAGGGCACCGCCATTCTCATCCTGGATCTGAGCTGTAATCGCCATGATGTGTGTTGCCGTATAACGCTTCAGCTCAGCTGCAAAGGATTCCAATAAGAGTGCGCGCGCAGCGCGCACAATCAATAGCGATCCTTTGGCAGCTGCAGCGTCCGTTAGGCCGACGGTCGAGATGCTCAGGCGCGGTCCCGGTGTGCCGTTGATCGCTTGAAATCGACAATCGAAGACGAAGACCAGGTAGCGTAGGTCGGCGTCGCTGGGCCTTCTCGGCGTAAGTCCCTGTTGGACCGCCTCAGATGCCCACGACTTCCAGTTGAGGATTCGCAGCCTTTAGTCGCGAGATGACCTCGTGGAATCCGGTGAATTGCGCGACTAGGCGGATCTTGCCACCAGTGTGCCGCAGGACATAAAACTCACCGCCTCCGCCATACAGTTTGACCGAACGGATGTCGGTCGCGCGGAGTTGTGTCGTCCGCGCAAGGGCCACAAACGAAATGGCATCGGCCGCTTCGAACCGGATTTCAAACGGTATTCCAAGAAGGACGTTCCAGTTCCAGATCAGCGCGCCGCACCAGAGCACTACGACGAACCTCGGCGGCCCTTGAGGCGGCTGACGCAGTGCGCCGATTATCAGCCAGAGGCCGACTAGCGACATGCCTGCCATCGCTGCGAACACCCAATACCGATACGTTCGGGACAAAGCCAACCTATACACGTCGCTCGAATCCACGCGGCAACCTCGTGTCGGCCTAACGCTACTTAGATACGAAATTACACGACTTACAATGAGAGAACAATACTTACCTAAGTTACCTTTGACGCACTGGCCCGTCGCTCGCGACGGGACAATGCATTGAGTGACACCATGTTACCCTCGCAGCCGACTGCGCTGCTCGCACATTACGCGACATCTGTAAGTCGTGTAACACGCCGTCGCCGCTCGCGAAACGGCGAGCGGGCGGCAAGGCCCGCATCTCTCGCGCAGCCCATTGCATTACCAAGCGCGTGCCGCGCCGCGCACGCTCCGTCTAGAGACGGACTCTGAGCACAGCAGTTTCGACCAACATTGGTCGCGGCCTCCCAGGCGATCATCTTCAACCACCGAAACGCGACTTGACTATCGCTTCCGTGGATCCCACACCGCCACCGCAACGCGCGAGTCAGCGGTCCCATAATAGAGAAACCAGCGCCCATTGAACGGAACCAGGCCTTCGATGAACGTCGTGCCCTGCGCGTACTGGCCCGTGCGCTCGTAACTCTCCGTCGGCCTGATGAACGGCTCGCTCGCTCGAGCGATCAATCTGACCGGGTTCCTGGGGTCGAAGAGGGCCTGGCCACCGGTGTACACCTTCGCCGGAATGTTCGCGTCGCCGTTCGCCCCGCTGTTGCCGGCATTGTACAGCACGACGATCCCTCGCGATGTGATGATCGCCGGCGGACCGCCCTCGACGAGCCACGAGTCGAAGTAGCCGGGACGCGGCGACAGCACCTTCAGCGGATGGCCGTCATCGTCTTCGACTGGAGTCCACGTCACGAGGTCCTCGGACGTCGCGATGCGCACGTCGGGCACGCCCCAGTACATCCAGTACTTCCCGTTCACTCGCGCGGCGACGAGGCGGTTGCCGTCGACACGAGTCAGGATCGCACCGGACTTCGATTCCATGTCGAGATACTTGCCGTTGGCAGCCTTCGCGAACGCCGGGCCGTGCTTGGCCCAGTGCACGAGATCGCGCGATGTGGCGACGGCGAGGCGCGGGACGTCGCGGTTCCATTGGGTGTACGTAAGAACGTAGACGCCATCCGGCGACTCGACGAGCCGAGGATCCTCGACTCCGCCCGGCCATTCGTACTTCGTCTGCGAATCGCGATCGGGGAAGAGGACGGGCGCGGCGCGACGCGCGAAGTGAAGCCCATCCGAGCTCTCGGCCATTCCCAACCGTGACGTGTGGTGACCGATCGTCGAGTCGCCGGTCGCATCTTCCGCGCGGTAGAGCAGCACGATCCTGCCGTCCTTCACCGCCGCGGCGGGATTGAATGTGGCGTACTCCTGCCATCGCACGATGCTGTCGCTGATCGGCGAACGGAATTCGGTGCTCCGATCGGGAGTGATGATCGGATTCACCGCGGGCGGCTTGGTGAATGGACCGAACATCCAGTCGCGCGATTGCGCGTGGGCCGTCTCGGCGCACAGCGTGAGCGTGGCGACGAACGCCAGCGCGCGTGTCGGTAGTGTCACGCGTCAGTTCTTCGGCATCTGGTGATGTTCGTCGGACGTGGCGCCGCCGCGTCGAAATGGAACCGGCGGGCGGTCGAGTACCTGCGCGTTACGGCCCTGAACCAGGAGATACGTCCGTCGCGGCTCGAGGTTGGCATACGAGCTCTTCGAGCGCAGCGAGTCTGGCCACGTGACGCGCACCATGGGCACGCGAACCGCCGAGCCGAGTCCAACGTGGAGCTGCAGAGCGCCGGAGCCGAACGAGCCGTCGGCGCCAACGGTGCGCCAGAGCGTGCGCGTCGCGCCGGTCGAGTCGGCGGCGACGATCTCCACGCGCGCGCCGATCGCCGAGCGATTGGCGGTGCGCCCCTCGAGATTCAGCGTGATCCAGTTGCGGCCGGGCCATCCGGGATTCTCGAACAGCACGCTCGTCGACACGTCACCGGCGTAGGCGCCGCCCACCATCATGAACACGTCCTCGTCGCCGTCGCGATCGAGGTCGGCGAAGGCGGTGCCGTGTCCCTTCTGCAGATGTCCGAAGCCACCCTGGAGCGTGACTTCCTCGAACCGTTTGCCATCGACGTTGCGGAACATCCGGTTCGGGATGATCGATCGAAAATCGGGATTGCCGGTGCCAACGTAAAAGTCGAGCCAGCCATCGTTGTCGATGTCGCCAAAGTTGCTGCCCATCGCATAGATCGCCTTGTCGCCCAACCCCACCGAGTCGGTCACGTCCTCGAATGTGCCGTCGTGCCTGTTCCGGAAGAGATGCGTGTGCTCGATCGAATCGGCGCCGCCGGTCGATCCGGCGCCGCCGTGTGCGGACGAGAGCCGCAGGTATTCGCGGGCGACGGCCGTGTGCAGCGGAATGCGGTTGTCGTAGCTCAGGACGAGCAAGTCCTCCCAGCCATCGTTGTCGTAGTCCCAGAACCACGTGGCGAACGACATGGTCGGCTGCTGCACGCCCGCGTGCGCCGAGACGTCCTCGAAACGCCACGTGTCGATGGAGCGGCCGCCGCGATTGAGGTAAAGCCGGTTGGCGCCGCCGAAGACCGAGATGAAAAGGTCGGGAAGACCGTCGTTGTTGACGTCGCCCCACGTGACGCCCTTCACGAACGCGTCGACGTCGATCCCGACTTTGTGCGAGATCTCGGTGAAGGTGCCGTCGCGATTGTTGAGAAAGAGCTCGGACCGGTGCGAGCTCCAGCCGATTCCGGTGCCCGACTCGTTGCCCACGAAGAGATCCAGGTATCCATCGAGATTGAAGTCGGCCCACGCCGCGGTGTGCGTCGGATGGAGCGAGCCTACGCCTGCCCCGAACGTCACGTCCTCGAACGTTCCGTTGCCGCGGTTGTGGAGCAGCGAGTTCGGAAACTGGCCGCCGTCACCGAGCCAGGCGCCGCGCATCACGAAGACGTCGTCATAGCCATCGTTGTCGTAATCGGCGTGCTTGCAGTTGGCGCCGCCGACGATGCCCTGGAGTCCTGCCTCCGCCGTGCGATCGATGTACCCGCCGTGCCCGTCGGCGACGAGAAAATGCGGCGGGTCGTTGAGGCCCCACGCGGTCGTGAATAAATCGAGCAGGCCATCGCGATTGAAATCTTCCACGCACAGTCCACCAGCGAGGCCGCTCACGGCCGCGCCAACGTTCTGCGCCACATTGAAGAAGACCGGGAACGACGGGTCGTGCTTCAGGCCGAGTCCGGGAATGAGATAGCGCTTGGGCACGAGCGCGGGATAACCGCCGACCGCCATGTACGCGATATTGAGCAGCCACTGCGACCCCCGATCGTCAGGAAACGCGTGCAGGATGTCCTCGTATACGCCGATCGCCTGGCGCGCGCCCTCCTGTTGCGTGTGGTGTAGCTCGCCGAGGATGCAGACGCTGACGTTCGGATTGAGGTTGCAGTTCTCCTGCTCGCCAAGCCGGAGGTAGGCGATGCCGAGCAGATCGTATAGCTGCCTGGTTTGCGGAAAGTCGGGATCGAGCGGCAGCCCCGACGCCCGTTGCAGGCGCTCGATCTGGTCGATGGCCTCGCGTGTGCGCCCGGCGAGCAGCAGTTGGCGGGCGAGGGCGTATCGATCCTGTGGGCTCGCCGGCCGGCCTTGCTGGAAAGCACTGAGCTGCATGGCGTCGGCCTGCTCGCGATTCAGGAACTCATAGCGATTCGGTTGCGCGGCGGCCTGCGCGTACAGGAACGCCAACGTGTCGGCCATGCGCTTGGTGCCGCGCGTATCTCTGCGCGCCGGCCTGCTGCACGCCAGCAGGCCCGCCGCGACTTGCGCGAGCAACACGAGCGCGACGGCGCGCCAGCTGATCCGCTTGACTGCTGACATGGGTACGATTGTACGCCGTTCACGCGCTCACGCTAGACGACGAGGCTGGATTCGATTACGCTGGGCCCGAGGCGGTTGCTGTGACCCGAGCGAGAGGCGCCAGCGGATTGATGCGAGCCAGCAACTGTCGTGTGACGTCGATAGCGTCGACCGTACGCGTGATCGCATTGAGCGCGGCGTCGCTTTCCTTGTGCGCGGCCTGCGCAGCGCACCGCGTGGAGGGCTACCTCACGACCGCCGACCGTAGCAAGCTGCTCGCCCGCGGGCCGGACATCAGCTCGAGCACTCAGCCGGCGCGGCCGGGTGTGCCTACTCCTACTATAGAAGTGGATCCCGCCCACGCCTACCAGGGAATGGTCGGTTTCGGTGCGGCACTCACCGACGCGTCGGCCTGGCTGATCCAGCACAAGCTCACCACCGCGCAGCGGGACTCTTTGCTGCGCGACCTGTTCGTTCCCGACCCGGGGGTCGGCTTCAGCTTCGTCCGCATCGACATGGGCGCGTCGGATTTCTCGCTGCGCCACTACAGCTACGACGACGTGCGCGCCGGCGAGAGTGATCCCACGCTCGCCCACTTCTCGATCGCTCCCGATACCGCCGAAACGATCCCGATCCTGAAACGCGCGCTCGAGATCAATCCGCGGCTCGAGATCGTAGGATCGCCGTGGAGCGCGCCCGGCTGGATGAAGACCACGGGCAGCATGATCAAGGGCAGGCTCCGGCCGGACGCGTACGCTGCATACGCGGAGTACTTCCGCCGATTCGTCGAGGCGTACGCCGCGGCTGGCATCCCGATCTACGCGATCACGATTCAGAACGAGCCGCATTTCGAGCCGGCCGATTATCCCGGCATGCGAATGGAGCCCGCCGCGCGCACCGAGTTCATTGGCAGGCACTTGGGCCCGCTCTTCACACGCGCTGGGATCCGCACGCGGATTCTCGACTGGGATCACAACTGGGACGAGCCGCGGTCACCGCTCACGGTGCTCGCCGACTCTACGGCGCGTCGCTACGTCGCCGGCGTCGCCTGGCACTGCTACGCCGGCGACGTATCGGCGCAGGGTCCGGTGCACGACGCCTACCCCGACAAGGATGCCTATCTCACCGAATGTTCGGGCGGCGACTGGGCGCCGAAGTGGGCCGACAACTTCGCATGGACGGTCAAGAACCTCGTGATCGGCGCGACGCGCAACTGGGCGCGCGGCGTGTCGATGTGGAATCTCGCGCTCGATGAGAACCACGGCCCGCACACCGGCGGATGCGGCAACTGTCGCGGCGTCGTCACGATCGATTCACGAACGGGCGCCGTGACGAGGAACGAGGAGTACTACGCCCTGGCGCACGCCAGCAGGTTCGTCAAACCGGGCGCGCGGCGAATCGAATCGTCCATGATTGCGAGGCTCGACAACGTCGCGTTTCACAATGCCGACGGATCGAGCGTGCTGATCGTCCTCAACTCCGACACCACGACGCGGACCTTCGCAGTGCGCGACCGCGACCGGACATTCGACTACACACTGCCCGCGGGCGCGGTCGTCACGTTCCGCTGGCGATGACCTCCGGTGCGGCGGCTGGGTGCGTCCCGTTCGTCGACGGCCGCTTCGCGTCCGTGTCTTCGGCGTAAGTGTACCCGAGCTCGGCGAGCCGCTTGCCGGACATGTCGTAGGCCATGGCCGGCATGTCGCTCACGCCCGTGGCGTCGATCCACGTGTTATAGAACTGGAATAGCGCACAGACGGTGATCGCATCGTAGAGCGCCTCATCCGTCCAGCCGGCGGCCCGCGCGTGATCGAGATCTTCGTGCGCGATCGACGTCGAGTCCTCGACCACTTTGGCGATGAGCGCGAACAGCGCGCGCTCCGCGTCCGAGATCGGCGCCGTCGTGTAATCGTCCAGCACCGCCTGGACGAGTTCCTTGCTTCCCAGCAGCTCCGCCGCGACCGCGGCGTGCGAGCCGATTCAGAAGGGGCAGTCGTTTCGGCGCGACGTGAACGCGGCGATCAACTCGCGCTGCCCCGCCGAGAGGGGCGACGGCCCGCGCATCACCCCATGCGTGAACCGCGACAGGAACTGCGTCCGCTCGGGCTTGAACGCAAAGAGATGCTGGATCTGCGGAATCGGAGCGTTGGCGGCACGGAGCCGGGCCATCATCTCGCCACGGGTGCCGGTCGCCGGATGCGACTCGACTTCAGGGAGATACATCGGGTGCATAGGTGGGGGACGGGCGATGGGCGATGGGCGATGGGCGATGGGGCGTGCGTGATGACTCGAGCTCCTACGCTACCGGCCGGACCGCGGACTGTCCAGAGTCGCCCGAGCCCGCCAGACGGCGCGCCGCGGCTCTCACGCAAACCGCCCACCGGCTGCATGTTCCCGCATCAACCCTGATATCGAACGGAGATCGGGCCATGGCCAAGGACACCTTTTCGCGCCGGGAATTCGTCGGCATCGGCGCCGCGGTTGCGGGCGCGGCGCTCATCGGAGAGCCCTCTGTGCCGATTCCGGGCGCACTGGCTCGCGCCGAACGTCTTGCGCCGGCGAGCGAGCGCGTGCGGTTCGGGATGATCGGCATCGGGATGCAAGGCAACTCGCTGCTCGAGACGTCGATCACGCTGCCCGACGTCGAGTGCGCGGCGGCGTGCGATCTCTACGACGGCCGACACGTGCTGGCGCGCGAGATCGTCCGTGCCGATCTCCCGGTGACGCGGCGCTATCATGAATTGCTCGACAACAAGGACATCGACTGTATCGTCGCCGCCGTACCCGACCACTGGCATCGGCAGATCGTCGTCGACGCTGTGAGCGCGGGCAAGGACATCTACTGCGAGAAGCCGATGTCGCACAGCGCCGAGGACGGCGTCGCCATGCTCGACGCGGCGAAGAAGAGCGGCAGGATCGTGCAGATCGGCTCGCAGCGCGTGAGCTCGCAGATCTGCGCCAAGGCGCGCGACATGAT
>DATISA010000164.1:0-8129 GCA_035469245.1 Gemmatimonadaceae bacterium
GCCGGTTCGGCATTGGCTTGGCGGCGAGCGACAACACTTTCCGCCACAGGCTGCACGTTGCTCCTCGCGCCGGCCGCAACCACGAGTGACGCGTGAGCTACCGACGTCTTGGACTCTTCAGAACGTTTGGATAGCCTGGAGACCGTCGAGTCTCCAGCGACGACCACCGGGGCTTGCACGACGCGCCGGGCAACGATCGCCGGCGTTCGCGAGATGGTCGGGATTGACCGCGTGATCCCACTGCCCGCGACAGACACCGCCGTGCCTGGCCTGGCGACGAATGCGCTCGTGCTCGGCGCCGTGGAACCCGACGTCGCAGCGTCGCTGTCGAATCCCGTCGAGGCGGCGTCGACATCGATTGCCCGATCGATCCGCGCGAACGGAAGACTCTCCGCGCCTGGCGCCGCTGGCATGACCCGGCGCTGCAGGCGGCCGACGAAGGCCGCCCTCGTCGATGGCAGATATCGGTCGTGTGCGCGCTGGAGCACCCGGCGATCGAGCACGCCAGGATTGGACAGCCGGCCGATGGCGAGCCGCTGCGCGAACGAATCTGCTTCCGCGGGTTCGCTCATCTCAGAAGAAGCCACCTGAGAGCGTGGTCGCCTTCGCCAGCTCGTCCGTTGCGAATGCCACGGCCGATTCGGCCGTCACCTGCCGTGCGCGCGAGAGCCCGCGGTGGGCAAGCTCCACGCTCTCGAACGCGACGGCCGACGATGCCGCGTTCAGGGTTGGTCCCGTCCATTTCACCGGGAACGCATCGCGGAAATTCCACTGCATTACCGGCATCTGCACCTTGTTCAGCAAATAGATGGTGCCGTTGCGTCGCTCGATGACGCCCGCGGTAACGTCCTGATGCCATCCCCACAATCCATCGATCGGCGACAGCCCGTGCTTGAGGACCAGCAGTGGATGCTTGGTCCGCCCCGCGAAGCGATGCACGAAGTCGTTCTGGCCGCCTTCGCGGTACTCCTCCACCTCGACCTCGACTTCCAGGCCGGTACAGTCGCTGAAGCCGCCCACGAGCAGCCCCTCGATCTCGACGACGAAATTGCTCGCCTGATAGGGATCGAGCCGCAGGCCCGTGACCCGCGCGGCGATGCTCAGTCCGATGTTCTCGCTTATGCTCGGCATGCGTCCGCTCCGACCGATGCTCCGGGAATTCTCATGAGTGCTGCCTTACCAACCGGTTTCCTTTCACTCGCCACCTTCGTTCAGGCGGCGATTGATCCTGACGACCTCCTCCACCCAGCGCGCGCGTTCGCGATGCTCCAGGTGCATGAGGTCGTTGTGCGGCCAGTGAAAGTGATACGCCAGATACGCTACCTCTTCGTAGAGCCGCTCTACGGGGTAGCGCCAAACCCCCCCGCGGGGCCGAGCTCCACCATGAAGGGCTTGTCGCAGTGCGGGCACTGCGTGCGAATCTGATCCTGGCCATGCTGGTTCACGCGCTGATACATGTCCTGGAGGAATGCCAGATCGCCCGCGTACAATCCCTCGATCGTCTTGGGGTTGATGTGCTCGAGCGCGCCCAGCTTCACCACGACCCGCGAGAGAAGGATCACCAGCAGGTAGCCCGGGTTGCTCTGCACCCGCGGGTCCTTGAGTGGCGCGATCTCGTCGAACGCGGTGGCGAGGCGCATCACTCCTTCGCGATGCAGCGTTCCCTCCGCGTCGGCGTAGCCGAGCGGCAGCTCGAACGGGAACTCAGTCTGCAGCACGGGTCCGCCTCGTCAGCGCGCGCAATCCGTTAAGCACGCCGGATCTCCTCGTGCATGATCTCCAGCGACTCGACCGCGACGGCGTTGCTCGTGGCGTTGAATGCCGGTCCCGTCCACTTGGACGGCCATGCGCGGGTGAAGTTCCAGCGCAACCGCTCCGCTCCACCCTCGTCGAGGAGCACGATCGAGCCGTTGCGGCGATCCGGGCTGCCGTTGAGCGCCGTGAGGTGCCACTTGTACAACTCGTCGGAGTCGGTGATGCCGCGCTTGAGCGATATGGTGCTGAACGAGTTCAGGCCGGAGAGCTTGCGCGTGTGATTGGGGTCGGCGCCCTCGCGGTACTCGATCATCGCCGCGCTCGAATCCAGACCACCACATTCCTGGAATCCCGCCTGCGTGATGCCGTCGATCTCGACGAGGAAGTTGAAGCCTTTGTACGGGTCGGTTGCCATCTCATCACTCCTTGATATGGATGTTCTTGTCAGGTGAGCTCGGTGGTGCCCGAGCGGTGCTGCACGGACACGACGATGAACTCCGCCGGCGTCGTGGCGGCCAGACCGATCTCCGTCACGACCTGCCCCATCTCGCGGCTGTCAGCGGGATTCAGCTCGGCATCGCAGCGCACGAAGAACGCATCCGACGCCGAGGTTCCCTGCAGCGCGCCCGCGCGCCACAGCTCGGTGAGGTAGGTCGTCAACTCGCGCTCGATACGTGCCCAGAGCGCCGGGACGTTGGGCTCGAACGACGCCCACGCCATGTTCGCATCGATCCAGCGCAGCAGAGTGAGCACGAGCCGGCGCACGTTGAGGTACGTCCAATCCGGATCGGCACTCAACGTTCGCGCGCCCCACACGCGAATACCGCGCGAGGCGAACGCGCGGATGCAGTTCACGCCGTTGGCGTTCAACGTCGCCAGCGAATCTGGATCGAGCGCCGCGTCGAGGTCGGTGGCGTCACGCACTTCCGCATTCGCCGGCGCGGTAAAGACGCCGGAGTCATCGTCGGTGCGCGAGATGATGCCCGCCACCTGGCCGCACGGCGGTACGAACAGAGGATCGGACGCGATCGTGCGAAGCCACGGATGATAGATCGCGGCGTTCACCGGCCCCACGGCCGGGATGCCGAGCTGCTTCACCTGATCCTTGATCAACTCCACGGCCGTCTTGTCGCGGAGACCGTCGAGCAACGCCATGCGATTGCCCGCGGCCGTGCAGTGCGCGATCATGTCGCGCTGGAGCTCGAGCACCAGGGATTCGGCGACAGCGCCCTGCTCGTCGAGCAGAGCCTGCGCGTCCGGCATCGCGACCAGATCGACGTCGTCCAGCGCGACGGTGAGCGCCAACGCCTTGCTCATCCGCTCCGCCGCAAAGGCGCCGATCGCCGGATTCGCCTTGATGCCGACCACGTAGCAGTAGCCGCCGCCGTTGTCGAAGAAGCCGTCGACGGCATGGCCAAGGAACGCGGCCGCGCCGCCGAGGAATTCCGCCTTGTGATGGAGCGCAGCGGGGCCGTACATGTCGGCGCCCGCGGCGGTGCCGGCGGGCATGGGGGCGTCAGGCCCGAGCAGTCCAATGAACACGGGCACGCCCGTCGGCAACGCGCGCCTCGAGCCCGCGCGCCGTTCCTGGACGTAGACACCGGGGACGCCGCCAACGACCGTCGCCATCGCCGCGTCGAACGCTACTTGGTGGCCGCGGAAGACTGGCTGATGCGGAAGATCACGAATTCCGCCGGCCGAGCGATCGCGACGCCGATGTCCGTCACGACCTGACCCTGGTCGCGCGACTCCGGTGGATTGTTCTCCGCATCGCACTTCACGAAGAACGCTTCCTGCGGGGTGTTCCCGAACAGCGCGCCCGAGCGCCACACCGTCGTGAGGAAGGCCGTGATGTTGCGCGAGATCTTGGCCCAGAGCGCCGGCGTGTTGGGCTCGAACACCGTCCACTGCATGCCTTCTTCGATCGACTCGCGCAGGAACAGCAGCGTGCGCCGAACACTGATGTACTTGAGATCCGCGTTCGCGTCGCCGCCCACCGTACGCGCGCCCCACACGAGAATGTTTCCATTCAGCGAGCGAATGGCGTTCACGCCTTTGGGATTGAGCGTATCCTGATCCGCGCGGCTCAGGCCATGCGTCACGTCGAGCGCGCCGCGGACGACTTCGTTGGCCGGTGACTTGAACACCCCGCGCTGCGTATCCACCCGCGCGTAGATCCCCGCGACATGCCCACTCGGCGGAACCGCGATCGAGCCGCCCTTGGCCGCATCGACGAGCTGAGTGCCGGGATCGAACACCCTGACCCAGGGATAGTAAAATGCCGCGAGGTCCGTCCTGGCCGGCGCAACACCGCCCTGGGGCTTGGGCTTGGTGAGCAAGTCGATCTGCGCCTGGAACTGCGGTCCGTCGAGGATGGCGAAGCGGTCGCCCGTGGCCTCGCAATGGTCGACGAGCTTGCCGTAGACCGCGTCGTCGGTCTGACCCGGCGCGCAGACGAGCGCGATCTCGTCGATCGCCGCGAACGCCGTGAGCGCGGCATCGAGATCGGCGACGCCGGCGACGCGCGTCACGTAGCAGCGGCTGCCGCCGTTGTTGAAGAAACCGTAGACGGCGTGCGCCAGTTGCTGGTAGCCTGGATCCACCTTGGCGTTGGGAACGGTCGTCGCATCGAGCGTCGAATCACCAACCAGGTCGCCGAAGCTGCGCGTGAACTGCGCCCAGCTGGAGACCAACACCGGCACCTTTTCCGTGGCCGGGATGGCGTGGTCGACGAACTTGAACGCCAGCGATGCATCGTCCGTCGGATCGAAATCCGGATTCTTGGCGACGAGCTGCACCGTCCCCGTCGGGATGATGCCGATGAATCCGGCGACGCTGGTGCTGACACCAGCGATCGCCTTCACCTGTGAAGGCACTTCTTCGACGAATACGCCCGGAGAGAGAAGAGACGTCGCCATGCGTTGCTGCTCCTTGAAGGTTGACGGAGTGATGATCGCGTCGGACGGGGAAAGAACCGGTTCGTCTCGATGTTGCCCGACCGTGCGTCCTGTCCAGCGCTACTGCGGGGCTCGTGGTCTGGGGGGAGGGACTGTTGACGTGAGAGTGATGACGGACTGCGTTGCCAGCTTCACGCTCTCGCCAGCGAACGGCTGCACGGATGTGGTGAGCACGTAGTTCAGCGCCGCCTTCATCCCGTGATCCATGTGTCCCCAGAACTCCCATGGGTTGGGCAGGCGTTCGGGCTGCGCAATCCAAGCGTGCACCGGAAGCGGCTGCGACTGCATGGCACCCTTGAGTACGCCGGCCGGCAGCAGCGGGAACTGCACCAACGCGCTCAGAATCCGCCCGAGCAACTGGTGTTCGTCGGAGATGTCGGTCGTCCACACCGAGATCAGATACGACAGATCCACGCGAACCGCGGCGCGAGTGAGCGTCCCCGTCGTATCGGCGCGTGTGAACGTGCGCTCGCTGCTGCGCAGCTCGTGGTTCTCGCGCACGTCGTACAGGTAGAGGTTGACGGTCGGCTTCGTGACCGTGGCCGACCAGTCCTTCGTCGGCATGTCGAACTTGATGTCGATGTCGGCCGTCTTGAGCGGCACCGTCTGGACGAGCAGTTCCTTGAGCGTATCGTCGACGTCCTGGATCACGACGCGCTCCTCGCACGGCTCTCTGGATTGCGCGCATACGGCGAAGCGACGGTGTCTTCGTCGTTGACCAGACGTCCCATCTTCTGCAGCTCGCGCCGTGTGGCGCGCATCAGGTGGCGCATCGACACCTCGTGATGCTCCTCCGCCGCGAGAAAGGCCGCCGAGAGCGCAACGTTCCGGATGCTGCCGCCGCTCAGCCGGAACTGTTGCGCCAGCAGGGGAAAGTCCACGTCGGGCGCCAGCGGCACTTCGGCCGGCCACACCGTTTTCCAGATTCGGAGACGATCCTCTTGTTCGGGGAACGGGAAGTCGACGATGAACCGCATGCGACGTGTGAACGCCGCGTCCATGTTCTGCCGGAGATTCGTCGACAGGATCGCGATCCCCGGATATTCCTCCATCTTCTGCAGCAGATACGCGGTCTCGGTATTGGCGTAGCGGTCGTGCGCGTCCTTCACGTCCGAGCGCTTGCCGAGCAGCGCGTCGGCTTCGTCGAAGAACAGAATGGCGTTGGCCGCGACCGCCTGGTCGAACAGCTGCCGCAAATTCTTCTCGGTCTCGCCGATGTATTTGCTGACGATCTGCGACAGGTCGATCTTGAGGATGTCGACGCCGAGGTCGGCCGCGATGACCTCTGCCGCCATCGTCTTGCCCGTGCCCGGTGGTCCAGTGAACAGCGCGTTCAAGCCCTGCCCGAGCGAGAGCTTTCGCTCGAACTGCCACGACCCGTAGACGATCGACGAGTGTTTGGCCTGGCTGCAGATGGCGGAGAGTTGCTCGAGTTGCGCGGCGGGGAGCACCAGGTCGGCCCACCTGTGCTTCGGCTCGATGCGTCGCGCCATGGTGCTCGCGGGGGCTCCCGCAAATGCGCGGCACGCCTGCTTCAGCTGCTCCAGCGTCGGCGACGGTCCGTCGCCGGTCTCGGCGACCATCGCTTCCGCCATACGCCACACGTCCGCGATGGACTCGACTGGCAACGGGTGCAGCGAGATCAGGTGGTGCAGTTCGGCGTCCGCGAGCTCGTGCCTGCTTGCGGACCTCCACGCGTCCAGCTGTTCGTCCACGCCGTCGGGCCGCACGTCAACGATGCGCAGCAGGAGCGGCTCGGACGGCATCTGCCAGCACCACGCGTGCTCGCCCGATGCGAAGACGATGCTCCCCATCTCCGTGGCGCAACGGAGCAATGCGCGATAGCGCGACGCGCCACCGGGCGGCTCGAGTGCCCGGTCGAGGTTGCGCAGGTACACCGCGGCTTGACTCAGCAACCCTTCGCGGAAGAGCAGAAAGAGATTGTGCTCGAAGTCGCCGGCCGACTCCAGGAGAAGCTCGGCGTCGACCGTCATGACCGGCATGGGGAGGCAACGCGCCGCCCGGCGCACCAGGGCGTCCGCACCGGCGTGACGCGCGCTCTGAAGATAGAGCAGCGACTTTCGCCGTCCCCGCGACGCCCGCACGATCTGGACGATTCGCTCGAGCGCCTCGTCGGCCGGATGTCGCGGCTCACGCGGACCGGCAAGCTCCAGCACTGCCTCGTACCACGTGACCTGTCGGGCAACGCGCGCGTCGAGTGCGCGATCGCCAAGAAGGAACGATGCGATTCGCTCGTCGACGCGCATCGGTCGTGACAGCCAGGGGGTCGCGCTTCCGTCGTCCGCGAGCTCGAGCAATCGATAATGCCGTAGGGGCGCCTGGGCGTTGAGCAGCTCTCGCGCGCTCAGCTGCTCGCCGATCGTGTCGCAGCAGAGGGCGATCGCGAGACCAACCGACGCCAGCCGCCGGCTCATATCGTCGTGAAGAAACCCGTAGATCCGCTCGTACCGGCGGTCGAGCTCCACGGCAAGACAGGCGAACAGCAGGTCCATCTCGAGCGGCGACAGCGCGAAGCGGCCGGCCAGCTCGAGAACCGGCAAGCGAATCCCGTGGAGGTCGCTCTGCTCGACTCGGCCGTCGATTTCCAACTCCAAAGCCTCGACCTCGCGACCGATCACCTCGGCGTCGGCGCTCGTCGCGTCGCTTCGCGCTCGCCCTTCGAGAAGCGCGCCGACCTCGTCCTCGCTGATCGCTGCAAAGCCCAGGATGTCACCGGGGGAGGGGCGTCGACCGGGCGCGCGCGAGATGTGCCGCCTGAGGCGCAGGTCGTGCCGGCGCAGCAGATCACCGATGTGCTCATGCGGCGCGAGGTACGGCGCGAACTCGCCACTCTCCGCCAAATCGTCCGGCGTATGCTCGTCGAGCAGCATCGTGCGTCTTGGTTCGGACGTAGCGGGCGGGGGAGGACGGGAGAGGTCGGCGGCGGGAGGCAGATCGCAGAATGCAGAAGCGATCGGTGTATAGGACGCGCTTCCGCAGCGATTCCGGACAACGCGCTTTATCGGCGGGTCGAACTCGCCGCAGCGATGGCTCGTTTCGCCGCATAGCCGTGTCGCATGCAATGTTTAATGAGCGAGCTCTACGGATCGCGCCGCGGACGCGTCGATGGGGAACATCGCTGCCGCGAGCGATGCCCTTCTATATGGTATGGTGCTGGCTTGGTGCGTCTTCCTGCCGCGCCCGCGGCTCTCCGTCGGGGCCGGCATCCGGCCGGGATGTCGAAACCCAAGGCCCTCAAACGTCGATAAGGAGGAAAGCCAAAGGCACGGTCGCGCGGACCCTCAGCAAGGAAGGACCCATGGCGCTCAAGTCGAAGCTTCTCCTGGTCTCACACGGCCGCGAGGACTCGCGAGCTCACCGGCTCGCGATCGCGATCGTGGAATACGCCTGGGATCG
>DATISA010000165.1:0-4877 GCA_035469245.1 Gemmatimonadaceae bacterium
CTATGCGCGCCGACGGCATCGAGCCCGAGTACTTCGCCGCGGTCGACGCGCTCTCGCTGCAACCCATGACGACGCTCGCCGGTCACGTGCTGCTCGCGGTCGCGGCCCGCGTCGGCCCGGTGCGGCTCATCGACAACGAGCGGGTGCACATCGCGTGACTGGCTTCGCGCGGCTCGCCGAACTGAAGCGCCGCGGCAAGCGCATCGTCATGATCACCGCCTACGATTATCCGTCGGCACGCATCGTCGAGGCGGCGGGCGTCGATGTCGTGCTGGTCGGCGACTCGGCGGGCACCACGGTACTCGGCTACGAGACGACGCGCTCCGTGTCGATTGACGAAATGCTCATGCTGACGCGCGCCGTGCGCCGCGGGCTCACGACACCGCTGCTCGTCGCCGATCTCGCCTTCGGGACGTACGAGGACAGCGACGAGCAGGCGGTGACGTCGGCCGCGCGGTTCATGGAGATCGGCTGCGACGCCGTGAAGCTCGAAGGCGCCGGGCCGATGCTGTCGCGCGTGCGCGCGCTGGTCGCCGCCGGCATCCCGGTGATGGGCCACGTGGGACTCACGCCGCAGCAGGTGCGCACCGCCGACGGCTATCGTGCGCAAGGGCGTGACGCCGCGTCGGGCCGCGCCATCGTCGACGACGCGGTGGCGCTGGAGGACGCGGGCGCCACGTCACTCGTCGTCGAAGCGGTTCCGCCGAACGTCACCGAGGCCCTCGTTCAGCGCGTGTCGATTCCGGTCATCGGAATCGGCGCCGGATCGGCGACCGATGGCCAGGTGCTCGTCTATCACGACGTGCTTGGCTTGCTCGACCGGCGCCCGGCCAAGTTCGTGAAGGCGTACGGGTCATTCGCGGCCGCAATGACCTCCGCGGTGCAGGCGTATGCCCAGGACGTGCGGACCGGGGTCTATCCCGCTCCCGAGCACACGTACAAGATGCTGCCCGAGGAGATCGAGCGATTCGCGTTGCTACTCGACGCCGTCCGGCCGCCGGTCGATCCGGCTGCGGAGTAGCCGCAGAACGACAGCCGCCGCGAAGAACGCGATGCCGATCCATGTCAGCATCGGCTGATCGGTCCGAGCGCCATACCCCCACACGACGACGCCGATGACGAGCAGCGTCAGTTGGGCCAGCGTGCGACGCGGCACGTCACTCCTTTGGCGAGCGGCTGTACGTGCGCCGTTGTTTGGCGCCGGGAATGCCGACCGCCTTGGCTTCGTCGTCGGGAACGTCGAGCATCATGCGCAACATCGCCGTGGAAAACACCTTGCCCTGCGCGTCGGTCTTGAGCGACAACGTTCCGCCGCCGTCCAGCGCGCCGTGCAACAGGAAGTTGAGCGCCTTGAGATTGGGAAGCTCGTAGCGCTCCACGGCGCCCTCGATGACGCCACGGAAATGCGCCGCCACGCGATCGCGCGTGAGATAGCGCTCGAGCAGTGGGTACCATTCCGGGCGCCGCGCGATGACGCCGACGTTGGCCGTGTCGCCT
The DNA here is from genome assembly GCA_035469245.1 of Gemmatimonadaceae bacterium. Classification (GTDB taxonomy): domain Bacteria; phylum Gemmatimonadota; class Gemmatimonadetes; order Gemmatimonadales; family Gemmatimonadaceae; genus JAQBQB01. The sequence continues at coordinate 1,498 of DATISA010000165.1, forward strand.
TTGTCGCCCGATCGCGCGTGCGCGATGTCGAGCAGTTGCACGTTCATGCGAGCACCTCCACGCTGGTGCGCACCACGCTCTTGTCGATCAACGCCGGCCAGTAGGCGACGATCTCCTCGACCTTTGGCCGGCCACCCGCGAACCCCGTTACGCTCGGCGGGCCGTTGAGCACGAGCGGAGCGATCTCGCGCGTGAACCGCTCGACTGCCGCTCGGTCACTGCCGCGCACGCCGAACCGGAGCTGTATCTCCGGCGGATCGTGGGGCGGTCCGGCGAGCGGCCCGTGCGTCGCCGACGCGCCGAGGAACTCGGTGAGGATGTGATCGAACTCGAGGCCGAGCCGTTCGAGGCGCTGGCGAAGCACGCGGTCCGCGAGCTCCGCTTTGGCGAGTGCATCGGGCCATGCGTAGACGAGCGTGCCGACGGCCTTGTAGCCCGCCTGGTAGGCGATCGAGACTTTGAGTTTGTCCGTGGGCGGACGTCCCTTGATGCCGAACACGCGCACGCGGTCATCGCCGGCTTGCTCGAGCTGGATGCTCGTGAAGTCGGCGATGACGTCCGGGGTGATGTACGAGTGCGGATCGCCCATCTCGTAGACGAGCTGCTCGGTGACCGATGGCACCGTTATGCGCCCGCCCGTGTTCGGATGCTTCGCGATCACGAACGATCCATCGGCCGCGCCCTCGACGATCGGATAGCCGACGTTCGCCAGATCGGGAATTTCCTGCCAGTCGATGAGGCAGTTGCCGCCCGAACACTGCGCGCCGCACTCGATGATGTGGCCCGCGACGATGCCCGCGGCGAGGCGGTCCCAATCGTCCTCGCGCCAGCCGAACTCGTAGCGGAGCGGCGCCATCGTGAGCGCCGTGTCCGTCGAACGGCCGGTGATGACGATGTTCGCGCCCTTGCCGAGTGCTTCGACGATCGGCACCGAGCCGATGTATGCGTTGGCCGACAGCACTTTCTCCCGTACGGTCGACAACGGCTCACCCGTTTCCATGTTCGCGAGTGCGTGCCCGTGGGTAATCAGCTCGTCGAGCCGCGGCAGCAGATCGTCGCCCGTGACCACGCCGATCCGCACCTTGCCCGCCGCGCCGTGCCGTTCCGCGAGCTGACGGATCGCCGCCGCGCAGGCTGGTGGATTCACGCCACCCGCGTTGGCGATGACGCGCACACCGCGCTCGACGATCGCCGGCAGCACACTCTCGATCGCGCCGACGAAGTCGCGGGCGTAGCCCAACTGCGGATCACGGGCCTTCTGCTTTTGCAGAATGCTCATCGTGACTTCCGCCAGATAATCGAGCATGAGGTAGTCGACCGGACCGCCTTCGACCTGCCGGCGGGGCGCCTCGAGCCAGTCGCCCCAGAATCCCTGTCCCGAGGCGACCCGAACGATGCGATTGCTGTCGTGCGTGCTCATACGTCGTCGAAATGTGCGGGGAGTACGAAAGGCCCCAGATGCGGGCCGGGATTCTGCAGCGCGGCGCGGAGCGCGAGGTGGAGCACGTCGCGCGTCTCCTCGGGGTACACGATCGAATCGACGTAGCCGCGCGCGCCCGCGAAACGCGCGTCGAGCTGGTGCTCGTAGTCGGCGCGCATCTCCGCCATCGATTCCGCGACCTCCCTGGAGACGTCGTGTCCTTTCACCTTGGCCTTCTCGATCGCGGCGCCGTGCACGGCCTGCACCGCGGCTTCGCCTTCCATCACCGCCATGCGCCCCGTGGGCCAGCTGAAGATGAAGTCGGGATCGAAACCCTGCCCCGCCATCGCGTAATAGCCCGCGCCGGAGGCGTGATTCACGGTGAGCACGATCTTCGGCACGCGCGCGGTGGCCATTGCTTCAACGAACCGGGCGCCCGCACGAATGATGCCTTCCTGCTCGGCTTCCGGTCCGACCATGAAACCGGAGACGTCCTGCACGAACAGCAATGGAATCTTCTCTCGATCACAGCGATCGATGAAGTACGCGACTTTCTCCGCGCTCTCCGTGTAGATGATGCCGCCGAAGCGAGGTTTCTCGCCGGGGCGGCCCTTGATGAGTCCACGCTGGTTCGCGATCACGCCCACGGGTATGCCAAGGATGCTCGCGTCGCCGCAGATCATCTCGCGCGCCAGGCCAACCTGGAACTCGTCGATCTCGCCGTCGTCGACGATCGCCTTGAGCAGCGCGTGCATGTCGTACGACATGCGATGATCAGCGGGCAACAGGTCGTACAGGTGGTCGGTGTCGTTAGTCCCCGCGCCAGGAATCGGGATCGCGCTGTGCTGACCGGAGCCGCCGTCGTGGATCTGAAGACGCGGCCCGCGAAGGCGCGACACCAGATCGCGGAGCTTGGCGATGCACGCCTCGTCGTCGTCCGCGGCGTAGTGCGCGACGCCGCTGATCTCGGTGTGGGTCCCGGCGCCGCCCAACGTCTCCGAATCGATCGTCTGGCCCGTGGCGCCCTTTACCAGGTTCGGCCCGCCGAGTCCCATGAACGACGTACCCTTCACCATCACGATCACATCCGAGAGCGCCGGGAGGTACGCCCCGCCGGCGATGCAGGGTCCCATCACCGCCGCGATCTGCGGAATGCGCAGATACCGACGCATGATGGAATTGTAATAGAACAACCTGCTCGCACCGTATTGCCCGGGGAACACGCCACCTTGATACGGCAGGTTCACGCCTGCCGAGTCGACGAGGTAGATGATCGGGATGCCGCAGCGCATCGCGATCTCCTGCGCGCGGAGCATCTTGGTGATCGTCTCCGGCCACCACGAGCCGGCTTTCACCGTGGCGTCGTTGGCCACGATCACCACGTCGCGGCTGGCAACGGTGCCGATGCCCGTCACCACGCCCGCCGCCGGCGCCTGACCGTCGTAGCGATCGTACGCCACGAGCAGCCCGACCTCGAGAAAGCGGGTTCCGGAGTCGCACAGGCGCTCGATCCGCTCGCGCGCGGTCAGCTTTCCCTGCTGGTGCTGTCGAGCGATCTTCTCGGCGCCGCCTCCTTCCCGGAGCTTGGACTCGAGCGCCCGGACTTCCGCGCTCAGCTCACGGAGCCGACTCGTCACGCTTCCTGCCTGAGCTGTTCCTCTCGCTCGGCGAACCAGACGCGAATGTAGTCGATGAGCGCGGAGGTCGGCGTTCCCGGGCCGAAGAGCTGGCCGATGCCCCGCGCACGGAGCACGTCCATGTCTTCCTTGGGGATGATGCCGCCGCCGGTGATCAGGATGTCGTCGCGGCCCTGCGCGTGGAGAAGCTCCTGGACGCGCGGAAAGAGCGTCATGTGCGCGCCGCTCAGAATCGACAGCCCGACGACGTCGACGTCCTCCTGCACCGCCGCCGTCGCGATCATCTCGGGCGTCTGGTGGAGGCCGGTATAGATGACTTCCAT
>DATISA010000166.1:0-2882 GCA_035469245.1 Gemmatimonadaceae bacterium
CGCTCGGCGATCGCGAGCTCCGCGGCACGCGCGAAACCGACCGCCGCCGCGACGTTCTCGGTGCCTGGTCGACGACCGCGATCCTGCGCGCCGCCGTGGAACAGCGGCTCGATCACGGTGCCGCGCCTGATGTACACTGCGCCGATTCCCTTCGGTGCACCGAGCTTGTGGCCCGAGATCGTGAGCACGTCGAACGGCATCGTCCGTGCGTCGATTGCGATCTTGCCAAAAGCCTGCACCGCGTCGGTGTGAAAGAGCGCACCGACGCTCCTGGCGTGCGCTGCCAGCTCGACGACCGGCTGTACGGTCCCGATCTCGTTGTTGACCCACATCACCGAAGCGATCGCCGTGTCGTCGCGGACGAGCGCGTTGAACGACGTGACGTCGACGATGCCCGACTCGTGCATCGCCGCGACGCGCTCCTCGGCGCCCTCACGGGCTGCCTGGTGCACGGCGCCCAGCACGGCCTTGTGCTCGATGGGCGTTGTGACGATCGCGTTGCGGCCCGTCTCCCGGCGAGCCCGCCAGGCGCCGAGGAGCGCGATGTTGTCCGCCTCGGTTCCGCCGGATGTGAAGCAGATCTCGTCGGGCTGCGCGCCGAGACAGCGGGCCACGCGCTCGCGTGCCTCGTCCAGCGCGGTCCGCGCGTCACGGCCCCATCGGTGCGTGCTCGACGGGTTGCCGAAGCGCGGGCCGTAGAACGGCAGCATGGCCTCGAGCACTTCGGGCCTGACGGGCGAAGTGGCGGCGTGATCGAGATAAATGGGCTCGGGCATGTCGAAAAATATAGTGAGCCGCGCGGGCCGGCTCGTACCCTAGCTACTTGTGCGCGAAGAACTTCGCGCGCACCTCCCACAGCCGTGGAAAGAAGCGCTGGTCGATGGTGCGCATGAGGTAGCGCGAGCCAAGCGTGCCCCCCGTGCCTTCCGTGCGCGGGCCGATGATCCGCTCGACGAGCTGTACGTGCTTGAAGCGCCACTGCGCGAATTGTTGCTCGTACTCCAGCAGCGCCTCCGCGAGGAAGAAGAGGACCGTCGGGCCAGGGCCCAGATACAGATCCTCCATGTTCACCCCCGCCGAGTCGAGCAGCGCGAGGAAGAGATCCTGAAGTGTCGGCCGTCCGAGCGCGCGAGCGATGGCTTCGGGAATTGGCGCATGCTCCTCGAGGACGTGCATGAAGTGATCGTCGCGAAGTCCCGATGCCGCCTCGATGGCGCGGAACTGCACGCTCTGCGAGCCGCTCGAGCTCCCGAGATACGTCCGGAACTGCGCGAAGTGCTGCGGCGGAAGCGCCTCGAGAGATGAGAGTTGCTCGGAGACGATCCGCATGAGGGCATTCACGCGCTGAATGCGCCACAACGCCTGGCCCGCGTCTCGCGACTCGAGTGCGGCCACCAGTCCGTCGATGTCGTGCAGGATGGCTTTGAACCACAGCTCGCTCGCCTGATGCACGACGATGAACAGTAGCTCGTCGGGATGATCGGGCGCCGATCGCGTTCGCTGCAGCTCGAGCAGCTCGTCGAGCGCCAGATACGACCCGTACGTCAGATCGTCGCTCAAAAGGTCGATACCTCGAGCGCGAGCACGTCGTTCACTTCGACCATCTCCGTCGTGTAGAACGGCTCGCCGTACCGTTTGCGAATGAGCGTTCCATAGAATGCCGCATAGTGCCGCACGACGCTCTCTAACGGCTCGCCGTTCGGGTACACCTCGCCGGCCTGAGTCGCGCCCTCGAACTGCGACGAGTAGCAATGGATCGCCGCGAGCTTCTGCTCGAAGACATCGGAGATGTCGACCACGAAGGACGGTCGCACGAAATCCTGCCGGTACGTGAGGCAATGCAGAATCTTGAGCGGACGGTGCTTCGGCGTGTCCGGCGCGAGCTTGGCGAGTCCACTGACAAAGCTCGCATCGCGCACGAGCTGGGCGGTCGCCCGATGGTCGGGGTGTCGGCCCTCGAGCGCCGGCGCTATGACGACCTTCGGCTGGAATCGGCGAATGGCCCGCGCCAGCAGCTCGCGCGTGGGTGGATCGTTGACGATGCCGGCGTCGGGCAGGCGAAGATTCTCCCGCGTCGAAACGCCGAGCACCGACGCCGCGCGATCCGCTTCCGCGGCTCTGATCTCCGCCGTGCCGCGCGTGCCCAGTTCACCCGCGGTGAGGTCGAGGATCGCCGTTCGGTAGCCCGTGCGCGCCGCCTTGGCGAGGGTTCCGCCGCACGTGAGCTCGACGTCGTCCCGATGCGCCGCAATGGCGAGTAGGTCGATCGCAGACATGCGCGGAAATTAACGGGCTTGATGGCCGCCACGCGCGGGGATACAGCATCCACTCGATGGCTCGTCGGGTGCGCGTCGATGCCGGCATGGGGCTGAACGCCGGCACGGCGCACTGCGAACGGCCGCTCGGGACGTCAGAACAATTGCGATACGAACAAAAACGGATTCAACTGACGAAAACTGATAGCGCCGAGCACGGCGACGCCTCCGTGCGCGACGAGCCCGGACGAAATCTTCCTTGGAGCGGCCGCTCGGGAAGCCACCAACATGCGTCCCGAGCGGCTTTCACAAGAAATTCCCGGCCCGTTGCGAGCGGCGCCTTCGCGCCAAGCAGGACGATCCGTTTGTGTCCATCAGATCCGCTTGTGTCCGTATCCCAATTGTTGGGACATCCCGAGCGGCTGCTCGCCGTGGCGCCGCATGAAGCTCCAGCCCCGCAACGCTCACTCGTACCGCAGCGCCTCCACCGGATCCAACCGCGCCGCTCGCAACGCTGGCACCATGCCGAATAGCACTCCGGTCACCGCACTCGCCGAGAGCGCCGATATGATCGAGGACATTGGCGTCGAAGCGGGGATCGATGGCCAGGCCGCGCGAACGAGCACG
>DATISA010000167.1:0-6819 GCA_035469245.1 Gemmatimonadaceae bacterium
CGCGTGCGCGCCTACATGGGTCTGTAGGGCGACTCGTCCGACTCGTCCGACTCGGACGTCGCTGGCGATTCGGGTTTGGCTGCCGGTTCGGGCTTCGCGGCGCGGCGCATTCCTCGCAGGGCTTTTAGGAAATCCTCGCCGAGCAAGACGCGCTGCCAGGCGCGAAGCTCTTGCACCGTTTCCAGTGCCTCGTGCGTCGCGGGATTGGCGCGCGCCACTGCCTCGAGGCGGTCACGCGAACAGAGCACGCCGGGATCGAGATCGAGCCGCGTCGCCGTGGCATCGCGCACCGTCTTCAGCGCGCTCACACGGGCGTCGAACTCGGCATCACGGTCCCAGCGGGGCGCTTTGGGAAAACGCGGCAGCGCCGATTCGGGTACGACGACTCCGCGCGCGATAGCGTCAAGCAGCTCGTTGGCTCGCGACTCCAAGAGGCCGCGCGGAACTCCCTTGATGGCGGCGAGCTCGTCGCGCGTCTTGGGCTGCCGGCGCGCGATCTCGAGCAGTTGCTCGTTGCCGATTACGCGGAAGGTGGCGCGGTCGAGGTGGCGCGCGATCTCGTCGCGCCACGGGATCAGCTCGCGGAACACGGCCAGCTCGCGCCGCGTGAGGTCGCGCGCGCCCTTGATGCGCATGAACGCGTTCGCCGGCTCGTCCTCCGGCCAGCGCGTGCCCTCGAGCAGCGAGAATTCTTCGCGCGCCCATTCCAGGCGGCCGGCCTGCTCGAGATCGTGTTCCATCCGATCGCGAAGCTCGAGCAGGTGGATGGTGTCCTGCGCCGCGTAGTCGAGCATTCCCTGCGACAATGGCCGCATCGACCAGTCGGCGCGCTGGAACTTCTTGTCGAGCTTGACGCCGAAGTACCGCTCGAGCAGAGCGGCGAGGCCGAATGCGCGTATGCCGAGCAGTTGCGCTGCTACGCGCGTGTCGAAGATGTTGCGGACGTGCCAGCCGTAGTCCTGCCACAGAAGCCGGAGATCATAGTCCGCGTCGTGGAACACGACTTCGACCGCCGCATCCTCGAGCAGCCGCCCGAGCGTGGCGGGGCTACCGATCGGCACGGGATCGATGATTGCCGTCTGCTCGCGCGTCGAGAGCTGGAGCAGATAGATTCGATCGACGAAGCGATGAAAGCTGGCCCCCTCGGTGTCGAGCGCGATGCGGCTGACAGTGCCGATCGACGCGAGAAAGGTGTCGACGTCGCTCGAGCGGTCGAGATAGATGGGGGTGTGCACGAAGGCAATTTAACGGGCGCTCGTCGTGCCCGGATCGAGAGTGCATGAGCGAACCGCACGAGCGCGCACCGAGCGCACCCCAGGCCCCGCCCCCGCCCCCGCCCCCATCCCACGTCGAACGACGGGAACGCGTTCGCGGCCGCCAGATCGGGTGGGGTAGCGCCGACGTGCTCCGTACCGCGGCACTGGTGATCGCGATGTACATCGTTGCGCGCCTCCTGTGGTTCGCCAATCCGCTGTTCCTCACCGCGTTCATCGGGATTCTGTTCGGTCTCGCCGTGTCGTCGGGTGCGGACCGGCTCACGCGCTGGGGCGTGCGGCGCGGGGTGGGGGCGGCGGTCATCGTCGTGGCGTTCATGGGCCTCCTGGCGGGCTTCGGCGCCTGGCTGGCCCCCACGATCCACGCCCAGGGTCTCGAGCTCCGCAGGCGCTTGCCCGACGCGATCGACCGGTTCGACGAGTGGGTGAACGCGCGGCGCGAAGGATTCGTCGGCCTGGTGTTCGACGGCTTGATGCCCGACACGGCCGCTTCGCCGGCCGGGACGCGATCGCCCGTAGCGCCGGGAGCGCAGCCGCGCATCACGCCGGTGCCCAATGTTCCGCCAGGGGCCGCGCCAACCGACTCCGTGACCGTGGCCTCGACGCTACGGCACCGGCTGGGCGCGCAGTTCACCGGGCTCACACGCTACCTGTTCCCGTTCCTCACGTCGACGGTCGAGGTCGTAACGGGAATCGTGATCATCATCTTCTTGTCGATCTACCTCGCCGCCGACCCCGGCATGTACCGGCGCGGGATCATCCATCTCTTTCCGCACGGCAGGCGTGATCGCGCGGGTGAGGTGCTGACGGCCGTCGCCGCCGTGCTCCGCAAGTGGTTCGTGACACAGCTCATCGCGATGGTCATCATGGGCCTCGTCACGACCTTCGTGCTGCTCGCACTGCGCGTGAAAGCGGCGCTGCTCCTGGGCATTCTGTGCGGCTTGCTCGAGTTCATTCCAACGGTCGGCCCGATCCTCAGCTCCCTGCCCGCCATCGCGATGGGCTTTCTCGACTCGCCGGAGAAGGCGGTATACGTCACGGTGGCATACCTCGCCGTGCATTTTCTCGAGAGCCATCTCCTGATCCCGCTGCTCATGAAAGGCGGCATTCAACTGCCGCCGGCGCTGACGATCCTCTCCCAGGCCTTGATGGCGCTCCTGTTCGGATTCCTTGGCCTCATGTGCGCCGTGCCGCTGCTCGCCGCGACCACGGTCGCGGTAAAGATGCTCTACGTGGAAGACGTCGTGGGCGATCGCCAGATCGGCCCAGGAGAAGAACCAGCCCAGGGCGTGGAGGCTTGAGTACTCGCGCCACGGCTGGCTCGAACGCGCTCCTCCGGCGATTCCCTGCCCTGGCGGACGTTCCATGCGTCGCGCTGACCAAGGCGCCCACGCCAGTTGCGCCGCTGGCGTCCATTTCCCGTTCACTCTGGATCAAGCGTGACGACCTCAGCGCCGACCCGCTCGGCGGGAACAAGGTGCGCGCGCTCGAGTTTCTGCTCGCCTCCGTCAAGGCGGGCGATCGGGTCGTCACCGTCGGATCTGCGGGATCGACCCACGCGCTGGCCGTCGCGGTGTACGGCGAGAAGCTCGGCGCGCGGGTGCGCGTTGGCCGATGGCGGCAGACGATGAACCCGACGGCCGGCGTGGTCGGCGAACGGGTGGCCGCGACGACGGAACGGGCTCCGATCTTCCGTTCCCCAGCGGAAGCGTACGTGTGGGCGTGGGTCGAGCGGCTCCGCGGCGCGCACTGGATCGCGGCCGGAGGCAGCACGCCGCTCGGTGTGCTCGGCCACGTGAATGCGGGTCTGGAGCTCGTCGAGCAGATCGACGCCGGCCAGATGCCGAGCCCACGGTATGTCGCGGTGCCGCTGGGCACGGGCGGAACGGCGGCCGGTCTCGCGTTGGCGTTCGCCATCGCGCGGCCCGAGATCGTCGTCGTCGGAGCGCGTGTAGTACCGCGCATCGTCGGGCGGCGCGCGCGCGTGATGCGGCTCGCTCGCGCCACCGCGCGGTTGATCGAGGGGTACACGGGCGAGCGGCTGCCGCCCGTTCGCCAGGACGCGCTGCGTGTCGTTCACGAAGCGTACGGCGGCTCGTACGGCATGGAGACCGGCGAGTCCCGCGCCGCAGCCATGCGCCTCGACGACGCATCCGGCGTTCAGCTCGACGCGAGCTACAGCGCCAAGGGCTTTCAGGTGGCTCTCGATCTGGCGGAGGACGCACCGACCCTTTTTTGGTTAACGTTCGATCCCCGCACTCTCCAGGTGCCATGACCGCGCTTCCCGAAGTCACGTTCCACATCTATCCGACCGACTGCGACATGCTCGGGCATCTGAACCACGCGACGATGCTCAACTTCCTCGAGCGCGCGCGATGGGCCCTGCTCGAGTCGCAGGTGAACGTGCGCGAGTGGGCCCGCCAGCCCGTCTACTCCGTGGTGCGCCACGTCGACATCGGTTACATGGCGCAGTCGCTGCCGGGCGAAGACATCGTGATTCGGTCAGGGCTGCTCGCCGTTCGTCGCACGAGCTACATCATCAAACAGGAGGCACGAAAAGTAGGATCCGGCGTGCTGATCGCCGACGCGTCGATCGTGTTCGTGGCGATCAACCAGCGCGGCGAGCCGGTCCTCGTTCCGGAGGAGTGGCGGGAGATGATCCCGCAGTGGCCGGACTCCGAGTGATCACGCTCGTCGGCGACGCCGAGATCGGCTACGACGATGTCGGCACGGGGCTGCCGGTGGTGTTCCTGCACGCTTTTCCACTGAATCGAACGATGTGGGAGCCGCAGATCGGCGCGCTCGTCGCGGAATCGCGGTGCATCGCGATCGACGTGCGCGGCTTCGGCGACTCCGCGGCCGTGCCGCCATTCACGATCGATCGGTATGCCGACGACGCTGCCGCCGTGCTCGACGCGCTGCGGATCGAGCGCGCCGTCGTCGTCGGGCAGTCGATGGGCGGCTACGTGGCCTTCGCGCTGTGGCGCCGCCACCGCGCGCGCGTTCGCGGCCTCGTACTCGCCGACACTCGCGCTGGCGCCGACACGATCGAGGCCGTGGGCCGCCGCCGCGAGCTCATCGAGCTCGCCGAGGCGCAGGGCAGCACCGCGGTCGCGAATCGGCAGATCGCCGGCCTGGTCGGCAAGACGACACGCGACAAACGGCCCGACATCTACGACGCCGTCCATCGCACGATTGCCGAAGCTTCCGTGGAAGGAATCGCCGGCGCGCTCGAGGCGATGATCGCGCGACCGGACTCCAGCGAGACCTGCGCGTCGATCGACGTTCCGACGCTGGTGATCGTGGGCGACGAGGACGTGCTGACACCGGTGACGGAAGCGCAAGCGCTGGCGGCGCTGATTCCCGGCAGCCGGCTCGAGATTCTGACGCAAGCGGGCCATCTCTCGAACGTGGAGCGGCCGGCGGCGTTCAACACCGTCGTGAGCGAATTTCTGGCGAGCCTGCTCTACCATTAGGTTTCGCTCGCCATGTCTTCGGCCTCTCCGCCAACCGCGCCATCCGCCGCCGAGCAGAGCACCGGCGCCCGCGTGGGCGCCGTGCTGTTCCGCAATCGGAGCTGGCTACCAGTGCCGTTCGTATTGGTGACGCTGCTTGCGCCCGCACACGCCAATGGATGGAACTGGGTGATCGGCTTCGTGCCGATCGTGATCGGCGAGTGGATCCGCCTCGCCGGCGTCGCCGCCGCGGGCACGGTCACGCGCCGCCGGTCGCGCGACGTGCAGCGGCTCGTCGCGTACGGAATCTTCGGCTGGGTGCGAAATCCGCTCTACGTCGGAAATTTCCTGATCTGGATGGGGTTCGTGGTGATCTCGGGCGTGCTCTGGTTCCTGCCCGTCGCGATCGTGTTGTTCGCCGTCGAGTATTCTCTGATCGTGTCGTACGAAGAGGGCGTGCTGGAGACGATTTTTGGCCAGGAGTACCTCGACTACAAGGCGACGACTCCTCGCTGGATTCCGCGCCCGCCACGGCGGCGCGAGTCGGGTCCGCATGATTGGCGCGAAGCCTGGCGCAGCGAGACGAGCACGTTCCTGCAGTATGTGGCGCTCGTGGTGGCATTCGGGGTCAAGCAGCGAATCTGGTGGGCGTGAGAGCCTCGGCTCTGGCCCTCCGCGCGCCGATCGTGTGACGGCCGCTCGGGCGGGCCACTAAGAGCGTCGGGTTGTGGCGGATTTGGCGGATCTGGCGACCGGATCTGACGAATCGCTCCGCTCGCGACGACAGCACCTGCCCCAACGAGCCGATGAATGATTGTGGCACTGCCTCGGGACGCTTTGGCCTGCCCGAGCGGCCGTTCCAAACAAATCTTCTCGGCGCGTTGCGTGAGGAGGCCTCCGTAATTGACGACCGATCCGTTCAATCCAGTTGGGCATCGTTCGTATCCGCAACAAACCAACGTTCTTACTGGCCAGCCCGAGCGGCCGCTAGCTCGAACTCCCGGAATGACTCGCGGACAAAAACGAAGAGGCCCGCGCGCGCGGGCCTCTCGAGTGTCGCTGCCACCTGTCGAGCTACTTCTGGGGTCTCCCCGGCGGATTGTCGCTCTTGAAGACTTCCCGATTGATCTGGATGTACTGCCGCTGATTTTGCGGCACGTCTTCTTCGGGAAAGATCGCCGTGACGGGGCATTCCGGCTCGCAGGCACCGCAATCGATGCACTCGTCCGGATGGATGAACAGCTGATCCGCGCCTTCATAAATGCAGTCGACGGGACATACGTCGACACAAGCGCGATCCTTCACGCCAATGCAAGCTTCTGTGATGATGTAGGGCATGCGTGCCTCTTTTGATCCTGCGATTCGTGACGGTAGAGCCTAACTTAGTTGCATGCGCCTGATCGTCAACGGAGCCGAGCACGAGGTCGCGGCGCCGGACCACGAGACGCTCCTCACCACGCTGCGCGAGCGGCTCTCCCTCACGGGAACGAAGCTCGTGTGCTCGCGCGGCGAGTGCGGCGCGTGTACGGTGTTGCTCGACGGCGTCTCGGTGTACGCCTGCCTCACGCTCACCGCCGCGTGCGACTCGCGCGCCGTCACCACGATCGAGGGACTCGGCCGCGACGACGACCTGCACCCGATCCAGGCCGCCTTCGTCGAACACGATGCCTTGCAGTGCGGATTCTGCACGCCGGGACAGATCCTGGCCGCGGCGTCGCTGCTGCGCGAGAATCCGGCGCCCACTGAAGGCGAAGTGGTGCGTGGCATGAGCGGCAATCTCTGCCGATGCGGCGCCTATCCCAAGATCGTGCGTGCCGTGCAAGCGGCGGCGCTGTCCGCGAACGGGAACTCGGCCGATGGCTAAACGCTTCGTGACGACGAAGGTCGAGGTCGAAGGGCGGGAGGAGACCAAGACCGTCGAGCTGCCGTCGCGAGATCCGTCGCCGTGGCAGGACGACGCCGAGCTCCGCGTGGTCGGCCAGCGCGTGCAGCGCATGGACGCGCTCGAAAAGGTGACGGGCGCAGCTCGCTACACCGCCGACATCCAGCTCGCAGGCATGCTGTACGCGGCGCTGTTGCGCTCTCCCGTC
>DATISA010000168.1:0-15520 GCA_035469245.1 Gemmatimonadaceae bacterium
GGCACGGCTCGGCGAGAGCTCGAGGGCCTCGCCGAGGTCGTCGAGTTCCCGTTGCCCGCGGCGGTGACGATCGACGAAGGCATTGCGCGGCCGCGCTATCCCTCGCTCAAAGGCATCATGGCGGCAAAGAAGAAGCCGCTCGAGAGCAAGCCGGCACAGCTCGGGCCCACGCGCGTGACGGTGAAGTCCATGCAGCTGCCGCCCGACCGGCCGCCGGGACGCATCATCGGTGAAGGAGTGTCCGCTGTTCCCGAGCTCGTGCGGCTGCTGCAAACCGAAGCCAAGGTGTTGTGACACATATGGCGAACGTTATCGTTTTTGCGGAAACCCGAGGCGGCGCACCACGCAAGATTGGCTTCGAGGCGGTCACCGCGGCGCGCGCGCTGGCGGATGCCACGGGCGGGGGCGAAGTGCACGCGCTCGTGGGCGGCGAACCGGGAATCGCATCGGTCGGCGACCAACTGGCCCGATACGGCGCGGACGTCGTGATCGCGGTCGAGCATGCCGCGCTGGCGACGTTCAACCGCGAGGCGATTGCCGCGACCGTCGCCGAGCGGGCAAAGGGCGGCCAGTATCGTGCGGTCGTCCTTGGTTTCTCCGCGCAAGGGCGCGACCTCGGTCCGCGACTCGCGGCTAAGCTCGACGCCCCGATCGGCGCCGACGTCATCGACATCCAGCCGTCGGGCGACGCCATCCAGGTGAAGCATCCCGCGTACGCCAACAAGGTGATCGTGACGCTCGAGATCACCGCGCCGTTGGTCGTGCTGGCGGTGCGGCCGAGCGCGTTCACGGCGAAGGAATCTCCGCGGACCGCGCGGCGCGAGACGATGGCGCCCGCGGCCGATCCCGCGGCATCCAAGGTCGTGGTCAAAGAGATGGTCGAGAGTGGGAAGGGAAAACTCGACCTGGGCGAAGCGCCGGTGATCGTCGCCGGCGGGCGCGGGCTCCGCGCGCCCGAGAACTTCAAGCTGGTCGAGGATCTCGCCGCGGCATTCGGCAACGCGGCGGTCGGCGCCACGCGCGCCGTGACCGACGACGGTTGGCGTCCGCACAGCGATCAGATCGGCCAGACGGGCCGGCAGGTCAGCCCGCAGTTGTACGTGGCCCTCGGCATCTCCGGCGCCATCCAGCATCTCGCGGGCATGCGCACGTCGAAAACCATCGTGGCGATCAACAAGGATCGCGAAGCGCCGATCTTCAAGGTGGCCGACTACGGGATCGTCGGCGACGTGCTCGAAGTGGTGCCCGCGCTCACGCAGGCCGTCCGCCAGGTGAAATCGTCGCACTGATGTCCGGCTCCCAGGTGGTGTTCCTGCTCGTGTTCGCTGCCGGCGCGGGATTTTTCGCGCTCAACGTGCAGCGCCTCGTGCGGTACATGCGCCTGGGGACGCCGGACTGGCGCGGGAACGATCCGGCCACGCGATTGCGGAACGTCCTCACGATCGGAATCGGCCAGACGAAGATCTTCCGTGATCCAATCGCCGGCGCGATGCACGCGACGATCTTCTGGGGATTTCTCGTCATCACCGCGGGGACGGTCGAGATCTTCGTTCAAGGAGTATTCCCCCAGTTCTCGTACAGCTCGTTCCTACCGCAGCCGCTCTACATCCTCTATTCGGTGTCGCAGGATGCCTTCGCCCTGTTCGTCCTGGGCGCGGTGAGCTTCGCGTTCTACCGGCGGCTGGTGCTGCACCCCAAGCGACTGGAGGGCGACAAGCTCGAGCACACCGATGCGCTGATCATCCTTGGCCTGATTGGCGGATTGATGGTCACCCTGCTGCTCGCGAACGCGTGCGCGTATCTCGCCGGATCGGGTGCGATTGGCGCCGAGAAGTTCGTCTCGCGAGGCGTGGCCCAACTGTTCAGCACGTCGTTTCAACGCCCCGCGCTGTACGCGGCGGTGTTCTGGTGGCTGCACGTCCTGACCGTGCTGGCGTTCCTCAACTATCTGCCCTACTCCAAACACCTGCACGTGGTGACATCGCTCATCAACGTCTTTTTCTCGAACACGAGCGGACCGGGACAGAAGGGCGTGATGCGGGCGATGGATCTGGAGGCCGAGGTCGAACAATTCGGGGCGTCCGACGTCGAGCATCTCACGTGGAAGAATCTGCTCGACGGCTACTCGTGCACGGAGTGCGGCCGCTGCACGGCCGCCTGTCCAGCGAACATCACCGGCAAGGTGCTGAGCCCGCGCAAGATCGTGATCAACACGCGGCAGCGGCTGATGGAGAAGGGGCCCGTCGTGACCGCGGATCGCATGGAGTTCCTCCATCCGCGCCTCGTCCATGGCGAAGGGGGCGACGCGGGCGCCGCCACGGCGGTGGAGGCGGTCGCCGGGCATCGACTGCTCGACACCTACATCACCGACGAAGAGCTCTGGCAGTGCACCAGCTGCCGGGCGTGCGTGCAGGAATGCCCGGTGTCGATCGACCAGCTCGACATCATCAACCAGATGCGGCGCTATCTGGTGCTGTCGGAGTCGCGCTTTCCCGAGGAAATCCAGCCGGCGTTCGAATCACTCGAGCGAAACGGTTCTCCCTGGGCGTTCAGCCCGGCCGACCGCGCGAACTGGGCCGACGGACTGGACATTCCCACGATGGCCGAGCTCAGCGAACGCGGCGAGCAGCCCGAGGTGCTGTTCTGGGTCGGCTGTATGGGCTCGTTCGATGATCGCGCGAAGAAGATCACGGTCGCGTTTGCGAGAATCCTCAAGGCATGCAACATCGACTTCGCGATCCTCGGCCAGGAAGAGCACTGCCACGGCGATCCGGCGCGGCGCATGGGGAATGAGTACCTCTATCAAATGCTCGCCAAGGACACGATCGAGACCCTCAACCGCTATCGCGTGCGCACGATCGTGACGAGCTGCCCCCACTGCTTTCACCAGCTCGGCAACGAGTTCCCGCAGCTCGGGGGGAACTACGAGGTCATCCACCACTCGACGTTCATCGAGCGGCTGCTGCAGGAACACCGGATTCCGCTGGAGACGGCGGAGGGGCGGCGCCTGACGGTGGCGTACCATGATTCGTGCTATCTGGGCCGCTACAACGACGTCTACGACGCGCCGCGCGAGACGCTCCGCCGGGCCCTGCCGGTCGTCGAGCTCGTCGAGCCAAAGCGAAGCCGCGATCGCGGGCTCTGCTGCGGAGCCGGCGGCGGGCGAATGTGGATGGAAGAACGTCAGGGCAAGCGCATCAACGCCGAGCGCACCGAGGAGCTGCTCGCCACAGGCGCCGACACGATCGCCGTCGCGTGTCCGTTCTGCATGACGATGATCAGCGACGGCGTGAAAGCCGCGCAGGCCGACGTGCCGGTGCTGGACATCGCGGAAGTCGTCGCCGGACGTCTGAGCTAGCGATCGACGGGCGGTGGCGCCGACCGGCGTCGCTCACGTCAGCCTCAGGGCGCGTGGCTGCCCTCCACCCGGAACCGAACCACCGAATCGGGGCTCGCCGTGACGTAGCGGGACACGGCCGTTCCAACCAGATCGTCGCCGATCAAACGGTAGACCGCACGCATCGTCGTCCTGACATCGGGGCGGCGGACGCTCTTGTACGATCCGGTCTCGATGACGACGCTGTCCGCATCGAGCTTGACGACCCGCGCGGGAATCGGCTTTCGATTGGGAAAGGTGATGGTCCACCCTTTTGCGCTGGACGTCGCGGTGAGCAGGTACGTCGTGGGCGTCGTGTCGCCGGTGACGGGCACGGCGCGCATGCTCCAACGCCCCGAGAGTTGAGCGTAGGAAAGCGCATGGACGAAGGGCGCCATAGGCGGAAGAGACACTTCACCCTTTGCGCTGTCGGCTGGCTTTGTGCGTGAGGTGGCGCACGCGGCGAGTGCAGCGCTCGTGCAAGCGACCCCGACGACTACCAGTGCGCGCATCGAGACCTCCCCTGCCTGGCGGGACGAGCCCGCCTATTCGATTGTAAAGACTCTCTGGCAACACAACAGTCGGACAACGACCCACATGCCGTCAAGCGAAGTCCGACCGGGCGATCCGAACCGTGACGGCAGCTTGACAGGCGCGCCACTTGCCGATTGTCTGTGACGATGCTCTTCGACACGCTCCGAAGCAAGCGAGGCCCCGGCCCGCCACGGACCGCCGCTCTCTGTTTGCTCGTCCTGGCTGTCGCGTGCGGAGCGTCGACCGGATCGGCGACGTCCGACTCGACTGGCCACACGCCGAGTGCCCCGCCAATCACGACGCCGAGCGGGCACGACTGGACGCAGTTTGGAGTCGACCAGGCGCGCTCGGGGGTCTCCGAGGCCCCGACCGGGATCAGCGGCGCGGCGCTTCCGACGATGCACCGCCAGCAGGTCTCGCTCGACGGAACCGTCGACGCGTCGCCGATTTACCTGCACAATGTGCAAGTCGGTGGTGCGGCGCGCGACGTGTTCTTCGTGACGACGACGTACGGCAAGACCGTCGCAATCGATGCGAACGATGGCACGATCCTCTGGAGATTCACGCCGGCGGAGTATTCGCAGTGGTCCGGCTCGTACCGCATCACGAATGCGACGCCGATCGCCGACCCCGACCGAACCGCGATCTACGCCGCCTCGCCCGATGGACACATCCAGAAGCTGGCTGTCGCGGACGGGCATCAAATCTGGAGTACCGCGATCACGCTTTTGCCCACGCGGGAGAAGATCGCGTCGCCGCTCAGCTTCTCTCGTGGACGAGTGATCGCCGTCACCGGCGGCTACGTCGGCGACGCGCCGCCCTACCAGGGGCACGTCGCGATCCTCGATGCGGCATCCGGGCAGTTGCTCCACGTCTGGAATTCGCTGTGTAGCGATCGCACGGGGCTGATCGACCCGTCGAGCTGTCGCGAGAGCGACTCCGCCATCTGGGGGCGTGCCGGCGCGGTGATCGACTCCACGACGGGCCAGATCTTCGTGGCGACCGGCAATGCACCGTGGGACGGCCGGACGAGTTGGGGCGACGCCGTGCTCGTGCTCGACCCGGATGCCACGCGACTCGTCGCCAACTACACACCGACCAATACCGAAACGCTCAATCAGGCGGACGCTGACATCGGCTCAACCTCGCCAGTGTTGCTCGACGCGACGCACGTGCTGCAGGGCGGCAAGGACGGAACGCTCCGCCTGCTCGACCTCGGCATGCTGTCCGGCGACACTCCGCACAAAGGCGGCGAAGTCGGGGCCGTACCGACGCCGTCGGGCCGCGCGCTCTTCACCGCGCCCGCGGTATGGCGGCGCTCCAGCGCGACGTGGATTTTCGTGGCTGATGGCGGCGGCACCGCGGCGTGGACCTTCGCCGGCGGGCTCACCAAGGTCTGGAGCAACGACAACGCGGGCACGAGTCCGGTCGTGGCAGGTGGCCAGCTATTCGTCTACGACCCGGGCGGTGTTCTTCGGGTGTACGACCCGGAGACTGGACAGGTACTCGCGGCGCTCGAGTGCGGCGGCGGGCACTGGAACAGCCCGATCGTCGCCGACGGCCGTATCGCCTTGCCGGAAGGCAACGCGAACTCTCATAGCACGAGCGGCATACTCAACATCTGGCGCCTGCCCTGAACCGGCGAGAATTCGGGTCGAGTATGGGGTCAGACCCTAATTACCGACAATTGGGGTCTGACCCCATTTTCGCACGATTTGCGCTATTTTCGCATGCGGCCGATCTCGAACAGCGTGATCGTTTGCCGGATCTCCTTGTCGCGATACGCAACGGGCCCGCTACGGCGCACCTCGAGGCCGAGAGGGGCGAGCGCGCGAAGGAAGTCGTCGCGCGCCACGCGGCCGGGATCCGCGATGAGCGCCACGCCGCTCTGAGCGAGAAGCGACGAGATGGCGCCAGCCACCAGTTCACCGTAGGCGCGTTCGTAGAGCACGTCTGACGCGGCGACCACGTCGAAGCGCTGAAGCGTGTGAGGTGGCGGGAGCGCCCGCCAATCGAGCACCATGAAGCCCGACAGGGGAGCGCCGTTTCGCCAGGCATTCACGCGCGCGAAGCGCGTGGCGTCTTCGTAATAGTCGGAGACCACGACCTCGAACCCGGCTAGCGACGCGCACGTTGCCACCAGCCCCGCGCCGCATCCGAGCTCGATGAACGTTCGGCCGGCGCCAGATTGCGCGAGCACGTGTCTGGCGAGGATTTTGGCTGACGGCCAGAGCTCGGCCCAGTACGGCAATCGCTCGTCGCGCTCGAAGTCTCGTTCGTCGATCAGATCCTCCGCGCTCGCCGGGTGCATGATCGTCACCGGCCGGTCTCCGGCGTCGATCGTGGATTCGACGACACGAAACCGCCGCCGCAGCGACGACTCAAGCGCCGCCAGCTGCGCGTCACTCACACGTCGAGCGTGTCGGATGCGAGCGCCGTGTCGCCGAGGAGGAGCGCGCGCGCCGATTCGCCGCGTCGGATCGTCGGCCGATCGGGGGGGACGACGAGCAGCGCGTTGGCCCGCGCCATCGATGTGAGGAGCCCGGAGCCCTGCGGGCCCGTCAGCCTGGCCCACGGTCCATCGCGTTCCCACTCCATGATCACGCGCAGAAAGTGCGTGAGCGGGGCATGAATGCTGACATCGTCGCGCACGCGCACCTCGAGCGACCGTCGAAAGATTCGCCTCTCGCCCCGCTGCTTTCGTATCGCCGGCCTTCCGAACAGCTCGAACGTCACCATCGCCGACACCGGATTGCCCGGAAGCCCGAGCCAGGGCAGATCGCCGAGCGTCCCGAACCCGAGCGGCGCGCCCGGACGCATTGCCACGCGCCACAGATGCAGCTCGGCGCCCAGCGAGCGCAGAACGTCTTTCGTGAAGTCGAATGCGCCGACGGACACACCTCCCGACGTGATCAGCAGATCGCATCCGCGCGCCGCCGCGAGCCGCTCGGTGTACGCGGCCGGATCGTCAGGCACGATGCCAAGGTCGTGCACCTCGCCACCCGCCGTGCGGACCGAATTCACGAGCGTATAGCTGTTGGACGAGACGATTCGATCGCCGCGCCGCACCGCATCGAACTGATCGACGTCGACCAATTCGTCTCCCGACGAGAGCACAGCGACCCTGGGCTTTCGAGACACGTCGATGCTCGCACGACCGATCGACGCGAGCACGCCGATCTGCGCGGGCGCGAGCACGGTCCCGCGCTCGAGCACCAGCCCGCCAATTTGCAGATCCTCTCCGCGCGGGCGAACGTTGCGTCCCAGGTCACGCGCGTCGCGAATCGAGACGCGATGCTCGCCCGCGTCGGTGTCCTCGACGCGAATGACCGTGTCGGCGCCCTCCGGAATCGGTGCGCCGGTCATGATGCGAATTGCCGTCCCGGGCGCGAGCGCGCGCGATGGCCGCTGACCGGCGCGCACGGTCTCGAGTACCGGAAGCGTCACCGGCGAGCCGACAGTCGCATCACGAACGTCGTCGGCCTGCACCGCATACCCGTCCATCGACGAGTTGTCCCAGGGCGGATGCTCGATGGGCGAATACACGTCCTCGGCCAGCACGCGGCCGAGCGAATCGCGCAGGGCAATGGATTCGGTGTCGAGCGGTTTGATCGCGGCGAGAATCCGATCGCTCGCCTCGTGAACCGTGAGCGCCACTCAGCGAAGCCGCATCGCCGCGAGCCGCGTGGCGATGGCGTCCTGTACGCGCTCCACGTCGCGGTTCGGGACGGTGAAGTTGTTGCAGAGGAAGCTGAAGATGAGCATCCGATGATCGGCCGTGGTCACGTACCCGGAGAGCGATCGCGCCTGCGCAACGGTACCGGTCTTGGCGTGCACGTTGTTTTCGGCCGGCGTGCCCTTCATGCGATTGCGGATCGTACCGTCTACGCCCGCGATCGGCAGCGCGTCATAGTAGACGGCAAACGTCGGCGCGCGGCGCATGGCGTCGAGGATCCGCACGGCGGTGCGCGGCGAGATGTAGTCGTACCGCGCGAGCCCGCTGCCATCGCGGACGATCGCCTCGGCCGGCACCGGGACACCCCAGGCTCCGATCTGGCGTTCGACGATGGCGCGGGCGCTGTCGCTCCGACCGGCCCCGATCTTCTCCAGCGCAACGGTCCGGAACAGCATCTCGGCGATCTGGTTCTGCGACGGCTTCATGAGCGCCTTGAAGATTTCGCTAAGCGGCGGCGAGGAAAGCGTCGCGAGCGTATCGAGCTGGGACGCGCTCGTGTCGGTCGGCGAGTCGTCGACCGTGATGCCTTTGTCACGCAAGGCTTCGCGCAGCGCAGCGATGTATGCTCCGCCGGGATCGTGATGCGTCACCTCGATGGTCGTGGTGTCGCCTGCCGCGATCTCTCCCTCGAGAACCACGTCCCACGTCGTGCTGTCCTTGCGCGCGCGAAGCGTGCGCCGGCGGGCTCTCGCCGTATCTCCGGGCGTGGGCGCGATCGTGGTTGCGCTCACGCGGACCCGCGGGTAGCTGCGCGCGGGTCCAACATCGACGTGCACCGAATCGCCGGGTCTGTCGCCGCCGCGGACGTGCAGTTCGCTGAAGCCCTCATTGAACAGGAGCTCGTCGATCGGCGCCGAGTATGAATCCTCGAGATCGTCGTACGTCCATCCGAAGCCGAGTACCTCGCCCGGAAATGCATTCCCGCTCGGGACGACGCGCCCGCGAATGTGCCGAATGCCTTTCGCGGCGATCGAATCGGCGATCGCGCGCAACGGCAGCATGGCGTCGTGCAGCATGTGGTCGCTGACCGACGGATCGCCGCGCCCGATCACGAGCAGGTCGCCGTCGAGCGTGCCCTCGGCGACGGGGCCGCGGGCGACGAAGGAGGTGCGATAGTGATAGTCCGGACCGAGCTGGGTGAGGGCCGTCGCGCTGGTCAGGATCTTCATGTTCGACGCCGGCATGAACAGCTTGCCGGCGTTTCTCGCGTACAGTGTGTCGCCGCGCTGGGGGTCGACGATGAGGATTCCCCAATGCGCGTTCGAGAACTGTGGTGCGTCCGTCATCGAATCGATGAACGCGCGCAACGATGCATCGGTGCCGGTGCTGATCCTCGCCGGGCCGGGAATGCCCGGCGCCGCGCGGCACGCCGCGAGCGCCAGCGCGGCCGCGCAGAGCATCGAGGCACGATTGTGGGACATGCGATCTCCCGTGAGCGGAGCCGAGTGTACGATACTCGCCGGAGCAGCGTCGCGGCGAGCCCGCCTCACGCCTCGCGTGCCATTCGCTCGGCGACCACGAGGTCGGCCGGCGTGTTCACGTTGAAGAAGAGGCGCGAAGGGTCGCCGACTGCCGAAACGTCGCTCGTGCCGAGGCGGACCGCGTCATGGAGTTGGGAGACCAGCGAGGAGAGTCGGAGGTCGCGTCGCTCGAGCGCCGAATCGATCTCCGACAGACAACCGGGTGTGTAGAGGGCGCACATCGGTTCAGGGCCGCGGGGTCCGTCGGGAATCACGGCGGTCGCGCCAGGCCTCGTGCTGGAGATCAGCAGCGAAAGCAGGTCGGACGTGACGAAGGGCATGTCCCAGGCGACGACGATCACGGGGTGGCCAGCGCCTGCGACGGCGGTGCGGAGTCCGACGAGGCTTCCACGTTCGGTTCCTCGATCACGAAGCACGCGGATCCCGGACAGCCAGGATTCGGCATCGGGCGCGTTGGCGACGAGCACGACGTCGTACACGACCGATTCGAGCGCCTGGCGCACCCGGTCGATGATTCGGACGCCCCCCACGGAACAGAGTCCTTTGGGTTGGCCGCCAAAGCGAGTGCTCTCGCCGCCGGCCACGATGGCGCCGCCGATACGATCGCGATCGATGCCGGCGAGCGGATCGCTCACGCTTCGCTCAGTCGGCGCGATAGCTGGCGCTCAGCGTGTCGTCTTCGGCGACGGTCACTTCCACCACGCGGGCCGCGCTGCCGAGTCCCGCCTGAACGCGATCGTAGATGAACTTCGCGAGCTCTTCACCGGTTGGAATGCGCTTGCCTTCCGCGAACTCGGCGATTTCCAGATTGATGTTCCGATGGTCGAAGCGATCGCGCACTTCGGTGTTCAACACTCGATCCAGGCGCGCCAGGTCGATCACCATTCCAGTGAGCAGATCGATGTCGCCGCTCACCGTCACCGTGCACACGTAGGTGTGCCCGTGAAAGTGCTCTCGCGCGCACAGTCCGAACACTTCGGCGTTTCGCTCCGCCGACCAGTCCGGGCGCCGATAGCGATGCGCCGCGGCAAAGGTGATTCGGCGAGTGAGGAGGGAGGGCCTTGGGCTCGAGGGCTGGAGGGCTCGAAGGGTTCGAGGGCTCGAAGAAACCTATCGTGCAAACTCCCGCCATCCGGGACAACGCGGTTTGCCGCGTCCCGCTTCCAGCCCTCGAGCCCTCGAGCCCTCGAGCCCTCGAGCCCTCGAGCCCTCGAGCCCTCGAGCCCTCGAGCCCTCGAGCTCAATGATCCTCGCCGAACTCCCCTCGCCCGGTGAAGCCTTCCTGCGTGGGGCTCTCCGGCGGGACCCAGGGTGTGCCGTCCTGGATCGCCCGGCCGACATCCGTGGTCCCGAACAGTTCCGCGTCGAGATTCTCCTCCGTAGTCTCGGCTTCCGGGCTGAGCGGAAGCGGTCGATCACCGAGTTGGAGACCTGCTTCCTTGTCCTCCTCGACGAGGTGCTCGTCGATCGCCTCGGGACTGAGCGCGCGCCGCGCGGGATCGACGAAGATCTCGTTCCGGCAGCGTTGCGCTCCGAGCAGGTCCGTCACGACATGCTCTGCGATCAGACGCTCGCCGTCCGTGCCCACGCGGCCGCCCAAGATCACCAGACCGTTCTCGGCCTGCACCGTGATCTCGTCGATGTCGAGACCGTTGTGCGCGGCGAGATGCTCGCGCACGAGCGATCGAAGCTCATCGTCGCTCAGATCGTCGAGGTCGTGTAAATCTTCGTAATCGCGCGCCATGGTTGCGCCCTCGCCCGTTTCTGTGTGGCCCCGGCGAGAGCGGCGCGGACGCGCCGACTAGAACAGGTACGACAAGCCGAGGGTGAACGCCGGATTGTTGAGCCAGAACGACTTCGCCTGCGTCGACGCCACCACCGAGCTGCCGCCGGCTGGCACCGCGTAGTAGGTCTGGGGATATCCGAGCGTGTACATGCGGTTCTTGATGTCGCCTCTGATCTGCCAATTCCCGCCTGGCACGATTCGGATTCCACCGCCCCAGTTGAATGCAAAGCGGGTGCCGAATTTGAAGCCTCCCGTATCGGCCTTGGCGCGGAAATCCGAGATCAGCCCGACTCCGCCGGTCACTTCCGGGACGATCCGATGCCAGCTCTTCCCTCCGGTGAGACTCAACCCGAGCCCCACGTCGCCCGTGTACAGCGGCCGACTCACCGTGCCCAGCTCTCGCGCCGCGCCGGTCTTGAACGGGTTGATTGCTCGGCGATCCGATGAGACGCGCGCGATCTCCCCGATCAGATGCGCGGGTCCGCCGGCGCGCCACTCGTAATGCAAGCCGGTGATCGCCCCGCTCTGAGGTCCCACGTTCGCCGCGTCCCGGTGTCCGTGATACCAGCCTCCGATCACGGTCAGCTCCTGCGTGTGCTCCAGATCGACGTACGGACTCCGCGATGGCGGATATCCGACCTGGGCGCGCAGCGGCGCGGCGAAGACAGCAACGGTTCCGATCAGCGCGATCACGTTCTTCACGCGCGCTCTCCTGTGATTCTCAGGTCCACCCCGGTCATCTCGCGTGGCTGCTCGAGGCCGAGCAGCGTCAGCAGGGTCGGTCCGACGTCGCACAGCGCGCCGCCGGAACGCAATGGTTTGTCGCCGTCGGGGTCGACGACGATGAATGGGACGGGGCTCGTGGTGTGCGCCGTGTGAGGTCCCCCCGTCTCCGGATCGATCATCATCTCGCAGTTCCCGTGATCAGCGGTGACGAGCAGCCGGGCGCCAGCCTTGTCGGCGGATTTCATCACCCGCGTGAGGCAGGTGTCCACCATCTCCACCGCGGCGAGCGTCGCCGGCATTGATCCTGTGTGGCCGACCATGTCGCCGTTGGCGTAGTTGCAGAGGATGAATTCGTGCTCGCGTCTTTCGATCGCGTTGCACAGTACGTCGGTCACCCCGGCCGCGCTCATCTCCGGCGCCAGATCGTACGTGGCGACCTTTTGGCTCGGTACGAGCAGCCGGTCCTCACCGGGAAATGGCGTCTCGACGCCGCCATTGAAGAAGTACGTCACGTGCGCGTACTTCTCGGTCTCGGCCGTGCGGAACATGTGCATGCCCGCATTGGACACCACTTCGCCGACGATGTTCGCCATCGATTGCGGCGGAAACGCGACGGGCAGATCGAACGTGCGGTCGTACGAGGTCATCGTCCCGACGAACAGCTCCGGACGGGGTCGGGCCTCGAAGCCGTCGAAGCCGGGCTGGGTAAGCGAGCGCACGATCTGACGCATGCGATCAGCGCGGAAGTTGAAGCAGATCAGTGAATCGCCTTCGTGCATGGGAGCTACGGCGTGACCGTCACGCTCGATCACCGTGGGCGCGATGAACTCGTCGGTCTCGTTGCGCTCGTACGCCGCACGAATCACCTCCAACGGATCGCGGCCTGCCGGTCCGATCCCCAGAACGGCGGCGCGATACCACTTTTCGATACGGTCCCACCGCTTGTCTCGATCCATTCCGAAATAGCGCCCGCCGAGGCTCGCGACCTCGGCCCGCCCCCGCGCCTTGTCGAGCAGCTCGCGCATGTATCCCAGCGCTGACCGCGGCATGGTGTCGCGGCCGTCGAGCAGCGCGTGGATGGCGATTCGCGGCACCTCCCGCTTGGCGCACAGGTCGATCAGTGCGTACAGGTGGGCATCGATCGCGTGGACTCCGCCCTTGCCGATGAGGCCCATCAAGTGCACCGTGCCGCCGTTCGCCTTGGCGCGATCGCACGCCTCCACAAAGACCGGGTTTCGAAAGAACGAGCCGTCGGCGATCGACTCGCCGATCCGCACCAGGTCCTGTACGACTACGCGGCCGGCGCCAAGGTTCAGGTGACCAACCTCGCTATTCCCCATTTGCCCTTGCGGCAGGCCGACTGCCCGTCCCGACGCCTCGAGGAGCGTGTGCGGATACCGTTTCACCAGGGCATCCCAGGTCGGTGTGTTTGCGAGGGCGATTGCGTTACCCTCGCGTTCGGCGCGATAGCCCCAGCCATCGAGCACGACCAGAACCACGTTACTCTTGGGCACGTTCAGCGGTCGAAGGGACGGTTTGGGGTTTCGGGGCAAGCGGCCAGAAATCTACATGGACCGGCCACACCGGGGCGGAACGCTCCGACCGCGGCCAGGTTCTGCGGACTCGTCCGTGACGACGAGATCGAGGGTTTCCGAATTGCCGCGAGCGCCTTATCATGGAGGCCCCCGGCGTGGCTCGCCCGCGCTTCAACCGCCTTCAACGGTCGCATGCAGCAATCGAGTCCGCGCCAGAGAACGGGTAAATCGTTGGGCACGTCGTGGCAGAGAGAGCGAGGCATGTGGAGCGCTCTGCTCGTCAGTTGCGCGGCCTCAATCGGTGTGGTGCAGTTCAGCCGGCCGGCAAGGTCCGCTCCCACGATGCCGTTCGCCGCGCTCGCTCGGGCTAACGCGCATCTGTCTGCCGGCGCTACGCTCAATGCGTTCGGTGCCAGCCGCGAAGTCCGGCTCCGGTTTGCTCTCCCCAACAGCCGGATGGAGTTCCCGCTCGGCGTGAGCGGCGATCTTTCGTCGCTGAGCTACGAGTGGGTATCGGAGCGCGACTCGGCCGCGACCGAACCGCCAAGGCCGGTCGCCGGACCGGGCTTCGTCGCACCGGCGCATCCCGGGTTCTACCGGCTCGCGATCGTCCGCGGAGCCGAGCGGCACGTAATCGCCGAGCCGATGGTGGCGGTGATGGTTCCGTTCACCCAGAAGATCGGCTCGACCTTGAACGGCTATCGCATCGGTACCTACGTGGCGGAGCGATTGGCCGAACACGATCATCCGGATGGATTCGTCGAAGTGGGTCCGGAGGACGTCGACCTCAAGGTCAGCACGCATCTGCGGCTCGGCGACTTCGTCACGCACGACCAGCAGGAAGAGGTGTGGCCAAAGTACATCGCCCTCAATCCGCGCCTGCTCGACAAGCTCGAGCTCGTGCTCGCCAAGGTCGGCGCGCACGCGCGCGTGGCCCGCGCATCGTATCTTGGCCAGGACGTGGCACTTGACGTGCACAGCGGTTACCGGACGCCCGCGCACAATCGGGGCGTCTGGCGCGCCGCAAGCGACAGCCGACACCAGTACGGCGACGCGGCGGACGTCGCGATCGATGCGGATGGAGACGGCCGGGTGACCCTCCGCGACGAGTCGATGGTGGCTCGTGCGGTCGATCAGGTGGAGGACGAGCACCCGGACCTCGTGGGCGGGCTTGGCCTGTACACCAGCGGCGAATACCGTACGCCATACGTCCACATCGACGCCCGCGGCATACGGACGCGGTGGAAGGGCTGACGAAGGAACGGAGAGCACGATGAACGAGCACCTGCGCGACCGAATTCTCAGGAAGCTGGAGACTTTGTCGGACGAGCGCGGGTACCAGGTGCTCGACTACGTGGAGTTCCTCGAGTCGCGGTACGCCGAGCGGCAGTCGCCCAACGCGAACGCGTTTACCCGATTCACCGAAGCGATCGAGGACAAGCTGCGCGCCGGCAAGGTGTCGGCGAGCGCGATCGCCGAGACGGTAGGGTTCATGAATCGCGCGGCGAACGTGCTGAATAGCGCGCTCGAGACCGGCAAGAGCATGGCGACCGAGTTGGTGAACACCACGCGCTCAAACGCGCCCGCCGGGACCCCTGAGCCGCCTCCGTCCACGCCGACCTCGGCCTCATCGCCCGCGCACGAGATCAAGGATCCTGGTGGATCCGGAGAGAAGCTCTAATGGCAACACGCCAGCGGTCGAGTCGAGCGCGTCGACACGTGGAGGAAGAGGAGGACGACGGTCTGGAAATCGGCGGACCTCGACGCGGCGCCAAGCGAACGGTGATGTACTACATCCGCCAGCTCCCGCAGTACCTTCGACTGCTCGGCGGCCTCCTCACCGACCGTCGCGTCGCGCCAATCGACAAGCTGTTCGTGTTGGGCGCGATCGTGTACATCGTTACGCCGATCGATCTCATCCCGGATTTCATTCCGTTCTTCGGAGAGATCGACGACGTGTATCTGCTCGTCATCGCGCTGCAGCGACTCGTCGAGAACGCCGGGAGGCTCGTGTTGCTCGACCACTGGACCGGGAACCCGCGAGATCTGGCCGACCTCAATCTCCGCGGTGCGTTGATGGCGGCGGCGTTCTTCCTTCCCAAACGAATTCGCCGGCGGCTGCGAGTGATCGGGCACGCGTAGCGCGGCGCGACGGCCGAACTCGACGTAGACGCAGAGTCAATAGCCGCGAGATCCTGCGCGCTTACGGCCGGCGTCTTCGCGTGGACAGTTCGGGTGGTTGGAACGCGGATCGGCGCGGATGGAGCGGATCTGACGGACGACTGCGGCTGGGCGCGAAGCTGCCTCGCGCGACGAGCCCGAACGAACTTTCTTTGTGACCGCCGC
>DATISA010000169.1:0-49271 GCA_035469245.1 Gemmatimonadaceae bacterium
GTGAAACCGTTCGGATACTCGGTACGAAGACTATCGTCCGGCGTGAATGCCAGCACTTGCGCGGCATGTCCAACTCCGTATCCGGCACGCGGGCCCGGCGCGGTCGAGTCCATCATTTCCATCGTCGCCGGCGGCAGCCCGAGTCGCGCCTGGATCTGATTGACGGATTCGGCGGTGCCGCTCAACCCGACGAAATGCGTGTCGAAATTGTCGAGCCACTGCCGCAGTCGCTGCGGAGTGTCGCGCGCCGGATCGGTGGTCACGAATACGACTCGCACCTTCGCCCGATCCTCAGGCGACATTCGCTTCAAGGCCCCCGCGATGTTGGTGAGATGCACAGGACAGACATCAGGGCAGTTCGTATAGCCGAAGTAGAGCAGTGTGACGGTGCCTTTGGTGTCCGCTTTGAAATTGAACGGGCGTCCGTCCGTCGCGGTGAGGGTGAAGTCCGGCTTGGGCTGCGTCGGTGAAAGCCGAACACCGCGGAGGCCTTGCAGCGCCGTTGCGCGCGCGTCGCCGCAGCCAAGCGCACCCAGCGTCACGGTGAGCAGGGCTGCGCGGCGAAGTCCGATCACGACATCGGATGTGGTCACGATACCTCGGCGGGTCGGCGCACGAGCTCCGCGCGGCGCTCGCGGTCGTACGCAATCGCGGCGTCGACGAGCGGCGCGGGATCGAATCGAACCGGGTCAGTCGTCGGAAGACCGGTCTCTTCACTCGTCTGTTCGATCGC
Source organism: Gemmatimonadaceae bacterium (assembly GCA_035469245.1). Taxonomy (GTDB): domain Bacteria; phylum Gemmatimonadota; class Gemmatimonadetes; order Gemmatimonadales; family Gemmatimonadaceae; genus JAQBQB01. The sequence goes on from DATISA010000169.1 coordinate 734, forward strand.
AACGCGGGCTTCGCGATCGCTCAAGTCCACGGTGTTGAGCGACACGCCCACCGTACGAACTGGGCGCAACGGCGTGGCGATCGATTCGTGCACGGCGATGACGTCGGTCAATGGGGGAATCTCGAGCCAGGGATTGTGACGAAATGTTTTGCGCGATGGCTGGTGACACGCGATCAAGCCATGTGGCAAGCTGCCGTGCAGCAATCCAAGAGATACACCCGAGTATCCCGGGTGGAGTATGGATCCTTGTCCCTCGACGAGCACGATATCGGCGCCGCGCGACGCCTCGATGGTGACCTGTTCCGCCGCGCCCGCGATGAAATCCGCGACGACGGCATCGACACAAATCCCCCAACCCTCGACGAAGATCCCCGTCTGACCGGTCGGCGCGAAGCGCGCGCGGACGCCGCGCATCGCGAGAGCGTCCCGGAGCTGAAGCATGACGGTCATCTTGCCGATGTTGGCATCCGTCCCGACGGCGAGGAGTATGGTCTGCTCGAGCGCGCGGACGCGTCCCGCTCCGACAAGAAGGCCGTCCGGCGGTCGACGGACATCGTGCACGGCCACGCCTCGCTCGCGTGCGAGCGGGCCGAGCTCGGGATCGTCGCACACGAAGCCGTGCAGGCCGTTCCAAATCTCGAGGCCGTGTTCGATCGCGACACGCACCATCGCGCGCAAGTCGCTCGGCAGCCCGCCACCGGCGACCGCGACGCCGACGAGGAACGAGTCCGCCCCTCGCGCCGCTCCGTCGGCGACCGAACCGACGACCGGAATGTCGCCGCCGAACCCGAGGACGTCCTGCACGGTTCGGCCGGCGTGCCGCCCGTCGAGGACGGCCGCGACTTGGCGTCGCGAGTACCTGATCACCGAGTGGGCGGTTTTGGAGGCTGGCGTCCCGAGTTGCTCTTGCGCGTAGATGAGGTGGCGGGGCATGCGGTAAATCAAACGAGCGGCGGCCACGGCCGTAAAGTCGTGGCTTTCGCCCGTTCAGGGATCCTTCGACGCGAACGCCCTTGCAGTCTCGCGAGGCAATGGACAATGCATATCTTTGAACGGGGCTTCATCAAAATCGAGGAACTACCATGTCGCTCGCACGCAGCGCCATCGTGATGATCGCGTTGGCTACACCGCTCACGCTCGTTGCTCAAGGCTCGAGCTCCTCCGCCGCGCCGAAGCGAGCGACGTCGACCCTGGTTGGACCCGCGCAGGGCACCGTGATCGTCGTGGGCGGTGGAGCGATGGGTCCGGAGATCTACGGCAGATTCATCACCGCGGCGGGCGGCCCCGACGCACTGATCGTCGACGTGCCCACGGCGGGCGGCGACTCCGTGTACACGCAGGATGCGCCGGGCACACGCGGATGGAAGCAGGCGGGCGCCAGGAACGTCTACGTGCTGCACACCACCGATCGAAAGCTCGCCGATTCGGACAGCTTCGCGGCGATTCTCGCGAAGGCCGGCGGAGTGTGGTTCGAGGGCGGACGGCAGTTCCACCTGGTCGACTCATACGCCGGGACCAAGACCGAGCGCGGTTTTCACGACGTGCTCGCGCGCGGCGGAGTCGTTGGCGGCTCGTCCGCCGGGGCGTCGATCCTCGGAGATTTTCTCGTTCGCGGCGCGCCGTCGAACAACAATTTCATCATGGACGATCCGGGATACGAGAAAGGGTTTGCCTTCCTTCGCGGCGTGGGAATCGATCAGCACGTCGTCGCGCGCGAGCGGCTCGCGGATCTGGCAGACTCGATCATCCCGAAGTATCCGACGCTGCTCGGTATCTCGGAGGACGAAGGCACCGCGTGGGTCGTGCAGGGCGACACCGCGATGATCATCGGCCGGAACAAGGCGTTCGTGTACGGCGCCAAGGGCGCGCACGATGATGGCAAGCCGTTTCTCACCTTGTTCCCCGGCGACCGATACAACCTCGCGGAGCGACGGGTGACGCATCGCGCGGCTGACGACGCACCGTTCCGGGTTGCGTTCATTGATTCGCTCTTCTCGAAATTCGCTCAGCCGTCGGCCGGCGGCGCGACCGTGCTGGTGGCGCGTGACGGCGAGGTACTTGTCGACAAGTCATACGGAATTCCCGCCCAACCGAAATACATGCCCACGACCACGGTTCCCCAATTTGCGCTCGGCGAGCTGTCGGCGGTATTTCGCTCGCTCTGTGCCCAGCTTCCGGAAGCGCCGGCGGGACGGCGCGGAAGCGCCGGCGCGGCCGCGCCGCCGACCGCGGGCCGTGGCGGGCGAGGTGCCGCGGCCAACACCGGAACGCCATTTCAGAACTGTGTCGCGCGCCGGATTTCGACTCCCGTGGGGATGCACAAGACGACAGCGGATTCGTCGGGTCAGGTGCGATCAAACGTTGACGAGCTGTATCGACTCGCGCTCGGTCTCGAGAATCCACGCACGTTCACGCGCGAAGCGACGCCTGGCGCGAGCAACGGCGATAGCCAACCCGTCGACCACGGCGCAGGGTGGGATTCGGACGCCTATCGGGGATCCAGTCGGTTCAGCGCATTCGCGCTCGCCGGTGGCAAGCGCGGCGCATTTCTGCGAGTGCCTGGACGCCACGCCACGGTCATCGTTCTCACGAACGACGACGCGTTCGACGCCAGGTCGGCAGCCGACGCCGTTCTCGACCGCCTGTTCAGCGACCAACGGCAGTGATCCCAAGCGGGCGGCAGGATCAGCCCGCGTCGCGTCGAAGCGCCAGACGATCCGTCGGGCGACGGCTCGCGGTGTTCGGGCCAACGGTGATCGTCGTCGTCACCGGACTGCTCTCGTATACGTCTCTACTTCGCGTCGTCCGAACGCGAGACCGCGTGATGCATACGCGTGACGTTCTCGACGTGTCGTCCTCGTTCCTCACGGCGCTGCTCGACGCGGAGACTGCCGAGCGTGGCTATCTGCTGACTCACGACAGCTCCTTCGTCGCGCGGCAATACCGCACGACGAGACCGCGCATCGATGGGACGCTCGCGGCGCTGCGAGGCCTCACGCAAGACAACGCGAGCCAGCGCCGGCGGGTCGATACGCTCGCGGTTCGCGCCCACGAGCGACTGGCTCTCCTGGATAGCGCCATCGCCGACGAACGTCGCGGCAGGCCCCAACTCGCCGTCGAAATCGTGGCTGGCGGCTCGGGCACACTGCTCATGGAGGAGGCGAGAGCGCTCGTGGGTCGGATACAGGCCGAAGAAGCTGGCCTGCTGGACGAGCGCGCGAACGCCGAATACACCTGGCGGCAGATCTCGGGACTCGTGGTCGTTCTTGGCACCGCGCTGGCGGCCATGCTCGCCTTGGCGGTGAATCGCGGGTTCGACCGACTCCTCGAGGGGCGTCGACGCGCATTACAGGAAACACAGCTCGCCAACCAGCGTCTGCGTGGCCAGGCGCGGGAACTCGAGCAGCAAGCCGAGACGGCGGAGTCCGCGGCACTCGCTGCCGAGGAAGCCACGGCGCATGCGCAATCGGCGCTGCGCGCCGCCGAAGAGTCGGAGCGTCGCGCGGAGCGGCTTCAGGCAGCGACGGAGGCGTTCACCGGAGCGTTGTCGCTCGCGGACGTCGCGAACCTCATCGTCGAGCAAGCGATCATCGCGCTCGGCGCGCAGTCCGGAGCGCTCGCGGCCGTGGAGAGCGACGGCGAATCGGTGCGGCTGGTGGCGCAGCGCGGCATCGCGGCAGGCACCACGCTCGCGACGTTCAGCCTGCGGGCCCGATACCCGTTGTCGACGGCGATTCGGGAAGCGCGCCCCGTCATTCTGTCGCGGCCCACGGACATCGAGCGCGAGTATCCGACGGCGATGCCGCTCCAGGAGAGTGATCGCGTGCGAGCGGCGGCGGCGTTTCCAATGAGCATCGGGAAGCAAACGATCGGTGGCATTCTCGTGCAGTTCGACGCGCCACACGAGCTCAATGCGGCCGATCGTGCGTTCATGAATGCGCTCTCCCGTATCGCGGCCGAGGCCTTCGAGCGCGCGCGTCTCTTTGACGCAGAGCGCCAGGCCCGAGCGGCCGCCGAAGCGGCGAATCGCGCAAAGGCAGCGTTTCTGGCGTCGATGAGTCACGAGCTGCGCACGCCGCTCCAGGCAGCGCTGGGCTATGCACAACTGATGCGCTCGGGCGTGTACGGGCCAGTCACCGAGCAACAGGCAGAGGCACTGAGCCGCGTCGAACGGAGCCAACTGCATCTCCGCCGTCTGATCGACGACATTCTCGACTTCGCGCGCCTGGAGGCAGGTCGCGTGCGCATCGACGCCGAGCCCGTGGCCCTCGATGAGGTGATGGACGAGGTCACGCGTCTCGTCGGCCCGGATGCGACGAAGAAGCAATTGAGTCTCGCGACGCGTGCGCCTGAGGACCGCGACGTGGTGCTCGCCGATCATCAGCGCCTCGTGCAGATCCTGCTCAACCTCGTCGGCAACGCAATCAAGTTCACGCCGCCCGGCGGCCAGATCGCGGTGGAAGCAGTCGCCGACGGGAGCCGTGAACACATTCGCGTACGAGACAATGGCGTCGGGATCCCGCCGGAGCGGCTACAATCGGTGTTCGAGCCCTTCGTCCAGGTCGATGATGCGCTGACTCGGACTGCTGCTGGCGCGGGACTCGGACTCTCGATCAGTCGCGATCTGGCGCGCGCCATGGGCGGCGACATCACCGTCGAGAGCGAATTTGGTCACGGCTCGACCTTCACCGTCGAGCTCCCGCGTATGCACGCCGACTGACTGGACCGTCCGGGACCTCTCTCGTATCTTCGTGCGCCCGCACGAGCCGGAATCGGATCCGTGCTCTTTGTTTCGCGCCTCGACGAGAGAAGAAAACATGACCCAGGACCGCCGCGAGTTTCTGGAGCGCATCGCGACCGGCGCGATGCTCGCCACGTTCCCAACGTCCATCGACGCGCTCGGTGCATTCCGTTCGCAGGCCGCGAACGCGGCGGCGGAGGAGTTCGATCTCACGTGGGTGAACCGGGTCACGGGAAAGTACCGCGCCGTCTTCGACGTGCCCGAGATCGACAGCGGTTATGGTGTATGGCGGGCGTCGCTCTGGGTAACGCAGTACATGGACGTGCTCAAGGCAGACGCGCGAGACTGCTCGCCAGTTCTCGTGCTGCGCCACAAGGGCATCGCGCTGTCGATGACGCAGGCGTTCTGGGACAAGTATGGTGTGGCGAAGGAGAACAAGGTCACGCACCCGGTCACCCAGCAGGGTACCGATCGTAATCCCGCGCTGCTGTCGTCGTTGCGCAACGAGGTGCCCGCCGACTTCGACGACGCGGCGCTCGACAAGTTCATCGGCCGAGGCGGAATTGTTCTCGCCTGCAACCTCGCATTCGACGACATGATTCAGCTCGTATCGAAGAAGGACGGCACGACCGGCGAGGCGGCGCGGAAAACCGCACTCGCTGGCATCGTGCCCGGAGTGATCCTTCAGCCGTCGGGCGTGTTCGCCGCGTTGCGCGCACAAGACGCGGGCTGCAAGTACCTGCGCGCGAGTTGATCAGAAGCGAGCTCTTTCCCAAAAGCACAACAGTTCGGTCCACCTTTCCGGAGGTTTGATGACGACGTCGTCGATCAAGCTCGCCGCCGCGCCGTTGCTTGTCCTGCTGGCTTCGAACGCGGCGACGCCGCGCGCCCCCGAGACAGTTCGGCCGAACGACAACCGATACGCGGCAGGTTCGCTCGCCAATCGTGTGCTGACGGTCAAGCTCGAGGCGCGTACGGGCGTGTGGTATCCGGAGGGCGAAGCTGGACGAGCGCTCGACGCGGCGGCGTTCGCCGAAGTCGGGAAGCCGTTGTCCACGCCGGGCCCGCTCATCCGCGTTCCGCTCGGAACGGACGTCCACGCGTCGATCCACAACACGCTCGACAAGCCGCTCACCGTGTTCGGCTTCGGGGCCACACGCGGGATGTCGGACAGTGTCGTCATCGCCCCTGACGAGACGAAGGACGTGTCGTTCAAGGCAACGCAGGCCGGCACGTTCTACTACGTGGGCCGCCGAGGTCTCGAATTCGACATCCGACGGGCGATCGACACGCAGCTCGGCGGCGTCATCGTCGTGGATCCGCCGAACGTTCAGCCGAACGACCGAATCATGGTGATCTCATGGTCATTCAACATCGATCCCGAGAGTCCGACCGGACTTGGTCGCGGGACGATGGCGATCAACGGTCTGTCCTGGCCACATACGGAGCGGCTCGATCTCGTGCAAGGCGACTCGGTGCACTGGCGCGTCGTCAATCTGACCGAGGCCGATCATCCGATGCATTTGCATGGTTTCTACTTTCGCGTCGATGCAAAAGGCAACGGCGTGACCGACTCGCTGTACGACCAGCAGCACCAGCGCATGGCTGTGACGGAAGTGCTGAATCCGGGCGAGACTTTCGCGCTTTCGTGGCTGCCTTCGAGACCGGGGAACTGGATCTTCCACTGCCATTACGCGATGCATGTCTCGACGCTGACGGCGCTGGACAACGACCGCGGCGCCTTCGACGAATCGATGCAGAGCCATCACATGTCCGATCGGCCGCACCAGATGTACGGCCTGGTGATGGGCATTCGCGTAGCGCCGCGCGGCACTGTGGCGCGCTCCACAATCCCACCGCGGACGATTCGCCTCGAGGTTCGAGAGCGCAAAAACGTGTACGGCAGCCAATCAGGGTACGCGTTCGTCATGAGCGGAACGCCTGAGGCGAACGATCCCGATGCCTTGCCGGTGCCCGGCCCGGCGTTGATCCTCGAGCGTGGCAAGCCAGTAGCCGTGACGATCGTGAATCACGCCACCGATCAGGCAGCAGTGCATTGGCACGGGATCGAGCTGGAGAGCTATCCGGACGGCGTGCCCGGATGGAGCGGGTCGGGCGACAACATTCTCCCCTCGGTCAAACCGGGCGATTCGATCACGGTGCGATTCACGCCGCCGCGCGCCGGCACGTTCATGTATCACTCGCATTTCAACGAAGCGATGCAGATGGGCGGGGGCTTGTACGGTCCCATCATCGTGCTCGACCCCGGCCAAAAATTCGACGCCGAGACGGACAAGGTGCTGTTTTTCGGCACGGCCGGAACCGGCCGCAACGTGATCTTCGGACCGTTTCCGAACGACGTTCTGAATGGTCAGGCGCATCCCGCGCCCATGAACCTCAAGGCTGAAACGCGGTACCGGTTCCGCTTACTCAACCTGGCCGGCGATGCGCCGCTCTTTTTGTCATTCGAGTCGGGCGACAAGCCAATTACGTGGCGAGCCATCGCGAAGGACGGATACGCGCTTCCGGCGTCGCAAGCGACGGAGCGACCGGCCACGATGCTGTTCGATCCCGGCGAGATCTACGATTTTGAATACACGCCCCGCACTCCAGGTGAGTTGGCGCTGAGGTTCGGGTACCCACCGCCACCGCCGGGATCGCCGCCACCGCCAGCCTCCGTCAAGCCACCGCCGCCCCCGGCGACGGTTGCCGTGCACGTACGCTGATCAACGCTCGGCGGGAGTACACGGGGAGTCGGCGCGCAGGCTAACTTGCGTGCTGACCCATGTACGCGACGTGCCTTTTCTGTCAGCGGGACCTCGGGCGGAACGAGACGTTCGAGACGTTCCCGATTGGACGACGCCTGGCGTTCGACTCCGCCAAGGGCCGGCTCTGGGTCGTGTGCCCGCGCTGCGAACGGTGGAACCTGTCGCCCCTCGAGGAGCGCTGGGAGGCCATCGAGCAGGCCGAGCGCCTGTACCGTGACACGAGGCGGCGCGTGGCCACTGACAACATCGGGCTCGCGAAGCTGCGCGATGGCACGACCCTGGTCCGTATCGGGGAGCCGTTGCGGCCCGAGTTCGCCGCATGGCGGTACGGCGATCAATTTGGCCGCCGCCGTCGCCGGCAGCTGCTGTTCGTGGGCGCCGGGCTCGGCGCGCTCGGCGCCATCATTGCCGGGGGCGCCGTGGTCGGCGTCGGCATCGGCGGGTTTGGGTGGCTGATCTCGCGCGCCGGGGCAGGGATCGTGCGCGGGAACCCCGAGGCGGTCGTCGCGAAGATCAAGGCGCCGAACGGGGAAATGCTCCGCGTCAGACGTCGACATCTGCTCGAGACGTCGATCGAACCCGGCACAGATGGTCCGCTCGCGGTCAATCTTCGTTATGCCGGCGGGAGCTCGCGGTTCGAGGGCGAGCAGGCCATGCACGTGGCGTCGCGCATCGTGCCGGCGGCGAACCGCTTTGGCGGATCGAAGGCAACTGTGGCGCAGGCCGTCGACGCGATCGAGCATGCGGGCAGCCCGGAGGGGTTTCTGGACAAGCTTGCGCAGGCGGGCCGCATCTCGACGCTCGCAGGGCAAGGCGCGCAGCTCGGGCGGCGGTCCGCCATGAGTATGTACGGCTTTGGCGGGGTCGCGATTGGCCGCCGCCGCTCGTGGGGCGCCAGCGACTGGTCGACCGGGTTGTTCGCGCTCAACCCCGTTCAGCGCCTCGCGCTCGAGATGGCGTTGCACGAGGAAGCGGAGCGCGCGGCGATGCAGGGCGAGCTTGCGGCGCTCGAGCTCGCGTGGCGTGACGCCGAGGAAATCGCGGGGATCGCCGACTCGCTGCTCGTCGCCCCCGAAGTCGACCGGGCCTGGAAGGATCTGAAGCGCGACCACTCCGGGCAGTGAGGCGTGTCCACTGCTCGACGCCAATGCAATCACGATCACAACGAACAGGAGTCCCGGAGACGATGTCACGACTCGCATTAGTCGTCTATGCGTTCCTCATCCCGGTCAGCGCGTCGGTAGCCCAGCGCGCGCCGAAGCTCAACGAGTACGGGAACCCCGAGAAGCTGGCGCCCGCGCCGACGAGTTCAGCGATCACCGAACGAGATCTGCAGACGCGGTTGTACCAGTTCGCCGACGACTCGATGACCGGGCGTCAGGTTGGGCGGATGGGCAATTTCAAGGGCACGAACTACATCGCGTCGGAGGTCAAACGCCTGGGCCTCGTGCCAGCGGGAGACAATGGGACGTACTTTCAAAATCTGCCATATCACGTTCATGAATTCACGAACCACTCGCGGCTGACGATCGATGGCAACCCGCTCGATTGGGAGGACGACTGGGTCGCGATACCAGGTTCGCGTGCTCCGCGGCCGATCGTGCAGGCGCGGGTCATCTTCGGCGGTGTTCAGGGTGACACCACGAAGCAGATTTCAGCGAGCGAGGCGGCCGGACGCTTCGTCGTGCTTCTTCCGGCGCCGCTTGCGCGGAGCACTGGTCGAGCGGGCGCTGGTGGGCGAGCGGGCAGGGGAGCGGCGCAGCCAGCGGCGGCAGGCGGACGCGGTGGATTCGGGCCGGTGGTCGCGTCCCGCTTCGCCGACGCCCTGGCCGTGGCGACGGTGGACCTCGACTCCGTAAACGCCGGTGCGCGCGCGCTGCTCAACATGCCGGCCATCGCGACGCTGAGCACGGTCGGGGGTCGCGGAGGAAGGGCCGGTCGTGGCGCGGCCGCGAACGAAGCGGCACCCGATTCGCTCACGATTCTCAAGCAGCAGATCGCGCAGCTCGCCCCACAAGCGTCCATCCGGCTGACGCGGGAGGCCGCAACCAGGATGTTCGGCGGTCGCTCACTGGATAAGCTGCTACCGGGCACCGAAGGGGGCGTCGTCAGCGCGGCGCTGGACTTCATCGAGCTGCCCACCGATTGGGCGCGAAACGTGGTGGCGATCATCCCGGGCAGCGATCGCAGACTCCGCCACGAATACGTCGCGATCGGTGCGCACAACGATCACATTGGCGTCACGGTGGCTCGGGTCGATCACGATTCGCTCAAGGCGTTCAACGACGCGCGGAACGCGATGCTCATCGCCAACAACATGATCGCGCTCACGCCCGAGCAGCTCGCCAAGATTCACGTTGATATGGATAGCGTTCGCCGTGAGCATCCGCGAGTGCGGCGCGACTCCATCAACAACGGCGCGGACGACGACGGCTCTGGTTCGATGGGGGTCCTGGAGATCGCCGAGGCCATTCAGGCGATGAAGGTGAAGCCGAAACGGTCCGTACTCTTCGTGTGGCACACCGGTGAAGAGGCGGGGCTTCAAGGCTCGCGGTTCTTTACGCTGAACCCGACCGTGCCGATGGATTCGATCGTCGCGCAGATCAACATCGACATGATCGGCCGCGGACGCGAGGAGGACCTGCCCGGTGGCGGCCCGGACTACCTCGGCGTCGTGGGGTCCTACTTCGACTCGAAGGATCTCGGCGACATGGTAGCCGCGGTGAACCGGAAGGAAAAGCAGCCGCTGGCGCTCGACTACAAGTACGACACGACGATTACCTGGTCGGGATACAACAACATTTACGGCCGCAGCGATCACTACAATTACGCTCTGCAGGGCATTCCGATCGCGTTCTTCTTCACCGGCCTGCACGGCGACTACCACCAGCGCACCGATGAACCGCAGTACATCGATTATCCGCACTACACGCGGATCGCGAACTTCATCAGGGATCTGGTCGTCGCCGTCGCCGATGGGCCGCGTCCGCGACTGAACGGTACACATCCGGCCAAACCGCCCAAGAAGGCCGCGCCCTGACCGTCCACATCGCTCGTTGACGCACACGGCCGCGAGGTTCGCGGCCGTGTCGTGCATCATGGCCCGTCGACTGGGCGAACGGCGATGGCGAAGTACTCGGTGTCGCCGAAGCACGACGTGGGCACGCCCTTGTGCTGCTCGTACTCCACCGCGACGCGCTTGCCGCTCAGTTGACTGAGCACGGCAGCGATCGAGTCGGAGCGAGTACTGAACAGGAATATTTCCGGCGTCGAGCCGGGGATCGCGGTGATTTGCAGCTCACCTTCCCACGTCTTACACAGCCACCCGCGCTTGGAGAACTTCTGCAGGTAGCCGGCGCGGTAGCCGGTGGAGTAAGTGTAGTGCAGCGCGATCGTTGCCCACAGGCTCACGATGAGGATCGGCAGCACGATGACGATGCCGAGGAGCGTGCCGAGCCAGTGACGCCGCAAGAAGCTCATGAGAGGCATGCCGCTCAACGTCGCGACGCTGGCCGCTGGCGTCAATAGACGTCGATGTCGTGCGCCGATGCCACGTTGCCCGGGTAGCGCGACCGGACCTGGCGCAACAACGCGTCGTCGTCGTCCCCCCAGTAGAGCTGATGATAGAGCACGAGCAGTTTCGGTCGCGCACGCGACGCGATGTCCGCCAGCTCGATCGTCGAAGTGTGAAAGGCGGCGTGATATCGCTGCCATTCGGGCGGGCGTGCCGTGAATCGTTCTGCGGAATAGACCTCGTGCACCAGCACGTCGCATCCGCTACAGGCGCGGACGATGGCATCGGTCGGCCGTGTGTCGCCCGAGACGACAATTATTCGGTCGCGAGTTTGAAAGCGGTAGCCATACGCATGATCCCATTGCCCGTGCGCCACGTCGAACGCGGTGACGGTCACGTTGCTGTCACGGTACACGATGCCGGGGGCGACGTCGTGCGCGTTCACCGCGAAGCCAGTCTTGTTCGAGGGTTCGCCGCCGTGCAGCCGCATCTCGATGTCTTCCGAATATGCCTGCTCGAGCAGTGCCGTCATGCGGCGCGAGCCGGGTGGACCGTACACCTCGAGCGGAGCGGTTCGGCCGAGCACCCAGGCCCCGACGATCAGGTCGGCGAGACCGGTGGTATGGTCGGAGTGGAGATGCGTGAGGAATACACGGCGAAGCCGATCCGGCGAGAGGGCCGCGATCGAGTCCTGCCGCGCCGCGAGTGCTGCGCGGCGAACGATCCCGGGGCCGGCATCCACGAGATAGGCTTGATCGCCGGCAATGATGGCGACCGCCGGTCCGGATCGTTCGGGATCGGCGTTGGGTGTTCCGGTGCCGAGAATCACGACGCGTGTGCCCGTGATGGAGTGCTCGGTGCCGGGGAGGTGCCCGAACGCCAAGGCGCAGGCGAGCAGTCCTGCGATCGAAGAGCGCATGAGGTCGACGCGGTTGGATGGTGATACTGTGCGTACCGAGCTTGCGCGGACCCCCTGGCGGCGGAGGCTGCGATGCGGGACAATTATCGCCTTCAACGGCAAGCCTGGCCACCTTGGACCCGGAGATGATCGCGTGACTGACGTGCGCAAGATCTGGGGTGTGATCGCCGCTTCCTCCGCGGGCACGGTGATCGAGTGGTATGACTTCTACATCTTCGGGAGCCTCTCCGCGGTATTGGCGGCGGTTTTCTATCCGAGCTCGAACGCGACGATCTCGCTGCTCAAGTGGTTGGCAACGTTCGCCGCGGGTTTCGCCGTGCGCCCCTTCGGCGCCCTGGTATTCGGGCGGATCGGAGACATGGTCGGCCGAAAGTACGCTTTCATGATGACGCTCCTCATCATGGGCGGGTCGACCGCCGCGATCGGACTGCTGCCAGGCTATGGGACGCTCGGCGTTCTGGCGCCCGTGCTGCTCGTGTCGCTCCGTCTGCTGCAAGGACTCGCGCTCGGCGGCGAATACGGCGGCGCGGCGGTGTACGTCGCTGAACACTCGCCCGACGACAAGCGCGGTTTCTATACGTCATTCATTCAAACCACAGCCACTCTGGGGCTGTTCGTGTCGCTACTCGTCATTCTGGCGACGAAGCGCGGGATGAGTGACGCCGATTTCAAGGCGTGGGGCTGGCGGATTCCGTTCCTGCTCTCCGCGGTACTCGTCGTCGTGTCGTACTACATTCGCGCGCGCATGGCGGAGTCGCCGCTGTTCGCCCGCCTCAAAGCCGAAGGCAAGACCTCGACGAGCCCGATAGCGGACAGCTACGGCACGGCCGAACGTTGGAAGCTGTTTTTCACGGTGCTGCTCGGTGCTACTGCGGGACAGGCCGTGGTCTGGTACACCGGACAGTTCTACGCACTGATCTTCCTTCAAAGTGTGCTCAAGCTTCCACTCGACACGGCATACAAGATCGTCGCGCTGGGCCTGTTGCTCGGCACGCCTTTCTTCGTGGTGTTCGGCGCCCTCTCGGACAAAATCGGCCGCAAGAAGATCATCATGGCGGGGTGCCTCCTCGCGTCGGTGACGTACATCCCGATCTATCACGCGATGTCGGCGGCGGCAGAGCCGTTGAATTTCGGCGCGCTCGTCGCGCTGATCTTCGTGCAGGTGCTGTACGTCACGATGGTGTACGGGCCGATCGCTGCCTTTCTCGTGGAGACGTTCCCCGCGCGCATCCGCTACACATCGCTCTCGCTGCCGTACCATTTCGGCAACGGGTGGTTTGGCGGATTCACACCGGTCATCGCGACGTCGATCGTCGCGGCGACGGGCAATCGGTACGCCGGACTGTGGTTCCCGATCGCGGTGTCGCTGCTCACCGTCGCCGTGGGTGGTGTCTTTCTTCGCGAAACGCACCAGAACCGGATCTGGCACGAGCTCGACGTGGAGGCGGACGTGGAGGCGGCGGAGGCGTAAGGCGCGACCGGCAGGTCGCGGTCGCCGGATCCAAGTTCCTCGACGTGGCTATGGGCTACGTTCCGACACTCACCCCGTAGGCGCCTTGGTGCGCTCGATGTTTGGGCGAATCGGCGGGGCGCTGACGCTACTCGACGGGCGTGCTCCAACGACGAGCGTCGAGGCTGGATTGCCGCCGTTTCGGTCGAGCGCGCGGGCGAGGGCGCGCGCGGCGCGCAGGCATGCGCTCGCGATGACGAGGAAGGCGAGCCCGGTGAAGAGGACGCGAGCGAGTGTCCATGCAAGGCCCAGGTTGTACCGGGAGAGCATTTCGGGCCTGATCTGGCCGCGCAATTGGAGCGAGTCGAGGGCGAAGACGCCCGCGAGTCCGATGTAGAGCAGTCCGTAGAGCAAGGACAACGCGAATCCGACCCACATCGCGACTCCATCGGAGATTGCGATCGCCAATGCAAGGAACAAGACGGCGCCGAGCAGCTCGGTGCCGCTCGCGGCAGTGAGAAGCGTCGAGACGCCAAGGCGCCAGCGAAGGTCGTGAATCTGTGCAGGTTGAGCGCTGATCACGACGTCGAGCAGCGCACCGACCGTCATGTATCCCACGACGATGTAGCCGGGCAGCCGAAGGCGACGCGCCATGTCGTTCGTTGACAGCAAGGTTGAGTCGTCCTCGGCGTTGATGAGTCGGAAGATGGACCAGAAAAACGACGTTCGTCATGCTTGTCCGCAACGAAATGCGGGAGCCGCTAGGTCAGCGACTCCCGCACCTGAACCGTTCGACGCCAACTCGAGAAAAGGAAACCGAACAGGCGGGAATTACTTGTTGCGCCGGCGGCGAGCGACCGGGATCAACCCGACAAGGCCCGTGGCCATGAGCGCGATCGAAGCGGGCTCTGGAACCGTCGTGACGAACGCCTTGACCAGTGTCGGATTCGGATTGTGATCCGTCGTGGGCGCCGCGATGACAATCTGACCACTCACGCCAGCGCCGGCGTCAGTCACCAGCGCGTAGTTCACCGGCGCGATGGGGAAGTTGAACGTCGTCGGCGTCCAAACCAACGAGCTCGAGCTCGGATTGTAGCTCAAATTGCCACTGATGCTTCCCGCGAACTGATTCGTGCCCGTGGTTGGATTGGTCTGCGAAATCGTCAGCGTGAACATGACGCCGCTCGAGATCGGCACCGACTGGCCGGGCGTGCACGTGTTGCACAGGGTCGTGAAGTCGCCCAGGTCGACGAATGTCGGCGCGATGTAGCTGTTGGACGCGGCCGTGGTGAACCCGAGGACAAAGCCGCCGAAGTTGCACACCGTGGTTGAGCATCCAAGGCCCGAAAAACTTCCCGATGTCGAGAACGTCACCGTCTGAGCTGCCGCGGGCGTGGCCGCTACCGCGACGGCGAAAATCGCCGCACCTGCCACCTTACGAATTCCCATTGCTTCCTCCATGTTCGGTTTCATCGCTCGAGCGCCGGCGTCGATCGGCGTCTTGCTGGCGGGCCTGGATAGCACTGCCCGTACCAGCGGTTGAGCTCCCATCGCTTTTTTTTACAACTCTCTCTATTGCAGTAGCTTACGTGAATTTCACAACACCCTTGCGTCAGCGAGGTCGTCCCAAATCTGCTGCGTCGCAGCAGCCGTTGTTGCAAGTACACAACAGCGTGCTGTTGTCTTACGCATACAGTCCGAGCTTCGTCCCGAGCCGAAGAGCGCGAATATCGGCCTGAAGCTCCCGCTCGAGGTTCACGAGTTCGAACGTCGCTCCGCGAAGGCCACAAGCGTTCGCGCCCTGTACGAGCGCGCTCAAAACGGAGAGGTCGAGCCGCTCCCAACCCGCACAATCGACCACCACGTGCGAGGCGCCACGATCCAGCGCTCCCGAGATCGTCGCACGAAGCGAGCGATGATTCGAAACGTGGAGAACGTGCACAAGGTCGATGCAACAGGGCTCGATCTCGGTTCGGAGCAGCGTTGCCATGTCGAACCTCCAAGGTCCGCGAAAACGGGGTGACACTGATTCAAGCTCGCCCGCCGCCCCGGCATCGGGGGAAACCGGCGGCTCGGAGCAACGCAGCGCGCGTGCCACATCCCCATGTCCGATTTGGTGCTGGAAATCATTGCTGGGAATAGGCTTCCAGGTTCAGCCCCGCTCGCGCCGGCACTCGTCGAGCTGAACCGTTGAGCCGGCGCATCAGGCGTCGCGGCGTGCACGCTGCACAAGGCGTAGCGAACGCTCGCGCAAGTGTCGTGAGATTCCTGACGGATCTTTCCGGACAATCGCTACTTGCAGCCAGTGGCGCGCCCGCCATCATATACGGCTACAACCGTGGCCCTGGAGGCTGCATGTCGTCGCCGGACACCCGTCCAACCTCGCCCGCCAATTCGTCCGTCCCCCGTACCGCGCCGACCTATTTGAGCGACGAACCCGCGTTCCGCCGCGCATTCGACGCCGAGTTCAATGCCGCGCTTGCCGACGCCCGCAGCAAGTTGGGTGACGCGGGCACGCTGGCGCCGCGCGTGGTCGAAACGGCGTTCGTCAATGTGTGGCAGCAGCGTGCGACGCTGACCTCGCACGATCAGTTCAAACAAGTTCTCGCCGATGAAGTGAAGCATGGCGCAGCACGCGCACTGAGCCGACGCGCTTCGGCGCACCGGTTCGGTGGCAGTAATGCGCGCGACGAGCACACGATGACGGGGACGCACCCGGCAACGGCCGACGCCGATGCCGAAGGCGCCTGGTCCCGCATCACGCGCACGATCCACGGCGAAGGACACACTGCCGACGCGCACCACGCAGTTGCCAGTGCGACACGGCACGAGGCCGCGGCGCACATGAAAGACGTGGCGAAGCGACCCTCGTGGGTCGTTCCGGTGATCATCGGCGTCGTGGCGCTGGTCGCCTCGATCTACGGCGTGATGAAACTCGACCGAATGGGCGAGGACGACGCGACGCTCGCCGCGGTGAGCTCGCCGATCATTCAACCGGTGGCGTCGAGCCCTGGTCAGACCGGGAGCGTCACACTCAATGACAGTACCAAGATGCGCATCGGTCCGGCGACGAAGTACTACAAGCCCGAGGGCTTCCCGACGAAGATGCGCGCGATACGCGTCGAAGGCACCGCGTCGTTTGAAGTGGGGCCGAACCAGCCGCTGCCATTCCGCGTGGTTGCCAACAGGACGCAGTTCATCGCGACCGGAACAAAGTTCGTGATTTCGGCATACCCAGAGGACAGCGCCGCGAAGGTGCTCGTCCAGGAGGGCAGCGTTACTGTCAAAATGGGCAAGCAGTCCTCAGTGATAACGGCGAATCAGGCCGCAATCGCCGACGCCAAGGGGATTCGCCCGATGAGCGCAGAGGAGCAGGCCGAGGCGTTCGGTTGGGTCGAGGGCCGGATCACCGTGCAGCACAAGCAACTGCGGCAGGTGGTCGAGGTGCTGACGCGCTGGTTCAACTACGACGTAAAAGTCCCCGATTTGCCGCTGCTCGATCGCGAGGCGTCGATCGACGTTCCCCTGGATTCCAGCCGGCTCGCGATCAGCCAGGTCGAAAAGAGCGCCAACGTGAAGTTCGCGTACGAAGGCGAAACGAAGGTCTTTCGTGACGCCACACCGAAAAAGAAGTAGACGACATTCCATTTCTGGAGACATGATGCGCCGCATTGTATCAACGTTGTTCGCCCTTGCCACCGTCGCTGCCGGGCCGCTCGCGGCGCAGTCGCACACAACTTTTTCCGGGACCTGGGTGCTCGATACAGCAAAGAGCCAAGGCATGGTACCAAAGTCGTCCGAGCTCAAGATCACGCAAACCGACAAGTCTCTCACCATCGAGCGAAACGCGGTTGGCCCAACGGGGCAGCCGGTTTCGAGCACCTTGGTGTACAACCTCGACGGTACACCGTCCACGAACTCGCTCGGCGGCAACGGGATGACCGTCGACCTGAAATCGACGACGACGTGGGACGGCCCAGCTCTCGTCATCAGCACGACCGCCGATATCCAGGGCGGAATGAAGCAAACCGAGCGGCTCTCGATCGAGAATGGCGGAAAGCAGCTCACGGTGCACGGTGAGATCGCCGTCGCGGGACAGGCCGCGAGCGGAAATCTGATCTTCACGAAGAAATAGCTTGATCGCTTCTCTCGTCGTTGCGGCGTCGATCTCGGCACTTCAGCTGCCGGCATCGACGCCGCTTTCGCTTCCCCGCGCGCCGGGTGCGCGCATCGTCGACGTTTCACTCCCCGAGGCGCGTGGCAACGAGCCGGGGATAGCGATCAACCCGCGAAATCCGGCGCAGATCGTCGGCGTCTACCAGGGGCCGGCGCGCGCCGTCTACTCCACCGATTCGGGCCGGACCTTCACGACCGCTACGGGCACGGTGCCAACGGACTGGCGGTCAGCCGGGGACGTCAGCGTGACGTTCGACGATCGCGGAGCGGCGTACCTCTGCTACCTCGTGTTCGACAAGCTCGGCTCGACGTCGTACTGGCGACACGGCGCCGGCCGCAACGGAATCTACGTGCGCCGATCTGCCGACGGCGGGGCAACGTGGGAGAAGGAGCCCGTTGCCGTGCGTGCATGGTACACCGGCGACGAGCCAGGCATGCAGTACGAAGACATGCCCAGGATCTTCGCCGACAATTCGACGACGAGTCGTCACGCCGGGAATCTCTACGTTGGCTGGATCGAGTGGCAGCTCGACAAGTCGATCATGCTCTTCGCGCGCTCGACGGATCACGGCAAGACCTGGTCGACACCGATGCGCATCAGCACTCAAGCGGGATATCCCCGCGACGACAACGGCGACGTCGTCGGTTTCCATGGCGTAGTCGGCGCTGATGGGACGATCTACGCCGTCTGGAACTGGGGGCTGACGATCGTCATGACGACGTCACACGATGGTGGCAAGACTTTTTCACCGTCGCGCGTCGTGCAGCAAGTGGGACCGCCGTACTTCGGTGGGACCGGCGCGGTGCCGGGGCTCGGACGCGTGTTCGGCTTTCCGCAGGTCGGCGTCCACGGCGTGAACGTCTACGTCACCTGGAGCGATTTCAGGAACGGCGACATCGACGCGTTTCTTGCCTCATCGCGCGATCGTGGACGAACGTGGTCGGCCCCGGTTCGCGTGACGACCGACTCGCTCCACAGTGGCCGCGATCAATTCTTCCAGTTTCTTGCGGTCGACCCGATGAATGGCGATGTGTACGTGCAATTCTTCGATCGGCGGGACGACCCGGCGAATCGCCGCACGGCGTTCACGCTCGCACGCTCGACCGATAACGGTCGGTCGTTCACCAACTATGCATGGTCCGACAGCAGCTTCGAGGGACGCAACGCGTTTCTCGGCGATTACACGTGGCTCACGGCGCACGACGGCCGCGTGTACGGAATCTGGGCGGAAACGGCGTCGATCGGCTCACAATCCGACCCAGGTACGGCGACTCAACGAACGGGAACGGTCGTCCGCATCGGCACCGCGGATTTCCGGCGCCACTAGCCGGGCGTGGTTCAGTCGCCGCGTGCCGGCTGTTGGCGCATGGCTTCGCGGACCGCGCTGTAGAGCGATTCCGCGTGAAACGGCTTCTTGATGAACGGCACGTCCGCGCGCCCGATGATGCTGCGCTCCAACTCGCTCACGTCGCCCGAAACGATCGCCACTGGAACGGTGGGATACCGCTCACGTATCTGATACGACAGGTCGATGCCGCTCATCCCCGGCATTGTGACATCAGACAGCACCAGATCGATCTCGTCCCCCTCGGTGGCGAGGCGTTGCAGTGCCTCCGTGCCGCTCGATGCCTGGCGCACAGTGAAGCCGCCCGCCTCGAGCATCCGCGCGATGGTTTGCCGAGTCGCGTCGTGATCGTCCACCACCAGGACCGTCTTGCCGGCGGCGCGCTGCGTCGCGTCAGGCATGCATTCTCCGGTTCGAAAAGTCTCCGGAGGAATCTACTCAGTAGAATGTCGTGGCCAACGTCCAGACGAAGGACCTCATGACCAATCGCATTGGTCTTCGGCTCGCAACCATTCTTGGCCTTCTGGCGCTCTGTGCGGGTTCGGTGGTGCGCGTGAGCCGGCCGCCGCGACCCGTTCCGGCCACGGCGCCCGACACGGTATTCTCCGCGGAGCGCGCGATGCGTCACGTGGAGGAGATCGCGGCGCGTCCGCACGCGATGGGAATGCCTGACCACGATCGGGTTCGCGACTACATCGTGAGCCAGCTCGCCACGCTCGGCCTCAAGCCGCAGCTACAGACGACGACGGCCGTGGGCACGCGCTACCAATCCGCCGGACGGGTGCAGAACATCATCGCGTGGCTGCCCGGCAGCAGCCCGAGCGGAAAGTCTCTGCTACTCGCCGTGCACTATGATGGCGTCGAAGCGGGACCGGCCGCGGCTGACGATGCGGCGGGGTGCGCCGCGCTGCTCGAAACGCTGCGTGCGCTCCGGGCGCGAAAGCAGCCGCTGACGGATGACGTCATTGCGCTGTTCACTGACGGTGAAGAGGCCGGGCTGCTTGGCGCAGCCGCGTTCGTCCGCGAACATCGCTGGGCCAAGGACGTCGCGTTTGCCCTGAATTTCGAAGCACGGGGCACGTCGGGTCGATCCTACATGTTCGAGACGGGCCCGAACAACCGCGATGCGGCGAGCCTGCTGCGTGCCGCCGGCGACGTGACCGCCGGTTCCATGTTTACGGCGGTCTATCGTGCGCTGCCCAACGATACCGATCTGTCGGAGTTCTCCCTCCTCGGCATCCCGGCGCTCAATTTTGCGTTCGCAGATGGCGTGGAGCGATACCACACGAGTCACGACGACGTCGCACACCTGAATCCGGGTAGCGTGCAGCATCACGGGGCACAGATGCTCGCGCTGACCAAGCGCATTGCCAACGAGCCGTTGCCGCGCCCTGCTACGGGCGATGCCGTATTCTTCGACTTCCCGATCGTGGGCGTGGTCGTGTACCCGGTGTGGCTCGCGATACCGCTGGTGCTGGTCGCGCTCGTATTGACGATCGTCGTCGTGCGCCGCCAACCGCGTGGCGCGTTCGTCGGCGCCATCGCGGTCGTCGTGGCGCTCGTGCTCTCGGGCCTGGTCGGTCGCGCGGTGGTGCTCGGCGGTCGCGCCGAATGGAGTGGCATTTCCGCGGCGTCCGTGACACTCGCCGTCCTCGCGCTGAATATCGCGGTCTACGCGCTGGCCACCCGGTGGCGTGACGGGGACGAACTGCATGCCGGAGCGCTCATCGTGTGGCTGGTGATGGCGTTGGCGTCGAGCATTCTAGCGCCCGGCACGAGCTACTTGTTCACATGGCCGCTGTTGTTCGCCCTTGCCGCGGCGCGCTCGCGGCGTGTCGTCGCGGAGTGGATCGCGGCGGCAGTCGCGCTGACGATGCTCGCCGGACTCGCGTACGCCGTGTCGGCGGTCATGCTCGGCGTGTCCGGAATCGGCGCGATGGCTCTGGCGCTCGTCACGTCGCTCCTCACGTGGCTGCTATTGCCCCTCGTCGAACGTGTGCTGACGCCGACGCCATGGCGCGGAGCGATTGCGGCCGCGGTCGCCGCGGGCGTGCTCGCGCTCGTCGGCGCGGTGACGCTGCGGCCGAACGAGGCGCATCCGATTCGAACCAATCTCGTCTACGCCGAGGATCCGGCCACTGGCGAGGCATGGCTGGGGAGTTTCGCCGTGCGGGACGCGTGGACGCGCTCTGTGCTCGGCACGACCAGCAACGCTCCGGTGTGGACGGCACTCGCCCGCGGCGTCGGTGGTCCGCTCGTTGGACGGCTGGTACAACGTGCCGGCCTCCAAGCGCCCTCCGCGACGTTGCTCCGCGACACGCTGATCGACGGTGCGCGGCGCGTCGTGTTCCGCGTGAACGTGCCGATCGGCACGACGACCCTGATCCTTCACACCACTGGCGCTCCGGTGCTCCGCACTGCGATCGACGCAAGGGTGGTGGACACCACTCGGTTCCGCCGACATCTGCGCGACTGGGCGATGGAGTACTGGGCGGTGCCTGACAGCGGAGCCGTGTTTTCGCTCGCCGTCCCGGTTGGGCGTCATATCAGCGTCGATCTCGTGGCGCGACGAACTGGGCTGCCGTCCTTGCCCGGCGTGCCGCTCCCGCAACGGCCAGCGTACGTCGTGCCGGTTCAATCTGGCGACGTGAGCGTCACGTACGCCCGGGTGAGCTTCTAGCGCCGCGGTGCGGGCCGACCGCACATTCTGTCGGTCGTTCGCAACGAAAAAATTTACAACACGCACACCCACGCCGAATCTTCCGGGCGGCATACTACCGCAATGAGTCTGAGCGCCTTTCTGTCTCTCTGGACGCTCGTCGCCGCTGTGGCGCCGGCGACGACATATGTCGGCCGTGAGAATCAGGTGCACGTGCGGATCCCTCGTATCGAGGGCGGCGCGGCCGAAGCGGTGATCGACGGCCAGCTCACCGAGGGCGCGTGGGCGCAGGCCGCCGTGCTCGCCGGATTCTCGCAATTCTCGCCGCAAGACGGAATCCCCGCGGCGGATTCGACGCAGATCCTGCTCTGGTACTCGTCCACCGCGCTGTACGTCGGCATCCGCGCGTTCGAGCAGCACGGCGCCGTGCACGCGACGCTCGCGGACCGCGACAAGATCAGCGCCGACGACAACGTTCAGATTCTGCTGGGCACGTTCCACGATCAACGACAGGCGTACGTGTTTGCCGTCAATCCCTTCGGGGTGCAGATGGATGGCACGATCGTCGAGTCGGGCGCGAGCTTCAACAGCGGCTGGACGCCTACGATCTCCGGTCGCGCCGCGCCGGATCTGAGCCAGGACTTCGTCTTCGCGTCCAGAGGCCGCTTGACGGACTACGGGTACGAAGTCGAGCTGCGCATTCCATTCAAGAGTCTCAAGTATCAATCGGCGGACGTGCAAAGCTGGGATCTGAACGTCGTGCGCCAGGTACAGCATTCGGGTTACGAGGACACGTGGGCGCCGGCGAAGCGGGCGAACGCGTCGTTTCTCGGACAGTCCGGCTCGATCGATGGGCTGCAGGGGTTCGAGCGTGGCCTGGTGCTGGATCTCAATCCGGTCGTCACGCAGAAGGCCACGGGCAGCAATGGCCCGACGCAGTGGAAGTATCGGACGCCGGCCGCACAGATCGGTGGGACCGTTCGCTGGGGCATCACGAACAACCTGACGCTCACCGGCACCGCGAAGCCGGATTTCGCCGAGGTTGAAGCCGACGCGGGGCAGTTCGTGATCGATCCCCGGCAGGCGCTGTTCTTTCCGGAGAAGCGCCCGTTCTTTCTCGAGGGACTCGAGTCGTTCAGCGTTCCGCACAATCTGATCTACACGCGCCGCATCGTGCAGCCGGACGGCGCCACCAAGATCACGGGCAAGCTCGCGGGAACGAACATCGGCTTTCTCTCGGCGGCGGACAATCCGTCGCTGACCACGCAGAACTACCGCACCGTGTACAACATCGTGCGCGCGCAGCGTGACGTCGGCGGACAGTCGCGCGTGGGAATCGCGTACACGGATCGCGTGCTCGGCGGGGATTACAATCGGGTCGCCGACGTGGACGGTCGCATTCTCTTTGGCGGTGTCTACAGCGGGTCGTTCCAGTACGCCCGCAGTTTCGACCGAACGCGCGATCTGGTGCGCAACGCGCCGCTCTGGGAAGGGATTCTCGCTCGCAGCGGCAAGCGAT
This sequence comes from Gemmatimonadaceae bacterium, assembly GCA_035469245.1. Classification (GTDB taxonomy): domain Bacteria; phylum Gemmatimonadota; class Gemmatimonadetes; order Gemmatimonadales; family Gemmatimonadaceae; genus JAQBQB01. Next base: position 23,826 of record DATISA010000169.1, read on the forward strand.
TTGGATTACGCTACACCATGACCGGCATCGATGAGAATTTCCGCGCCGCGAGTGGCTTCATCTCGCGAGCGGGGACCGTACATGGTGCGGTCGATCATCGCGCCACCTGGTTCGGCGAGCGCGGATCGTTCGTCGAGGCTGTGACGGGCGACATAATGTTCGATCACACGTGGCAGTACTCGCACTTCACCAGGCACGGCGACGCGCAGGACAAGAAATTTCACCTGAGTGGAAGCACGACGCTCCACGGCGGGTGGACGGCGGGCACGGGCGTGTATTGGGAGAGCTTCGGCTGGGACCAGGGGCTGTACTCGAGTTACCGGCTCCTGTCGCCCTCCGGCGACACGCTGCCGTTCGTCGGTGTTGGACGCATCCCCAACCGGGACTACGTGTTCACGGTCGGCACGCCGCAGTGGTCGTTCGGCAACGCGTCGATCCTGTACATCACCGGGCAGGACGAGAACTTCTTCGAGTGGGCGCAGGCCAACATCGATTATCTCAACCTCACGATCAACGCCCGGCCGAGCGATCGGCTGCGAATCGGCGGGACGATCCAGTATCAGGACTACTGGCGCCGAACGGATCACAGTCTCGTTGGGCGCAACGTGATACCGCGGGTCAAGCTGGAGTATCAGCTCACGCGGTCGATCTTCATGCGCGCGGTTGGCGAGTACGATCTGAGCGAAACGGACGACCTGCGTGACGAGACACGAACGTTCTACCCGATTCTGATTCGTGGGCAGCGCGCGTACGCGACGCGAACGCACGGGCTGCACGGTGACTATCTGTTCTCGTACCAGCCGAATCCCGGAACCGTGCTGTTCTTCGGCTATGGCAGTTCGGGACTGGGCGAACCGGATCCCAGGGAACGATTCAACTTTCAACCGATCCGTCGAACCGCAGACTACTTCTTCGTCAAGTTCAGCTACCTGATGCGCCTCTAGCGCGAGTCCGCGGGACTCACTTTTCGCGATCGTACGCGGGCAGTCCGGGGTCGCGCCTGGCGTCGAGATACTTCTCGAACCAGCGCACCTGCCAATTCAGGCTCTCGACCAGGTGCTTCGGTTCACCGGTGCGCGTCAGGTTGTGGTTTTCGCGCGGGAAGAACACGATCTCCGCCGTTTTCCCATAATGCTTGAGCGCGCGAAACCACTGCTCACCCTGCTCGATCGGAACGCGGTAGTCGTTGTCCGAGTGCAGAATGAGAATCGGCGTGGTGACGTTGCGCGCGTACTTGAGCGGTGAACGCTCCCAATACAGCTGGAAGTTCTCGAAGATGTCACCGCCGAAGTCGTCGCCGTGTCCATACGCTGCGTCGCGCGTGCCATCATCGCTGATGAAGTTCGAGATACCTCGCAGGGTGACGGCGGCGGCAAAGCGGCTGGTGTGACCGACGATCCAGTTCGTCATGTAGCCGCCGTAACTGCCGCCCGTGACGCCCATGTGCGTCGTGTCGATCCACGGGTTCTGGGCGATGACGGCGTCGATACCGTTCATGATGTCGACGTAGTCCTTGCCGCCCCACTCCTTCTCGATTCCGCGCTGGAACGCGTGACCATAGCCGGTCGAGCCGCGAGGATTCGTGAAGAACACAGCCCAGCCGCGGGCCGCATATATCTGGAATTCATGGAACCAGTCGAGGCCGTACTGGCCAGCCGGACCACCGTGAATGCTCAGGACGAGCGGGTACTTCCGGTTGGGCTGCCAGTTGATGGGCTTGACGAGAAAGCCGTCGATGTCCCAGCCGTCAGCGCCTTTGAACGTGAGGTGCTGGACCGGCGCCAGCGCGAGCGTGGACCAGAGCGCCGCGTTGTGGTTCGAGAGTTTCCGCTCTTCGGGGGAGTCGAGGTGCGCGGCGTAGACGTCGTCGAGATGGGTGAAATCGTTGACCAGGTATGCCACCGCCGTGCCTTTCGCGGCGATACTCGGCCCGCGAATGGCGCGCGCGCCCATGGTCACCTGCGTCAGCCGCTGAGTGGCGCGATCGATCCGGAAGACGTGGAACTCGCCTTTCACGCCAGCGTCGAAGTAGAGCGACGCTCCGTCGCCCGACCATTGGAGATCAGTCGGTATGAGATCGAGTGTCGGATCGGGCGCGACCGCTCGCCCGCCGGCGGACGGCGCGACGTAGATCTGCGGCTGACCGTTGTCGGTTGGTGAGGACACGAAGGCGATCGACTTACCGTCGGGCGACCAACGCGGCTGATTGTCCGGCCCGCTGCCAGTCGAGATCTTGGTGAGCGACCCACCGGTCACCGCGACGGTCCACACGTCGGTGTTACGGCCAAGGTCGTACTCGTGGCCGGTGCGATCCGACACGAAGGCGATTCGGGTACCGTCAGGCGACCACTGTGGGTCCGTGTCGTTCCAATCATCGCCGTCGGTGATCTGGGTGGCGCTACCACTCGTGAGGTCGATGACCCAGAGATGCGAGCGCCGGTCGTCGTACCATCCAATGTCGTTGAACTTGTAAGCGATTCGTGAATAGTGTCTGGTGTCGGTGCGTTCCCCGATCTGGGGCTGCCGGTCGCTCGGCCCGGTGCGACTCAGACAGACGGCGCGATCTCCGGTGGGCGCTGGCGCGCAACTCGAGACACCATTTGCAATATTGGATACGCGACGAGGCGTGCTGTCCGTTAGTCGCAGCTGCCAAAGCTGCGCGCGGCCGGCCGACGCCGGGTTCCCGTTGGCGGACGCGCCAGTGGACGTCGAAGCGCGCGCCGAGACGAATTCGATCGTCGTGCCGTCAGCCGACCAGCGCGGAGCACTGGGCGACCAGGTTTCTCCAATGACAACTCTTGCAGGAGCGCTTCCGTCGGTCGGCGCCACCCAGATCGATGGGACCCGGCTGTTCTGCGTTCGATCGACGCGTGACACGACGTACGCGACACGCGATCCGTCGGGCGAGATCCGCGGATCGGACAGCAGCTCGAACGAGAAATAGTCCTCGGGCGTGATGCCGCGAGTCTGCGCGGCCGCCGTGAGCGGATGCATCACGACCGCGGCGAGAATCGAGATGATGCGAGCACGCATGCTTGGCGAGGTGTACGGGGAGGCTGCATGCACGCCGCCGCCGACATCGGCGATGCGCGCAGACGCATGCGCTGCATTCGTAAAAATACGAAGATGCGCAATGATCTGCCTCACAACCATGGGCGCCTCGTCGGCGTTCCCCTGGCGAGTCCGGTCCTGATGCCGCAGGTTTTGCCATCCATGGCCACTACGAAACGCAAGAAAAAGCGTGCGTCCGCGCCCGCCGGTTCGCGCGGGCTCGAGGCGCGGCGGCTCGCGAGCGCGTCCCCTCCCGTATCGATCGAGACGCTCGGTCGCACGATCGAAGACGACGGCGGCGCTGTACTCGCGTCCTATCGCGATCCGCTCGGCTCGCATTGGCAGCTCTTTGCGGCGTTGCCGCTCGATCGGGTCGAGCCAACGCCGTTCCAGCGGGACTTGTCCGAGGCGCACGTCGGACGCGTCGCCACGGCGATCGACAAGCTCGATCGATACCTGGATCCGGTGATTGCCGTGCCGGCCGGCGACGGCAAGTACTGGTCTCCGAACGGCTACCACCGGCTCGGGGCCATGCGCGAGCTTGGCGCGAAGTCCATCGTGGCGCTCGTCGTGCCGGAACCGGAAGTCGCGCATCGCATCCTGCTGCTCAACACGGAAAAGGCGCACAACCTCCGCGAGCGCGCACTGGAGGTTGCCCGGCTGGCCGAGGCCCTCGCGGTGCTCGACGACCGTCCTGAGCGCGAGTTCGCCACGGAGTTCGAGGAAGCGGCGCTCGTGACGCTGGGCCTCTGCTATCAGCAGAATGGCCGGTTCTCGGGCGGTGCGTACCACCCCGTGCTCAAGCGCTGCGACAAGTTCCTTGGGTCCAAGCTGCCCACGGCGCTCGCCACCCGCCGCGACCGCGCGAACAAGCTGCTCGAGCTCAATGAACTCGTGAACGAAGCCGTGAAGCAACTCAAGGAGCGCGGACTCGAAAGTCCGTACCTCAAGGCGTTCGTGGTTGCACGCATCAATCCGCTTCGCTTTCAGCGCAAGCCGACGGCCGACTTCGACGAAACGATCGACAAGATGCTGGGAAGCGCGCGTCGATTCGACGCGGCCAGGATCCGAGCGGATCAGGTCGCCCGGAGCGGCGGCGCTCCGTCCTCAGAGGAATAACCCTCGCGATGCAGTCACAGCGGCAACGAGTACCACTACTCACCGGGCCCACGCCCGTCCAGGAGATGGCGCGGCTACGCGCCGCGCTGGGCGGCGGACCGCGGTTGCTCGTCAAGCGAGACGACGCCATTCCCTTCGGCTTTGGCGGAAACAAGATCCGAAAGCTCGAGTTCGTACTGGCCGACGTGCTCGCCGCCGGTGCTGACGTCGTCGTCACCGTCGGAGGGGTGCAGTCGAACCACGCGAGGGCCACCGCCGCTGCCGCCGCGAAGTTGGGCCTCGGCTGCGTCCTCGTTCTCAATGGTTCTCCGCCCGAACGGCCAACGGCGAACGCGCTGCTGGATCGCCTTCTGGGAGCCCGGATCGAGTACATCCCGTCGCGCGCGGAGCGCACCGCGGCCAGCGAGGAGGTCGTGGCACGGCTGCGCTCCGAGGGGCGACGCCCGTACTTCGTGCCGCTCGGTGCCTCGACGTCACTTGGAGCGCTGGGATTCGTTGCTGCCATCGATGAGCTGGTAGAACAGGGCATCGCCCCTGACGTCATCGTCCACGCGGGGTCGTCCGGCGGCACGCAGGCGGGATTGGTGGCGGGCATCGCGCGCCACGGGCTGCCCACGCGCGTGATCGCGGTGAGCGCGGATGATCCCGCTGAATCGGTAGCGGCAACCGTTCGCGGCATCATTCGAGGGATCGATGGGCTGTCGGGTTTCGATGGGCCCATCGAAGTGGACGACGGACACGTCGGCGCCGGCTACGGCGTTGCGACCGATGCGTCGCGCAACGCCCAGGAGCTGGCGGCCCGCACGGAGGCGCTGTTCGTCGATCACACGTACACCGCGAAGGCGCTGGGCGCACTCGTGGCGTACGTTCGCACCGGGCGGTTCGACGCGAACGAGACCGTTCTTTTCTGGCACACGGGCGGACAAGTCGGCCTCTTCGCGTAGCGCGCTACGCGAAGAAGCGTAGTCCCGGCTTGGTACTTCTCTAACGCTCGGGCGGTGCCTTCGCCGACACGTGCTCCGCGACGGGCGCGAGCGTGCCGTCGGTCCCGATGCGAAGCGTCACGACGCTCTTCGCCGAGACGGGCTCCATCTCGTCGGCTTCGACGCGAATGCGATCGGGTGCGACACGAGTCACGGTAACTCGCGCGCCCTCGTGCATGCCCTTGATCCCGTACTGCTCGATCTTTTCGACCGACACGAGCGACGCCGTGACCGATCGTCCGAGTTCGAGATCCGATGGAATGTTGGTGGTCGCCGCCTTCGCGCCGAGTTTCGTCAGCGTTGCGGTGACGGAGACCTCTGGCGACCCGAATTGGGCCACGCTTGGGCGAGGGGCGCCGATCGCGATCACGCATGCGCCGAGTAGCATCAGCCCACGATTCATGGGTCCTCCTTGTCGACCCGACTCATCCTGTCAGTGGACGAAGGTTCGGTCAATCCGGTGTTTCCGGGCGCTCGCGTCGGGGTCTGCCCGACGCGCGGGCAAGCGTCGCTCGGCCAGCCGCCTTGGCCGGCAGTGAAACACGGCGGCGGGTGCGGAGGTACAGGATGCCTGTGATGCGAGGCCTCATCGTCCTTCTCGCTGCCGGTTTGCTGGTCGGCTCCGGCCCCGCGCCGGAGCGCGGTCGTCCGCTCGTTCTGGTCGTGCACGGCAGAGGCATGCTGGGTCAGGACTCAGCGGCGAACCGCCAGTTCTGGTTTCACGCGCTCGCCGCCGGCGGGCGAACACTCAGCTCACGCCCACTGATCTCAGAGGGCGATGTTCGGGTCGTCTGGTACGCGGACGTGCTCGACCCGCGATCCGCCGATGTGTGTGACTACGCGCCCACGGACCGCCGTGCACGGCGTGAGCGTGCGGAGGATCCGACCGTGAGAGACCTCGTCGGAGCCATCGGCATCGTGCTCGGCGCATTGAGGTCTGCAGTCGACGACACGGCCGCCAGCGTCGGGCTTCGGTCACTCGCAGCGGACGCGTCGTTTCTGAGCGACGTGAGGAAGCGTTGCGCCGCCGAAGCCCGCCTGGAGCGCGAGCTCGACCGGGCACGCGCGGCAGGCCGGCCGATCATTCTCGTTGCGCACAGCCTGGGCTCGCTCGTCGCCTACGATCTCCTGTCGAGCCGCTCCGACAGTGGCCTCGTGCGGCGCTTCGTGACGATGGGATCGCCGATCGGCTCGCCCGATCTACGTCGGCTACTCATCGGCGGCGATGCGACGGATACGCTCGCCATGCCGCGCACGGTGGAGGATTGGGTGAATGTTCGGAATGACGGTGACGTGTTCGCCACGACGCTCCCGCTCGGGCGCGACGTGATGGAAACGCCGCCGCCAGACGAGCCCGATCCGCATGAAATGGTCGGATACCTCAGGAGCTCGGCAGCAGCAAGGGAGATTCTCGGCGCGTGGTGCGCCGCCTTTTCGACCGATCGGCCCCTGGGTTGCAAAGACATCGCGTCGAACTGAAACGCGAGTCGGGTCCTTGGCTGCACGAACAATCCTTACGTCGCTGATCGTTGTTGTGTCTATCGCCGATGCGTCGAGCTCGGGCGCTCAGGCGCGCGTTCAGCGCGATTCATCCTGGCGGCTACAACGGTTTGTCCACGATGCCGGCTACGGTATCGCGGAAGGGCTTGCCTACTCGGGCCTGGATCAGGCCAGGAACACGCCAGCCGAATGGGGCAGTGGCTGGCCGGGTTACGGCCGCCGTGCGGCGTCCAACGTCGGCGAGTTCCTGATACAGGAAAGTGTGACCGAGGGGTTGGCGGCCGTGATGCACCGGCCGCTCGATTATCGCCGGTGCCGGTGCAGTTCCACAGGAGCGAGGGTCGCGGCGGCGCTGCGCGGCGCGGTCACGGACCAGCGGCCGAACGGATCGCATCCCCTGGCGATTCCGCGGATCGCCGGGGCGTATGCCGGCAGCTTTGCGCAGGCGAGCTGGCGGCCGAACGCCAATCGAACACAAACTGCGCTGCTCAACGGAACGTCGTCACTCGCGCTGGGCGTGTTGATCAATCTCTACCACGAGTTCCGGCGCTGACGGCGGATCGTCGCGAGCGCTAGCCGCGCCTCACGGCGTGGGTTTGCCGAGCGAGCCGGCGTCCGGCATCCAGACTTCCAGCCCCATGTCGGGCAGCGTGCGCGATCTGCCTGCAACGAGCTGCTTGCGATAGCCAGGGTTGTCGAAATCGAACGGCGTTCGGGGGTCGGCATCGACGACCAGCATCTCGGCATCGGACATCAGCAGCTTCGTGAAGTGCAGCGTTCCACCGCGATAGAGCATGAAGTTGGTCGCGTCGGGATCGAGCGACTGCGTTGGCGTTGTCGAATCGGAAGGATTCCCGAACGTCTGCACGAGCTGGTCGCCGTCGATCCGAACCGCGGTGATCTTCCCGCTGATTTTCGGTGGCGGCAACAGCGCGGTGGCGTCGAGGAAGAGATCATTGCCCTTGGCCGTGATGCCATGCGCCCGCGACAAATCGATCATCTTCTCGAGCGACAACCCCAGAGCGCCCATCAAGGCCAGACCGTTCACACCGAAGATCTTCACGTGCGCCGCGTGCAGGCGAATTCGGCCGTCGCTCGTGAGCGACACGTTCGACGTCATGTCGAACGGGATGTCCACGCCCTTGTGCAGGATCCCGTTCTGCCGGAGGCCGTCGGCTCCAACGCGAACATGGAGCTTCGATAGCGGCGCGCCGGGGTACGCGAACACGTACCGGTTCAAGAGGTTGGTCAGGTCGTCCCCGGCCAGTCCCACTTCAGCGGCCGAGACGTCGACGGTGTAGCTCGACACGTCATCGAAATCGACGACGCCGTTTCGTCCGCGCATGAATCCGCGCAACCGCCGGATGTGCAACACCACGCCGTCGCCGACGTGAAAGTCGATGTTGCGCATCGTGACTTCGGTGGGCACCGGGTCGGGCGCTGTCGGAGTGGCCGGCGTGGTGTCGTGCACCTCGCTCGGCGATTCGATTTGGCGTGACCGAGGCCCTGTCGCCTGTGAAGCGGCCAGCACGGTACCCGTGGCGAGCGCGGCGACGAAGAGCCTGGTCACGCTTCACCAACCCGGCAACGCGAATGCCGGTTCCGCGCGCGGTTAGCGGAGCCCAGGGCTGCTGCTCACGAGCTACTGATACTGGATGTAGAGCGGTCTGGGGCGGAGCGCGAGCACCTCGCGCGGTGTGAGCAGCCGATCCCCTTTCCGCGTGTCGTTGTGATAGAAAAGTTTGAAGCCGGTATACTCAACCGGCTCCGCCGCTTCACAGCGGGCGTAGGTGTCGAACTTGAGCCAGGGCTGGCCCCACCCGTCCATGTTGATGACCAGCTGCACTCGCGGATCGAGCCGAATCTGCTCGACGTGCTGGAGCATGTTCGTGGTGAATCGATGGACAATCAGCACCTTGGGCGGCAGGTGGTATTTGCTGACGATCTGCGCGAGCTGTTCGATGGCGTAGTTCACGTCCATGGCGTCCATCGCGCCGATCTTCGTGCCCGGCGCGCGACCCTCGCGGTTGTAGTGCATGTAGAACTCTGGGTCCAGGCCCAGGTGCACGTCGGGCCTCGAGAGAAATGGAATGAGCCGTGGGAGCTCCGAGTCGATCGTGCTCTTGCCGGCCTGAATGTCGAGGATCGTGATCGCGCCGCGCGCACGCGCCATCCCGTAGATTTTTTCGATGAGGTCGGGGTCGGACCGCTGGCGATACATGCCATCCTTTCCCGGCAGGCCCTGCGCGACGGAGACGATGAGATGGAGGGCGGGCACGACGGGTGTGCCGGCGTCCGCGGCTCGCCATTGTGCCACGGTGGAGTCCAGCTTCGCGAGCATCTGCGCGTATGGAATCTCACCGAGGATGCCCATGCGCTTCGACAGTGGATTCCCGTAGAACGCGACAATTCGCTTCGCCGGAAGAAGCGAACCCGGAAGCGGCGGCGGCGTCTTGACCGGCCATCCCGGGTTCTTGAGTCCCGTTCGGATCGATGCGACGAGCGAGATGCTGTCCTTGATCGTGCGGAACTTCGGCTGCGTGGCCAGCTGCAACAGTATGGCCGAATCGGGAGCGGTCCCGCGGGATGCCGGGCCACGCTGTGCCGTCGATGCGGCGCCCGTTCCGCTGCGATCCGCAGCGTGGGCTGGAGGCGCCGACGGACCGGTGCGGGTTTGCGGTGCAGCGGCCGAGCCGCCCGCCGATGGATCTTGCCGCGGTCGAGAGTTCGACGACGCGGTTGAAGATCGATCGCACGAGGCGGCGAGCAGGCTCAGCGCTATTGCGGGGATGCGGTGGTTCATGTGCCGGCGGCTGTGCAATGGATGCACCGGGAGCCGCCGGCTTCAATCTCGCTCAGCGATGCGTCCGCTCCAACCAGGCGCCCGACGCGTCGGAGGCGGCCAGATAAACGACGCCGCCTTTTCCAAAGCCCACGACCTGACGGCCGGCGGGAACCTGGACGCGATCCACCAACTCGCCCTTGGCATTGATGACGTCGTAGATCGGGCCGGCGACCGCCCCGGCGCGAGTCGCGCTGGTGCGAATCCACAAGTTGCCGTCGAGATCCGCGCGCGCTGCATTCGCCGTGAATGCCGGCCGATAATCGGGAAGCTCGCTCGGGCTGATGAACGTGACCGGTGGCATGCCAGCGTTGTCGCCGGTACGAATTCCGCCTCCCTCGCCGCCTCTGAAACTCATGACGATCGTCCCGTCGCCACGGCCGCCGCCGTCAACGCGCCGCCCGTTCGCACTGGGGTTGTTGCCGATGGCGGTTCGCGCCCGCTCGAACGCGGCTTTGGCGGAATCGACGACCGCCACCTTGTCTTCATCGCTGAGTCGTTGCCAATCGAATGGAACCTTGGCCGAGGAGGACATGCTGCCGTCAGCATGCAGAATGTCGAGGTGGTAGTCCCGCCCACGAACGATTGCGATGGAGCCATCGGCGAGCACCGCCCAATCATCCACGATCGGCATGGGGTTCTGTTCGTTCGTGATGCTGATCCCGTTTTCCGTCTGTTGCACGTTCATCTTGATCTTGGGAATCTTGAAGAACGCAGCGGTGTCGAGCTTGCGCGTCGTCAGGTCGACCCGAACGAGCGCCGCGCTGTCGGGTGGATCCGGAAATGTCGGCAATCCTTTGCCGTTGGCGGACGGCGCGGGTCGGGCAATCCGAATGGATGCGCTGCGGTACACGAGCCGGCCCTTGGCGTCGAGGCCGGGATTGCCGAAGAGGCTCGATCCCAGACTGGGCGCGTCCTGCGACCTCGGGACCGATGCTACCCGCGCGATCTTTCCAGCCGGATCGATGACGAACATCGAGAGTCCCGCGGGATCGACGAACAAGGTCGAGTCGCCCACGTACGGGATGAGCCCACCGGGCCGCACGCCGTAGGAATTCGCCGTGCCGCTCGCCGAGTCGGCGACGACAGCGCCGGGAGCGAGCGACGGGTCGAGCAGCGAGAGTTGTCGCTTCTGGACGTCGTTCACCAGGACGCCGCCGCCAGGAAGCTGGCGAACGGTCGCGACGGTACCGAAGGCGTGCGGCGACGAGGCGTCCGCGGCGTTGATCAGTCGCACGGCCGGCGTCTGAGCCGCCAGCGGTGTCGTGAGGCCGAACAGGAATACGAGTTTGCGCATGTGAGCTTGTCGATTGTGGGTCAGGGAGTGCCGGAACGCATGATGATCTGTACTCGGCCTGCTTCGGCGCCGATGGCTCCTGGGCCCCCGAATCCTCCTCCCGGGATCATCATTGCGCCCATGCCGAAACCGTACGTGCCAGAGCGCACCGACGCGAGATAGCGCGTGTCCAGGAACGGCGTCACGAAGGTCGGCAGCTTTCGCATCTGATCGCCTGTGAGCAGTGACTTGACCTTGGGCGTGAGCCGCATCAGCCCGTCGATCGATGCCTCGCGCGCCGTCCGGTAGCGATCGTATGCCTGGTCCTGGTCGTAGCGATCGGGCAGGGTCGCGAGGTATTTCGCGACGGGCGACCAGATGGAGTCGAGCTCAATCGTGTAGGCACGATTCAGCACGGCGATGCTGTCGGCCTGCACCGCCGACAGCTCCAGCGTATCGGCCTGGCGGAGGATCTGCGCCATGGGATTCATGATGCCGCCGCTGCCGTAGAACACTTTGAGGAACTGTTCGTTCACCTTCGTGCCCGAGCTCGAGCGGCCTCGATCGAGGAGCTGTGTGAGGTCCTGCCGCTCGCGCGGCGGCCCGACGTCCACGCGGAGCATGGCCGTGAGCGTGACCGGTGCCCGAATCGCGCTCTGCGCGAGGGCTGTGGCGCCGAATCGCTGATTGACCTCGTACTTGAATTGGTTCGTGGCTGGGTCGAATCCGCGAACGAAGAACAGCTGGCTGGTCGGCACGAACTGCTGGCCCCACCCGTGGAGATGACTCTCGCTGTGCATCAGCACGTCGGCCGCCGCGAGCGGATTGGCGATCTGGAATGACAGGTTCGCGCGCTGCGGCATTCGGACCTTCACCGGATTGAACGAGATCGTCAGGTTGGCGTTCGACGTCCACGGGCCCTGGCAACTGTTCCGACCGGCGATCTTCCCGAGCTGACTCTCGAGGCACTCGCGCGCCGAGCGTGACCCGTTGGCGAGCAACGACCGCATGCCCGACGCGAGCGAAGTGTCGGTCGCGGCCGCCGGATCGAACACGAACGCGCGATCGTTCTGATACCCGTCGCCATTGATGTCGCCGAATACGACGGGCGTGTACGGGTTGCCCGAGCGGAACGAGCCGTACCATCCGAGCCGCACCCAGTCGAAGGCGTTGTAACTGAGCTGATACACGATCTGGTGGCGTGAGTCGAGGCTCGAGCGTCCCCAGGCCACGTCGAGCGGGTTGCCCGACGTGCTCGTGAAACCGCGATAGCGCTCGCGCGCATCCGCGAGCACGTACGACAGGCTCCACGTGAACGTCGAATTGAACGAGAATGGCCGGAGCTGCAGCATGAGCTGCCTGGTCTCCGACTGCATGTCCGAACGGAGCTCGCTCACGTGGGAGTAAGCGTTGGTCACGCGATCCTCGCCGCTGGCGATCGCGCCGGTGCCGGGAACGATGCTCGATGCCCGCGCGAAGACCGGACGACCTCCCTCGTTCCCCAGCGCGAACTGCTGCGCCGGATTGAAGTTCAGATCGAACGTGCTCGGTTGGTTCATGTTTCGCGAGTACGTCGCGTCGACCGTCGTGGAGAAGTGGTTATTGAGGATCATGCCGCTCCACTGAAGATTCGATCGCAAGGAGCGAGGCGACTGATAGCCCTTGCCGAACAGCGTGACGTTCGGCGCCGTGTTTGAGAAGACGGTTCCAGTCGTCCCGTCAGCGCATTGCTCGGGAATGGCGCCCAAGCTCGCCGCGTACGCCGCCCAGTCCGGCGTCGGCGCGGCCACGCCGACGCAGGCGATCTGCTGGAGGCCACTCGGCAGGCCGGTGTTGTCCAACGCGGATCCGATCGACTGCGCATTCGGCGTGCTCTGGAAGACGCCAACGCCACCCCTGACGACTGCGCGTGGCCCGCGCACGGCGCCCTGGAAGGCCGCGATCTGCGCCGCGGTCCCGTAGGTCCATGAGAACCCCACGCGCGGGCTCACGTACACACGGTTGGGCACGCGATCGTTCCGCGCGCCAAAGACCTGGTCGATCACCGGATTGAACGTCGGCTGGTCGGCGAATCGATTGCCGTCCACCCGCACGCCGTACTGCACCTGCAGATCGCTCGTCGGCGCGTATGAATCGCCGAGCGAGATGCCGGCGACGTATTGCCCCTCGCTTCGCGTTCGAGGCGAGAGTTGGCGTGTGAACGAAGCCGGCCGTCCGCTCTCGAGATCGGCGAGGGAGTTGAAGCTGAAGCTGCCGAGCTGGTTGGTCGTGAGGTCCTGGGCGTACTGGTCGCGCCGGAGCTCCGTCGTGAGCTTGATCTTGTGCTTGTTGTTCGCGCTGAACCATGACAGCGCGTTCATGAACTGCGCGGTGGTCGTGGTCACGCTCGTGTTCATCGCCGGATTGCCGCCAAAGGCCGCCGTCTGAACGCTCGGCGTGCCGTCGGCAAACGTCGAGTTGACGCGCACCGTTCCGCTCGGCAGCTCGACGAACGGATTGCTGTACAGGCGCATCCGGTTCACGCCAACGGACGTTTCAGTCAGCACGCCGAATCCGAAGTAGCTGGAGTGCTTGGCCTGAACGCCTCCATACCAGTTCGTGCGCTCGCCGCTGTGCGCGGGAAGCTCCGTGGCGGAAATGCCGGCCGGATCCTGTCGGTTCAGCGACGCGTTGAAGGTGATGTTCAGCGCCTGGCCCGTCGTCGACGACGGCGGCATGAAGTCGAAGGTGCCGAACACCAGCGCGTTGTCGGACAGTCGTGAGTTTGGAATGCCGCCGACCGTGGCCGGAACGTGGGCTTGATTCAAGATGCTCAGCAGACGCCGGACGGAATCGCTGGCGATGCCCGCAGTCTGCAACCCCAAGGGACTGGTGTTGAGCAAGCTTTGAAGGTCCTGCGAGCGCCGTCCGGCCTGATAGGCGATCGAGAAGAACGATTTGTCGGTCTGGATCGGACCGGAGAGGAGCCCGCCGAGCGAGACGTTCTGGTATTGCTGGCCGAGTGAGCGAGCGGCCGGGTCGGTCCATTGCAGGTGCGGCGTGTCGAAGTTCAGGCTCGTCGATCGGTTGATGTAATTCGATCCGCCGCGCGATCGTACGTTGAGGATCCCGCCGCTGAAGTTGCCGCGGGACACATCGTACGGCGTCGTGATGACCGACGTCGAGACGTTCGCATCGCGCGGCAGGTTCGAGCCGCCGAAGTTCATCCCGTTGAGGGTCGTGAGATTCTGATCAGGCGCGAGCCCGAGCACCGAAAACCCCGATGGCGATCCGTCCGCGCTGGGGATGAGCTGAACGCCGGGCAGCGAAGCGGCAAGGGCGGCGAGGTCTCCAAGCTGGTCGGCCGAGACCGCGCCGTTCGTCACCGGACGGTCACTTCCACTGATGTCGGGCGAGAGGTCGTTGCGGCCCACCTTCTTGCGATCGGCATTCACCTTGACCGCGTCCAGCTGCGCGGCGACCTGCTGCAGCTTGGCGTCGGCGACGAGGATTTCCTGATCGCCGGTGCGCTTGACCTCGAAGCGCTTGGCGCCGAAGCCCAGCGCCGCGACGCTGACGAAGTAGTCGCCGTCATCGCCGGGGAAGGTGATCGTGAACCGGCCGTTCTTGTCGGTTCGAGCCGTGCGCGAGACGTTGCCGCTGATCGAAGTGACGGTGACGTTCGCTCGCTCGACTGGCTGGTTGTCCGGCCCGACGATGTGGCCGCGTATGACGTCCGTTTGAGCGAACGCTGACGTTGGGTGCACCGTCGCGCCGAGCAGCACGGCGGCAACGAGCGTGAAGGTTCGACGGAGACTCACGGAAGGGCGTGGTAGGGGTGAGACTGCGCGGCCTGCTTCGGCTTGGGACCCGCGACGGCAATCCCTTAGACCAAAGCGGCGGCCGAAAAGGTTTCCTGGTGTTGGCGGCTGCTGTTGGGCTGCCCGTTTCCACGGCACGGCTGCGGCCGACTTCGTGCATGGCGGAGCCGGCCATGAAGCTTACTCTGTGGACGGTAGCTGTCGCATCGACCCTGTCCTGGGCCGCGTCGGCACAGCCCGGGCGCCCGGAGCCGTTTTCGCGGCTCACGATTCGCGGGGGCGCGACTCGCTTTTCCGTCGATTCGCGCCTGAGCCAGTACTACTCCCCCGAAACCGGTTTCATCGTCGAGGCTTCGACGCCGTTCGAGCTCGGTGAGCTGGCCATCACAGGCGAGCGGGCCACGTTCACATCGGTAGGCGCCGTCCACCCCGATTTCCACGGGACGCTCGGCATGCTTGCCTGGCGCTATCCGCACCGTCTGTTCGGTCCGATCTCGGCGGCGATTGGCGGGCATGTCGGCGCCATGCAATTCTCATTTCAGGATACTGTGATCAACGCCGGCCTCCGCAAGGAGCGAGAGCTGCTGTTCGGCGTGGACGGCTCGCTCGAGGCGCGCATCGTCTCGGGCCTCTCGGCGTTTGTCATGGGAGAGTACTCGCACGTTCGACTACACGTGCCGGTACACCTTGCGCGCGCGTCCGCCGGAATCGGATACACAGTGCCCACACCGGTCTGGTTGCGGGACTTTCTGCGGTGAACCGCCGAACGTTCGGCGTGGTGCTCGTCGCGGCCGCGCTGTCCATCCGAACGGCTGCGCTGGGCGCGCAGGTACCGCTTGTGATTCGGCGGGCCGAGATCGAGCGCTCGGGCTGGAATCGAATCGCCGAGTTGCTCGAAGGGGCGGTCGGCTGGGGACGATCGAGCGTCGACGGGTTCACCTATTCGGCCAGTCCCGATCGCCTTCCACAGCCTGGCCAGTCCGCCGCCGGCACGCCGCAGTGGATCGTGTTCGTCGACGATCAGCCAGTGCAGTCGAACATGTTCGGACTCCATCTCCTGGAGTTATTGCCCGTTTCTCCGGGCGAGATCGACAGCGTGATGTTCGTGCGCGGCCCGGCATTCGTGAATGGTACGCCGGCGCCGCGTGGTGCGGTTCGCATCTTCACGAAGCGGCCGCTGCGCGGCCGCTTCGGTGAGCTCGCGTACGAGCACGGCGATGAGACGGGTGATCCGGGCCCGTACAGATACACCACGCTTCACTCGCCGAACCTCGAGAAGCTCGGCCCCTTCGCGTACGCGGGCGCCGGATTCGCGGCGCCACGGTGGATGCTGCACGCAGGCGCTCATTTCGCGTCGCTGAACACGACCGACTCGATCATCCTCGCCCGGGTTGCCCCGTTCGGCGGCCAGGTGCCGCAGGACGAGATGACCGCGTCGCCTGTATTGCGCGCGGAGGTAGACGCATTCGGGCACCACGAGCTGCTCGCCAGCTGGGGTGAGCAACGCGGGCTATTGCTCGTCCCGACGACGACGCGCCAGCAATCCATGGCGTCGGAAGCGACGAGCGTTGGCATCGCGGGCACGCTGGATTCGCTGCGAGGGGCCGTCATCGACTACGGCGGAGCGTTCTGGTCGGCGGACGCCCGGGAGATCGACTCGCCGCTTCCATTCATCGCCGGCCACCGGCGCGAGGCGCGAACTGCATCGCTCGCCGCTCGCCGCTGGATCGGCTCGACGGTCATCACCGCAGGCGCGGCCGGATACGATTGGCGGCTCCATCGGAATGGCGGAACGAGAACACGGAGCGCGGCCCGCGAGTACGTAGCGCTGCGATTGCCGGCCGGATCGCTCACCTTCGACGCAACCGGCGGGCTGGTGAACGGCTCTCGCGGGACTACAGCGGATGGCGAGGGGTCGATGACACTGACCCTGGACTCGTCGACGTCGATCGTCATTGGCGCCGCCACCATCCACGAGCATCCTGATGTGGATGGCACGTGGATCGATGCCGCGGTGCTTGGCCGGGAGCCGCGGGCGGAGCGCACGCGCCTGTCGCGCGGCGCGCTCGCAGTTGTTCACAGCGCCGGCGGCCGCGTCGCATTCAGTGCCGACGGCCGCCTCGAGCGCGTCACGAATTGGCGCGTGGCCGGTCGGCCCGCACTTCCGCTTTCGTCGCTGCTCGATTCGGCATCGCTCGTGACGGGCAGCGGGACCCTGGCGGGCGGTCGATTCCGCGTCGAGTCTCAGGGCGGCACCGGGCTGCAAGGGTCGCTCGAGTACGATCGAACGCAGCTGGTGAGCGGCGATGAAAGTTTACGAAAGAGCGTCGACTCATCGCCGGCCGACGAGCTACGCGCCGAATTGTCGTCCGTGCCCGCGCGTGACTTGCGTATCACGGCGACCGCCAATCTGTTGAGCGGCACCAAGTGGCCGGGTTTCGGCGTGGACAGCGAGACCACCCAGGTCCCGGCGATCACGCGCATCGATGCATCGCTCGAAAAGTGGATGTGGCGTCGCCGTCTGCGAATCGAACTCCTCTTTCGCAATGTCTTGAACAAGCCGGAGCGATATCACCCGTATGGCGCGCAGTGGAATCTTCGCTGGCACCTGCTGGCGTCGGTCGTTCTGCCGCCGTACGCGCGCCCCTGAAGGGCCGCATCGAGTCGCGCGTGCGCTGGGTCACCAAACACCTGTGCGATCTGGCGTAGCTCGGGCGCAACGGCCCGGGCAGTTTCGTGACACTCACCGTGGTCCGGTCGTTTCGTCTGTGTGAAGTCTTCGACCCCTCCTTCGACTGTGATGCGTATGCGCCCCTCACTCGTGCTTCTCACGCTCGTTGTTCTTCCCGTTGCCTGTACGTCGCCGCGAGACCGCGCCCGGGCCGACAGCGCGCAAGCGCTGGCCGCGCAGCAGCGCGTGCTGATGGACAAGCTCTCCGCGCAGCGCGACTCGGTGTCGCTCGTGCTGGCGGACGCCAATCTCTTCATCACGAAGATCGACAACTCGATCTCCAAGGCGAAGGGACTCAAGCCGGCATCGGCCAAGAAGGGTTCCGAAAGCGGCCTCGAAGATCAGCTGGCCGCGCGCAAGGATCTGCTCCGACGCGTCGATGCACTCGTCGCGCGGTCCCGTGAAACGGCGCGCGAGCTGGCCGACCTGAAGGACAAGCAGGCGAAGCTCGTCGCCGAGAACGGCCGTTTGACCGAAGAGAATCGCGCATTGCGCGACTCGCTCGCCGCCGAGGTGCAGCACGTGGCGGATCTGTCGGCGAGTATCGAGCAGCAGGCGCAAGCGGTCGCGATGCTCCAGGCTCGCCTGGACGATCTGACCAAGGAGCTCAATTCGGCGCGTACGGCCTACGCCAAGGCGTATTACATCATCGGCACCGAAGATGAGCTGATCAAGAAAGGCGTCGTCGTGAAGGAAGGCGGCGCGAACCTGCTCATCAAGCGCGTCGGCCGCACGCTCGTACCGGCACGCGATCTCAAGCCCGACGAGTTCAACACGATCGACACCCGCGAAGTGCACATGATCGAGGTGCCGGATTCCACGCGGAAGTATCAGATCGTGTCGCGGCAGAGCCTCGACGACGCGAAGGTCGCGACGCGGGAAGGGAACACCTTCCGCGGTCCGCTCGAGATTCCCGAAGCCGAGCGCTTCTGGTCGACCTCGAAGTACCTGATCATCGTACAACGCTAGAGCGCGCTGCCCCGGCGTTCAGGGGCACGCGGCCTGCGGCACTCATGGTTTGTGGCACGGCGCTGACGTCGCGGCCGTTTGGCGCGACGTCCGCCGGCCCCAACCATGAGGAGATTCGCATGGCCACGAACGACCGGAACTTCGACTGCCAGCAGTGCGGCGCGCACTTCAACTCGCGGGACGCGCTTGACAAGCACAACCAGCAGCAGCACTCGCGCCAGGCGCAATCGGGCTCGTCGTCGAACGTCAGCTCGCGCCAGAGTTCGTCGTCGTCGAACATCAAGAATCGCGGCATGGGCAACGGCGACCGCGATCTGGACAGTTAGCTAAACAGTTAGCTAAACAGTTAGCTAAACAGTTAGCTGAACAGTTGGCTGAGCTGGTGAAGGATCCAGAGAGCCGCCGGTCTTTGACCGGCGGCTCTCGTGTTTCATGAGCGGCGGATGTCGTGCGGATCGCCACGTGTTGCACGCTGGACGAACCGGGCGCCTCGCGCCAACATAGTGCGCGCTCGCCACGTATGTGGTGCGTCGCCGCCTTGGCGATTCGCGCTCGGCCCGGTTCTCCTTCTTCCCACTCGTCCGTGTCGTCCTCGACCAAGACCACCCGTCCTGCCGCAGCGTATTCGGCCGCCTCACCTCGCAGTGCGTCTCCTGTCGAACGGCGCGTACTTCCGTTGCTTGTGCTCCTATTCATCGGTAGCGGCTGCGCGGCACTGATCTACGAGATCGTCTGGTTCCAGCTTCTCAGCCTGATCATCGGGTCGTCCGCGGTCTCGCTCGGCGTGCTGCTCGGGACGTTCATGGGCGGCATGTGCCTCGGCAGCTTGTTCTTCTCGCGCTACGTATCGAGGCGACAGCATCCGCTCCGGGTATACGCGATGCTCGAGTTGGCCGTGGGCGCATTCGGCCTGCTCGTATTGTGGGGACTCCCGTACGCCGGCGGACTGTATTTCGCGATCGCGCTGCATGGCACGGCCGACCTTCTGGTGCGCGGGTTGTTCTGCGCACTCTGCCTGCTCCCGCCCACGCTTCTCATGGGCGCGACGTTGCCCGCGATCGCGCGTTGGGTCGAGACCACGCCCGAGGGCGTGGCGTGGCTTGGATTCTTCTACGGCGGAAACATCGCGGGCGCCGTGTTGGGCTGCGTGCTCGCCGGCTTCTACCTGCTTCGCGCGCACGACATGGCGGTTGCGACGTACACGGCGGTTGCGATCGACGTCGCGGTCGCGCTGGCGAGTCTCTCGCTGGCGCGGGCCACGACGTACAATCCCGGTACCGAAGTATCTGGGCCACGGCCGAGCGTATTCCTGATCGCGCCGGGCGCCTGGCCCGTATATGTGACGACGGCGCTGTCCGGCGCGACGGCGCTCGCCGCCGAAGCAGTGTGGACGCGACTGCTCTCGCTCCTGCTTGGGGCAACGACGTACACCTTCTCCCTCATCCTGGCCGCGTTCCTTCTCGGACTGGGCATCGGGAGCAGCGTCGGTTCGGCGATTTCGCGCAATCTCAAGGATCCGCGCATTGCGCTGGGGATTTGCCAGCTGCTGCTCACGGCGTCGATCGCGTGGGCCGCGTACTCGATGACGCGCCAGCTTCCGTACTGGCCCGTCAGCCCCGGACTGGCCCTCAGTCCGACGTACACGTTCCAGATCGATCTCGTGCGCTGCCTGTGGGCCGTTCTGCCGGCGGCCTGTCTCTGGGGTGCCAGCTTTCCGCTGGCGCTGTCCGCGGTGGGCCGCGGCGCTGATGATCCGGCGCGTCTCGTGGGAACGGTTTACGCGGCCAATACGGTCGGCGGCATCGTGGGGGCGCTGCTGGGAAGTCTGCTGATCATCGCCTGGCTGGGGACGCAGGCCTCTCAGAGAATTCTCATTTTCGTGGCGGCATTGAGCGCGATCGTCGTCCTGCTGCCGAGCGCCGCGGCTGCCGCCCAAAAACTGACGATCAGTCGGCGGGGGCTCGTCTGGAGCGCGGTGACCGCGATCGCCGCCGCGTTGTTCATCAAGAGCGTGCCTCCCGTGCCGCCGCTGCTCGTGGGCTACGGCCGATGGTTCGCGACGCGGCTCGAGAACGCGAACGACTTCATCTACGTGGGCGAAGGGATGACGGCGTCGGTCGCCGTGTCGCAGCTCTCGAACGGCGTGCTGAACTACCACAATGCGGGCAAGGTTCAGGCGTCGAGCGAGCCGCAGGACATGCGCCTGCAGCGCATGCTCGGTCATTTGACGACGCTGCTCCCGCCGCATCCGGGTTCCGTGCTGGTAATCGGATGTGGCGCGGGCGTCACCGCCGGCGCGGTCAGCATCGATCCCGCGCTACAAAGCGAGACGATCGCCGAGATCGAGCCACTCGTTCCGAAAGTGGTGTCGAAGTATTTCGGCGCGCACAACTTCAACGTGGTGACGAACCCCAAGGTCAAGATCGAGATCGACGACGCGCGCCACTTCATTCTCACGACCAAGCAGAAATTCGACGCGGTCACGTCCGATCCGCTCGATCCCTGGGTGAAAGGAGCGGCCACGCTCTACACCGAGGAATTCTTCGACGTCGTCAAGCAGCATCTCAATCCGGGCGGTGTAGTCACGCTGTTCGTGCAGCTCTACGAGAGCAGCCCCGAGGCGGTGAAGAGCGAGATCGCCACGTTCTTCCAGGCATTCCCGAACGGCGTCGTGTTCGGCAACACGAACAACGGCGGCGGCTACGATCTCGTGCTCGTCGGCCAGTTCGGGCCGATGCGGATCGACGTGGACGACATCGACCGGCGCCTCGCGAGCCCCCAGTACGCGCTCGTCGCCCAGTCGCTTCGCGAAATCGGCATCAACACCGCGTCGGATCTGTTCTCGACCTTTGCCGGCAACGAGCCGATGCTCCGTCCGTGGCTCGCCGACGCGCAGATCAACCGCGACCGCAATCTTCGCCTGCAGTTCCTGGCGGGCCTGGGATTGAACCGCTACGACCAGGGGCCGATCTACAGTCAAATGCTCCAGTATCGAGCGTACCCGGAAGGGTTGTTCGTCGGGTCGCCCGAGCGGCTCGCGCCGATCAGGATGGCGATATCTGGCGCGGAGTAGCCGGCTTTACGCGCTAGCTTGCAGACGTGCAAGCCCCGCCGAACACGGATGATCTGATTCGCCACGGCACGCCAGCATTCCGCCGGACGGCGCTGGCGATGTTTTCCGCCGGGTTTGCGACGTTCGCGCTCCTCTACTGCGTGCAACCGCTGTTGCCGGTGTTCGCGCGCGAGTTCGGTCTCACCGCCGCGCAGAGCAGTCTGTCGCTGTCGCTCACGACGGGCCTGCTGGCTCCCGCGATGATCGTCGCCGGTGCCGTGTCAGAGGCGCGCGGGCGTACGCCGCTCATGATCGCATCGCTCCTCGCCTCATCGATGCTCACGATCTTCTCGGCGTTGGCGACGCGCTGGCACGTGTTGTTGGTCTTTCGCGCCGTCGCCGGAATCACGTTCGCGGGATTGCCGGCGATCTCGATGGCGTATCTGAGCGAGGAAGTGCATCCGCAGTCGATCGGGTTCGCGATGGGACTCGCAATTGGCGGCAACGGATTGGGCGGCATGATGGGCCGGCTGATCACGTCGTTCATCACGGATCTCTCATCGTGGCGCGTGGCCCTTGGCGTGATAGGCCTGTTGGGCCTCGCGGCGACCGTGATCACGTGGAGGACGTTGCCCGCCTCCAGACACTTTACCGCGCGCCCACTTCGCGTGCGCGCGCTCATGGACACCTTCTGGGAAGAGTTGCGTGACCCGGGGCTCGCCGCGTTATATGCCGCTGGCTTCCTCTTGATGGGCGCCTTCGTCACGACCTACAACTACGCGACGTATCACCTCCTCTCGGCGCCGTACCGCTTGAGCCAGTCGGCCGCGGGCTCGATCTTCGTGGTGTACCTCGTCGGTATCTTCGCGTCGGCATGGATTGGATCACTCGCCGATCGCGTGGGGCGGGGGCGGATGCTCGTTCTGATGACGGGTATCATGCTGTTGGGCATCGGGCTCACCGCACTTGGCCCGCTCTTCCTGGTGATCATGGGGATTGCCACCGTGACGTTCGGGTTTTTTGGCGCGCACACGGTGGCGAGCAGTTGGATCGGGCTTCGGGCTCGGCGCGCCAAGGCCCAAGCGTCGGGACTCTATTTTTTCTTCTACTACATGGGTTCGAGCGTCGCTGGCGCGGCTGGCGGAATGTTCTGGGACAGGGCTGGCTGGGGTGGCGTTGCGGGCTTCGTGGCAGCCCTGGTCGGGCTCGCGCTGGTCCTCGCCGTCGGCGAGGCAAAGCGGGCCAACGCACCCGTTGGGCTTCGTGGAGAAGCGGCATGACTCCGTCGGAGCTTCTCAGCCTGCTCGACGATCTGGGCATCGCGTACCGCTCCTATGAGCATGCGCCCGTGTTCACGTGCGACCAGGCATACGCCGCGCTGCCAAACGAGCCTGCGGTCCAAACGAAGAATCTCTTCCTGCGGGACAAGCGTGGCCGGCGGCATCTGCTGCTCGTGACCAGCTGCGAGAAGTCGGTCGACGTCAAGGCTTTCGCCGACCAGGCAGCAGCGGACCATCTCAGCTTCGCGTCCGCCGAGCGCATGGCGAAGTATTTGGGGGTCGAGCCCGGATCGGTCACCGTATTCGGCCTGGTGAATGATCGGGAGGGCGCGGTCGAGCTCTACGTCGATGAGGACGTTTGGAACACCGCAGAATGGCGTTGCCATCCGCTGACAAACAAGGGCACCCTGGTAGTCTCGCGGTCCGATCTGGAGCGGTTCTTTGCCAATACCGGTCATAAACCGCGTATATTGCGACTTGCGAGTCGCGAGACGTAGGCGTTTCCCCTACCTAGCAGGTCGGCTAAGCCACGCGTAAACAGCCGATCTCCCCCGACCTAAGTTCGTCCCTCTGCCCGACAGTAAGGGGAACGGCCCCGGGGCAAGATTCCTCGCAGTTCGATGAGCCCTTCTCGACCGACCGGCGTGAGTGGCACATCGACTTCACGAGGGAGCACAGATGGCCAGAATCCACATCACGGGTGCCGCGCTCATCGCACTCGTTGCATCGTTTGCCGGAGCCCAGGAGACTGCGAAGGTCCCAGTCTCCCCTGAGAGCAAGCTTTGGATCGACGGAACCTCCAACCTTCACGAGTGGAGCTGCAAAGCCACGTCGCTGGAGGCAACGGTCGAGCTGGATGCCAGCGCTGCAGCCCGGGTATCGGTCGCACCGCCCAAGGCGCTGAAGCGGGTAGAAGTCAAAGTCCCGGTCAAGTCGCTCAAGTGCAACCACGGCGGCATGGACGGGAACGTGTACAAGGCGCTGAAGGCCGATCAGAGCCCAGAGATCAGCTACATCATGGCGACCTTCGAGGCCGCACCGAACAACGGAACGGATGACTTCGTTCTCCACGCGACCGGTACGCTGACGATCGCCGGCAAGGAGAACAAGCTGGACATGGACGTCAAAGCGACCCGTCTGCCGGACGGGACGGTCAAGGCGACCGGCGTCGTTCCGATCAAGATGACCGATTACGGCATCAAGCCGCCGACGGCGATCTTCGGTCGGCTCAAGACGGGTGACGAGGTCAAGGTCAACTTTGAGCTGAGCGTTGGCGGCAAGGCGATCGCCGCAGCCTTGGCAGGCGAGCGCTAGTCGACCCAGTGGTACCACTGTTCCAACGGGGAATCCCTGACAAGATTTTGGGGGATTCCCCGTCAGTTTTTCCACGATGCCCCGACACAGTGGTTGACGGTGCAACTGTAGAATCCACAACAGAATTCGCGCTCCAACGACGTCGAGTCATGAGGGGCGGAAGTAGTCGAACCGAGTGGTGCCGTGTCGATCTCGTTACCAGTGAAATCCGAGCGCATTCCCAATCCGATCCAGCTCGCCCGCGGTAAGCGGCGGCCGACCGGCACGAGGCGGAGCATCCGCCTCGCGGCGCTTCGCGTGCCCCTGGTCGCCAAGCTGATCGGCGCGAATCTCATCGTGGTCGCCGTGCTGACGATCGCATGGATCGCCTCAGGCGACACGATGACGGGCGACGTCCTGGTTGCCATCGGCGCCGTCATGGTGCTGCACGTGATCGCGGTGTTCATCGCGCTCCGGCCCATTCGAGATCTCGAAGACGTCGTTGCCCGCGTATGGGAGGGCGACTTTGGCGCGCGGGTAGACCATTCCTCGATGGCCGACAATCAGGTGCTGCGCGTCGGAGCGATGTTCAACCTCCTGCTCGATGGCCTTGCGTCGGATCGCGAGCGGATGCGCGCGCTCGCCGCCGAAGTCATCGAGGTGGGCGACCGCGAACGTGCCGTGCTCGCCCGCGAGCTTCACGACAGTACGGCGCAGCATCTTGCCGCACTTCTGCTGCAGATCTCTGCCGCGGCGCGCGACTGCGAGGATCCCGGGTTGAGGGATCGGTTGCTGGCCGCGCGAGATTCGGCGCAGGAGATCACGGAAGAGGTGCGGCTCCTGTCGCACACGGTGCACCCGCGCGTACTCGACGATCTCGGACTGGTGGCGGCGCTGCAGAAGCTCGCGCGGGATTCGTCGCACGGTACCGGTATCGACATCGACGTCGAGGCGCCAGCGGGCATCCCCAGGCTGCCGCAGCCGGTGGCGGCCGTGCTGTACCGCGTTGCTCAGGAGTCCGTGCGCAACGCGATCAAACATGCTTCGCCGCGGAACGTCCGGCTCGTCTTGCACCAGGACCAGGAGACGGCAAGGTTGGAGGTGCTGGACGACGGCTGTGGTTTCGACCTGCAGGAGGCCCAGCGGCGCCGGCCCGGGATGGGCCTGCTCTCGATGCGCGAACGCGTGTCGCTGGTCGACGGCTCGCTCGACTTTCGAACCGCGCCGGGTAATGGAACGACGGTGACCGCATCGATCCCGCTTCGGCAGAAGCCGTCGCCACACGATGCAATGCGCTAGGAGATAGCCATGACTGGAGATCTGATTCGAGTGGTGCTCGCGGACGATCACGCGGTCGTCCGGGCGGGGCTGAAGGCCGTGCTCAGCGCCGCTCGCGACATAGAAGTCATCGGCGAGGCCAAGACCGGACGCGAGGCCGTCGCCCTGGCCGAGCGGTTCAAGCCGGACGTCGTCGTGATGGACCTGTCGATGCCGGATCTCGACGGAACGGCCGCGACCAAAGAGATCGTGCAAAAAGGTCTGGCGGCCCG
>DATISA010000170.1:0-1983 GCA_035469245.1 Gemmatimonadaceae bacterium
TGGATTCGCTCGTCATCACGTCGTTCACCCCCGATTGGTCGACGCAGATCGATCGTGTCGAGCTTCGGCTGAACCCCGGCGGCGTCATGCTTCCGCGAAGCACGAACGACGTGCGTTTGGGCAACCTGCTGATGCGCGCCAATGGCAACCTGTCGGCGTGGAGCTATCGCTGGCGAGCGAACTGGACGTTCACGTACTGGCGACCAGGCGGGCCGATCTTCCCGCTCGCCGGCGGGATGCCACAGAGCGAGTTGCCGCTCGATCAGGCGACGGCGCAGCAGGCCAGTGGCCAAGGGCAGGGATCCGGTGACAAGACCAGGCTCGCGGCGCCGCACGGCGAGCCAACGTCGGTCGACATCGGCACCACGCTCGGCGGTCGCCTGAGCGAATTCGCCGATGGGCATACGCAGTTGGCGGAAACGCCGAGAGACGAGATCACCATTGATCGGAAGACGAGGGCGATCACGATCACCATTCGATGAGCGACGAAACGGCGGACGAGGGCACTGGCTCTCGTCCGCTGTTCGCGCGGCGCAGCTTTCTTCAGATTCCGGGTTGAGTGAACGAGGGTCGGCTGGCAACTTCGATGGATGCCAACGACCCTCTCGATTGTCCGTACTTGCGCGTTGATCACGGTCACGATGCTCGCCGCGCCGGTGATCGTATCGGCGCAGAGCTTTCGCCTGACCTTCCCTGCGGCGACGCACTCGACTCCCATCACCGGCCGCGCGTTCATCTTCCTCGCCCGCACCAACAAGGAAGAGCCCCGGCTCCAATCCGGCCCCGATCGCAGTAGCGAGCCATTCTTCGGCACCGACATCACTGCTCTCGCCCCCGGCCAGTCCGTCACAATCGACCGCACCACGCTCGGCTTCCCGATCGCGTCCGCCGCGAAGCTCCCCGCCGGCGACTACTACGTCCAGGGCCTCATCCTTCCATACACCGAGTTCCACCGCACCGACGGCCACACGATTTTGGCTCACATGGACGCCGGCGAAGGACAGCGCTTCAATGCGTCGCCTGGCTCGCTCGTGAGCGAAGTTCAGAGAATACACATCGATCCTGCCAAGAACCCGGTCATCTCACTCTCGCTCACCAAAGTCCTGCCGCCAGTCAAGCCGGCCGAGGACACGCCGTGGATCAAGCACGTCCGCATCACGTCCAAGCTGGCGAGCGCGTTCTGGGGGCACCCGATGACGCTTGGCGCCGTCGTGCTCCTGCCCAAGGGCTACGACGAGAATCCGACGCGGCGCTATCCGGTCGTCTACACCGTCGGACATTACAGCGATCGCCCGCCGTTCGGCTTCACTTTCACGGGCTGCGACAAGCCCGAGTCGGCTGAAGCGCGCGCGCGGCGACTCGCCCGCACGATGCGCGAGCCGGGGTGTGAGTTCCAGCAGGCGTGGACGACGGGCAAGGTCCCGGAGATGATCGCGGTCTTCATCCAGCACACCACGCCCTTTTACGACGACAGCTACGTCCTCAACTCGGCGAACAACGGGCCGTACGGCGACGCGCTCACCACGGAGCTCATCCCGGAGATCGACCGCCGCTTCCGCACGATCGGCGCGCCATACGCGCGCATTCTCACCGGCGGCTCCACCGGCGGCTGGGACGTGCTCGCACTCCAAATCCACTACCCTGATGTCTTCGGCGGCGCGTGGGGGCTCTACCCCGATCCGCTCGACTTTCGCAATTACCAATTCGGAAACATCTACGCCGACACGAACGCGTATGTGAACGACGACGGGTCGTGGATTTCGCGCGACATCCCGTCGAGCCGCACGCCCGAAGGCCTCACCGAACTCACCGTGCGCGAGGAGAACCAGGCCGAGCTCGTGATCGCGTCGCACGGACGCTCGGGCGGGCAGTGGGACGGCTGGCAGGCGACGTGGGCGCCGGTCGGCGCGGACGGCTACCCCAAGCCGCTCTGGGACAAGCGCACGGGGCACATCGATCACACGGTCGCGGAGTCGATGCGCG
>DATISA010000171.1:0-15876 GCA_035469245.1 Gemmatimonadaceae bacterium
CTGAAAGGCGTGGAGCGCGTGCATCAAGCCTACGGCAAAGCTGCTGGACGAGCCGAGTCCCGTCCCCGAGGGAATGTCGGCGACCGAGGTCGCCTCGATCGCGCTGTGAACGCCGCTCATCCGGAGCGCCTCGCGAAACAGAGGGTGCTTCACGTCGCCGAGTTGATCGACGATCTCCGTCCTCGAGTAGCTCAAGCGCAGCGTGTCGTCGAACCGTCGATTCACCGTGATGTAGACGTAGCGGTCGACCGCCATGCTGATCACGGCGCCGGGCTGCCTGGAGTAGAAGCTCGGCAGGTCCGTCCCGCCGCCGACGAAGCTGACGCGAAACGGAGTTCGTGAAATGATCATGTTGATCGGAAGCTCGAATTGAGCCGATGGCTCGAGCGTCGCGCCTTCACGCGATCTCCTGGACGAGCTCGCGGCTTGCGCGCCGGACCGCCTCGTTGGAGGTCAGTTTGGCGCGCCATCCCAGCGCGGCCATCCTGGCGCAGTCGAGGCGAACCTGAGGGACGTCGCCCGGCCAACCTCGCTCACCGCCCGTGTGGACGACGTCGACGCTCTGGAGATTCATCGCCTCGATCACGAAGCACGCGATGTCGTCGGCGGACGTGGCGCCGTCGCAGCCGAGATTGAAGTAGTTCACTGTATCCGCGGCGTGCCGCCACCCGAACACCATTCCATCGACGCATTCCGAGACGTGCAGGTTCGGCTTCGCTTGCTTGCCGTTCCCCAGGACCTCGAGTCGCGCCGGGTTGGCGCGCAGCTTCCGGATGAAGTCGACGATCGCGCCGTGCGTCCCGTGTCTGCCGCAGATGTTGGCAAAGCGAAAGATCCAGGCCTGAATGCCATAGTTGTGGGCGAAGGCGCTGATCAGCCCCTCGCACGCCAGCTTGCTCGCGCCGTAGAGCGAGATCGGTAACAGAGGACCGTAGTCCTCGGCGGTGGGGATGCTGGTGGGCTCGCCGTAGACGACCGAGCTCGATGAAAAGACGAGCTGCCTGACGCCGCGTTGTCGCATGGCGTCGAGCACGTTGAACGTTGCGAGGGTGCCAAGGCGAAGATCGCGGTCGCTTTCACGACGACCTTTCTCGATGTCGGAGTTCGCCGCGAGATGAAACACCACCTCATGGCCTGATATCGCATCGCCAATCTCGCCGTCGGCGAGCAGGTCGCCGCGAACGAACCGGAATCCCGGGTGTTTATTGCACTCGCGGAGGAACTCGAGCGAGCCGGCGCTCAGGTCGTCGAATACGGTCACTTCATGTCCGTCGGCCAACAGCCGCTCGGCAAGATTGCTCCCGACAAAGCCCGCCCCACCGGTGATCAGGATTCGCGACAAGTTTGGTCTCTGTTGATGGTGCTACTCGGCGACTCGGCGACTCGGCTCCTCGGCGAGCCGCCGAGCCGCCGAGTAGCCCGGTGAAAGACGAGAACCTCCGCCACCGGGATACTCACCGGTTCCGTAACTTGCCGGGCCACCACGTCGTGTAGATGGTGCCACCATGAATAATGCGCCGCGAGCGGTTCAGAGGCCCGTTTCC
Organism: Gemmatimonadaceae bacterium; assembly: GCA_035469245.1. Lineage (GTDB taxonomy): Bacteria > Gemmatimonadota > Gemmatimonadetes > Gemmatimonadales > Gemmatimonadaceae > JAQBQB01. The sequence goes on from DATISA010000171.1 coordinate 1,545, forward strand.
CGTGCACTCGACGTTGCACACAGTCGGATCGTTGGGAGCCGCCGGCTTACGGTGCTCGCCCGGCAGCTCGCGGACCTCCTGCCCCCGAACGCAACCGTCATCGACGTAGGATGTGGGGACGGCCAGTTGACGTCACGAGTCGCCGCCCTGCGTCCGGATTGTTCATTCCGCGGACTCGACGTGCTGGCTCGGAGCGACACCGCGATTCCGGTGGACCTGTTCGATGGTCAACGAATCCCGGCACCGGATCACAGTGTGAACGCGGTCATGTTCGTTGACGTCCTTCACCACACCGACGATCCGAATGTGCTGCTGCGCGAAGCACGCCGCGTCGCCCGCGAGTGTGTCATCATCAAGGATCACCGGCGCGACGGCGTGCTTGCCGGTACGACCCTCCGCGTCATGGACTGGGTCGGCAATGCGCACCACGGCGTGCGTCTGCCGTACAACTACTGGTCGGAGCGGCAGTGGCGCGATGCGTTCAGTTCCACGGGACTGAAGCCAGAGGTGTGGAAGCAACGACTCGGCATTCATGCTCCGCTATTGAACGCGATCGTCGGACGCGGGCTGCACTTCATCGCGCGATTGATTCCTGCCTGACTGAGCAGCGTCGCCTTTTCGATTGGGCAGTCCGCCGTCGCAGCCTCCCTCCTCGCAGCCGAGCCGGCTAGCTCGGTCTTTGTGCAGCGGCCTCCGTGTCGAGAACACGTCTTGCACTTGCAGCACCTCGGCTCGCTGCCGTTTACCCAGGGAGGAGAGGAATGAAATCGATACACGCAAGAACAGCCACGGCCGCGCTCGCCGTGGCGACAGTCGCCGCACTGGGCGCCTGCAAAAAGAGCGAGTATGCGAACGACACCGCGGCCGCGCGACGCGACAGCGCCGCCGGCGCGATGGCGGACACGACGCACCGCGACACGCTGAACCGCGACACGACCAACATGGCGCGCGGCGGCTGGTCGCCGGCGTCGATCGTCGGCTACGCCGTGGCCGCCGACAGCGGCGAGGTGCAGCTCGGACGACTCGCCGAAAAGAAGGCGAAGAATCCGGCCGTAAAAGCGTTCGCGCGCGAGATGGTCACTGACCACTCGGCCATGCTCAAGGCTGATCATTCGCTCGGCACGAAGCTCAGCGTCAAGTGGGACAGCACGGCGAACAACGTTGGCGACGTGCTCAATCATACCCGCGACGCAGTCAAGGATCTGACCGACAAGGCTGCCGGCGCGGATTGGGACGGCGACTACATCGACAAGATGATCGACGACCACCAGTCGGTGCTCGACAAGCTGCAGGACGCAGCGAAGAACACCAACGACGCCGACGTTCGCGCGGCGCTCGAGAAGGCGACCGGCAAGGTGCAGGAGCATCTGACCAAGGCGCAGGACATCAAGAACAACAAGCTCAAGAAGTCCTGATGGACCAGGCAGTACAAGCGAGCGAGCCCCGGAGCGACGAGTCGCGCCGGGGCTTTTGCCTGTGGACCATCGGCCACTCCACCCGCTCGCTCGACGACTTCCTCGCCCTGCTGCGCGCCCACGACATTACGCGCGTCGTCGACGTCCGCCGCTTCCCCGGCTCGCGCCGCTATCCTCATTTCAATTCTGATACACTGTCGCGCGCGCTCCACGACTCGGGAATCGCCTACACCCACATGCCCGAGCTGGGCGGTAGGCGAACGCCGCGTCCGGATTCTCCGCACACGGCGTGGCGCAATGCCGCGTTTCGGGGTTACGCCGACTATATGGACACGCCCGAATTCGCCGCGGCGGCCGAAAAGCTCGCCGAGTTGGCTCGACAGGATCGCGTCGCGATCATGTGCTCGGAGGCGGTGTGGTGGCGATGCCACAGATCGATGATCGCGGACTACTTCGTCGCGCACGGTTGGCGGGTGATGCACATCACTTCTGTTGCGGCACCCAAGCCACATCCCGTGCGCGTCGTCGAATAGCTCGCAAAGATCTCTTACGACACGGGATAGCCGAGCCTGTTTCAAGTGACGCGACACCCATACATCGCCGTCATAGAAGGGCAGCGTTCGATGTCTGCTTTGGTCTCACCATTTTCTGCAGGAGCGTCTCTAATGAAGAGTTTGCGAATCTCGGCTGTCACTGCGCTCACGGCGGCGGCCCTCGTGCTGCCACTGGCGTGCACCGACTCCGGATCCACCACGCCATCGCTCAGCAACAAGGGTATGGTCGTGGTGAAACTGACTGACGCCCCCTTCCCCACCGATGAAGTCAAGAGTGTTGATGTCTTCGTCGTCCGTGTCGACGCACGCGTTGCCGCGACCGACGACCAGAGCGCCAATCAGAATCTCGACAACAGCGAGAGCTCGGGCTGGGTGACGTTGGCTTCGCCCAACGCCTCGTTCAACCTGCTGGCGCTTCAGGGCGGCAAGAGCACGACGCTCGGCAACGCGGCACTCACGCCGGGCAGCTACAGCGGCTTCCGCTTCATCATCGATCCCGCGCAGTCCAGCGTGACGCTCAAGGACGGCACGTTGCTCAACGGCACGAGCACTCCGGACATCAAGTTCCCGAGCGCCGCCAAGACGGGCCTCAAGATCAACCTCTCCAAGCCCGCGACGATCGTCGCCGGCACCACGACCACACTGCTGATCGACTTCGACGTCGCGAACAGCTTCGTGCTCCGTGGCAACACGATCCACAACAACGGCCTGCTGTTCAAGCCGGTGATCAACGGAACGATCATCGACGCAGCGACGGTGAACGCGAACGTCCGCCTGGCCAACGCCACCGACGCCGGACTCGACCTGCTGCAGGGCACCACGGTGCTCGCGAGCAACGTCGCGTTCGCCGGTGCTTCGTCGTGCTCGAGCGTGAACGCGGCGACGCCGAACCTGATCGTGGCCAACACCGGCACGACCACGGCGCTGCCGGGTCTCACGACGACGTTCACGGCGGGCAACAGCTACACGATCATTGCCTACCCGGGCGCGTCGGCCACGACCTTCGCCACGCTCCAGAACACGTTCACTCCTACTGCCGGCCAGGCCGGCCTGCGCGTGCTGAACACCACCGCGACGCCGTATGACGTGTACTTGACGGCGCTCAACGCGGTACTCGCCCTACCGGCGACTGTTGCGAACGCGACGCAGGGTACCGCCACCGCGTTCGTGAGCGTGCCGGCGGGGTCGGAGCAGATTCGGATCCTGGGCGTGGGCCTGGTGACGCCGGTCGTAAAGGACGTGGGCTCACAGACGATCACGGCGGGAACGAACTACACGCTCGTGATCGCGCCGCCGGTGACGCTGAACGATCCGCCGCGGGCGTTCCTGGTGCCGGGCTGCTAACGGCGCAGGGAACTACGAGGCGCCAGCTGTCCCCATAACAGCTGGTAGCCTCGAGCTCAGAAAGACGAAGGGACGTCGCTCGGTTGGTTTGAGCGGCGTCCCTTCGTCGTTTGGGCCAGTCGGCTGGCAGCACAGAGCATCACCAACCTGGCGTGAATGAGATCCGTTTGTGTCTGTCGCTCCGTTTGTGTCCGCGTTCCGAGTCGTTACGGCCGATCTTGGCGCGACGCCCCCGAGCGCCACGCGGGCCATAACGATTTGGGCGACGGACACCAACGGATGAACGGACACGAACGGAGCACTGCGGATAACGACGCGAGGAAACGCGGTACTGAAGGCCGACTATCTGGAGACGTCCTTCAGCACGTGCCCGTCGATCGTCTCCAGCGGCCGCACGCCGAGCATCGATGCCAGCGTGGGCGCCAGATCGACGACGCGCACGAACTCGTCGCGCTTCCCGGGCGTAACACCAGGGCCGTAGAACACCAGCGGCACGTGCGTGTCGTCGTCCGACGGCGAGCCGTGGATCCCTGTCGCGTACTCGCCCCACACGCTTCCCGGCGACAGCGTCACGACCACCACGATCGGATAGTCGGGCGGCACGGCGTGGCGCCACCGGCGCGCAACGACGTCGCGCGTCGTGTCGGCCGTGAGAATCGACGTGAACAGGTCGGCGCGCGCGACGCCCGGCTGCATCTTGGCCTGGGCCGCGAAATCGCGCGCGATCGAATCGACGCTCAAGTGGGCCTTCTCGATCGCCTTCTTGTCGAGGAAAAGCATGGCGTCCTCGAAGTCGAACGCGCTCGAGTCGACGTGCTTGGCGACGAGCCGGCTCATGAACTCGCTGCTCAAGCCCGTGAGATCGGCGCGGACGGCCATGTGGCCGTCTTCCTTCTGCGGCACGAGCTCGGGGGCCAGGGTCACCCCGTGGTCCGCCGTGAGCGCCACGACGATCGTCGACGAATCACGAAGCTTGTACAGCGAGTCGAGCAGCGTACCGATCGCGCGATCGACGTGGAGCATCTGATCGTGGATCTCGCGCGATCCCATGCCGAAGCGATGGCCCACGGCGTCGGTCGACGACAGCGACACGGCAAGCAGGTCGGGCGCTGAACCCTTTCCGAGCTTGAGCGCTTCCACTCCAGCGAGCGCGAACTGGACCGTGATGTCGTCCATCCACGGAAAGGCGATGATGTCGCGCGCCGCCTGCACCGAGTCTGCCGAGAGCTTGTGCGGAAATGCCGGCTCGCGGCCCAGGTCCTCGATCGCGACGGTGTCGGGCTCCGGATAGTCGGCCAAGGGCAGGAGCGGCTCCCAGACCTTTCCGGCATAGCGCTGCGGATAGCGCCACACGTTGAAGTTCAGCACCCACGCCGGCAGCGTGTCCGCGTAATATTTGCTCGTCGTGAACCGTCCGTCGGCCGCATACCAGTAGACGCTCTCCTTCGACTTGCCGATCGGCAGAATGGCGCCCCGGTCCTTGCGCGAGACCGAGAGCGCGCGCGACCGCCCGTCCCTGGCCTTCATCCAGTCGAACAGCGTGGTGCCGCGGAATCGGAACGGCGACGCCCCGGGACCGCCGCCGCCGATGAGCGGCGCGCGCGAATCGGGCACACCGATGGCATTGAGCACGATCCCCGTGCTGTACGGCTCGCGCCCCGACCCGATGGTCGCATGACCCGGCGCCGTCTCGGCATTGGCGTGATCCTGGAAAGCGTCGCTATACACCGCGCCGCCCTTGAGCAGCCGCGCCAGCCCACCCTGGTACTGGCTGGCGTACCGTTCGAGATAGTCGTACCGCATCTGGTCGACGGTAATGAGCACGACGAGCTTGGGGCTCGGCGCCGCGGGCATCGCGCCAGTCATGAGCAGCGCGGCAAAGGGAAGCGCGCCGTAGAACCAGGGACGCGTGCGTCTGGAAAGAGGCATTGGAAATCCTGACGGAAGCGGACGGAAGAATGTGCCTCCCGCGCCGGGGACATGCAATTCGTACAAGGTCTGTACCGTGTGGATACACCCGGGCTCGAGAAGGGCTCCGGAGGGCTGCTCGGCGGCTCGGCCACTCGGCTGCTCGGCAGCTCGGCAGCTCGGCGGCGGACGGCCTCGGGCTGGCAATTGGACGCGTGGCTGCTTTCGGGGCGCCACCCGACGACTGACGGCAGACATCCGACCTCCGACATCAGACAAGGGCGTTGGGCGTTGAGCGGTACCGGTCAACGCTCGTAAAAAGGGTCAGAGTCGAATTAGCGCCCCCGCTAATTCGACTCTGACCCTTTTTATCGTTTCAACGCCGCAATCTGGCGTCACAGTCTGCCATCTGATGTCGGATGTCGGCCGTCTGTCGTCGGGCCCGTCTTGACCTCTTTCCGCCGAGCCGACGCCACCCGAGGCAGTCCGCCGTTTGCCGTCCGCCCTCAAACGCACCAGAATGATTGCGTCCCAACCCCAGGCCTCATGCGCACCCGTCCCCGCTCCGCCCTGCTCGCCGCCGCATTCGCGGTCATTCCCGCCTCTACCGCAATCGCTCAAGCAGGCCGCTCGGCGCCGTCGTACTTCACACCACAAGACGCCCTCGACATCGTCAACGCGTCCGTGTCGGACCTGAGCGATGACGGCCGTTGGCTCGCCGTCTCCACGACCGTTCGTCGCGACTCGTATGGGCAGGACTATCGCCACGATGGCGATCCCACCTACGTGCGCGACGTGCCCGTGCGGTTGGTCGTGATCGACACGCGGACCGGAACGACGCAGGCCGTGTTTCCCGACAAGCGTCCGGTGCGCGCGCCAAAGTGGTCGCCCGACGGACGGCGGCTCGCCATGCTCGCTTTCAACGGCGACGTGTACGAGCCGGCGATATGGGATCGTACGACAGGCAAGCTCACGGTGAGCCATCTCCCGGCGGGCAAGTACGTCGCCGAGAACAGCGACATTCGCTGGACGCCCGACGGGTCGTCGCTCGTCTTCGCCGTTCACACCGCCGACTGGCGCAACAAGGCGCGCGCGACGTTCGCGACGATGACCGCGGGTCCGGTGTTCGTGCAGTCGAGCGTCGATCCATTTCTCGCGTGGGACGACGTGCGGCGGATGGCCAACGTGCGGAGCGTCGTCTCGTTCGATCCGCGGACGAATCAGCTCCGCGAGCTGGTGCCCGAAGCTCGAGTGACGAGCTACACGCTCCTCGAGGACGGGAGCGCGCTGACGTACAATCGCGACGTTCAGAAGAAGACCGACTACACGACCTTTGGCGTCGAGACGGCGCTGCGCCTGAAGTCCGCGCGTGACACCTCCGATCGCGTGCTCTACGCCACGACCAAGGGCATGCAGCTCGTGTGGGCCGAGGACGGCCGCCACTACGCGTACTCCAAGGAAGGACGGGTGTACGCCGGGTCGATCGACGACAAGGAAGCGAAGCAGATCCTCGGACCCGCGGAGCCAAAGCGCGGCGAGACGCCGGATACGACCAAGGCCGCGCGCGAGCGACTGGCCCGCGAGCGATTCTCCGTCGTGCGATACAGTCCACCCGGCGGCGCGGTGCTCGTGTCGAATCGCGAAGGGCTGTGGCTCGTTGACCTCGCGTCGGGCGCGCGCGATCAGGTGGCGACGACCGACGACTCGAGCGCGACGAGCCCGCGCGTGTCGTTCGCCGCGTGGACCAACGACGGAACGCGGATTTACCTGACCGCCGCATCGAGGAAGAAATGGGACCGCGGCTTTCTGCGGTACGACCGCGCGGCCAAGCGGCTCGATACGTTGCTGAAGGACGGTCGCCTTTACTCCGGGATGCGGCTCTCCAAGGACGGCAAGACCGCCGTGCTGTCGATCGCGAACGGCAACCGGCCGGCGGACGTGTACGTGGCGGACGCCGATCTGAAAGACCTCAAGCGCGTGGTCGAGAGCAACCCACAGCTCGCCTCCAAACAACTCGGCGCTACGGACCTGCTGTCGTACCTCGACGCCGACGGGCACGAGAAGTACGCGGTCGTCTACTACCCGCCGGACTATCAGAAGGGCAAAGCCTATCCGACGATATTCAACATCTATGAAGACTTCTTCGACGACACGTTCAATCCGCAGCTCGAGCTGCTAGCCGGACACGGCTACGTCGTCGTGCAGCCATCGGTCGACTTCGACATCGGCTTCCCCGGCGAAGCGTGGCTCAAGGGCGTGACCGCGGCCGCGAACAAGCTGATCGAGCTCGGCGTGGCCGATTCGGCGCGGCTCGGCGTCCAGGGCACGAGCTACGGTGGCTACGCGACGAACCTGCTCGTCACGCAGACCAAGCGATTCAAGGCCGCGGTGAACATCTCGGGCAAGGTCGATCTGATCAGCTTCTACACCGACAGCCCGCGACTCGGCGTGCGCAACGTGAACGCCGCCGAGAAGACGCAGGATCGTATTGGCGCGACGATGTGGGAGCAGCCGCAGAAATACATCCAGCACTCGGCCGTGCTGTTCGCCGACCGCATCACGACGCCGCTGATGCTTGTGACCGGCGCGCAGGACTCGAACGTGCCGGCCGACAACACCCGGGAGATGTACTACGCGCTCCGGCGGCTTGGAAAAGAGGTGGTGTGGGTGAACTACATGAACGGCGGGCACGGCGCCGGCACCGCCACCGCGGACGACTTCCTGGACATGTGGAAGCGGGTTCTGGCCTGGTACGACAGCAAGCTCAAGGGGGCCAAGGAGAAGGTGGCCAGCAATTGACGGGACGTGGTGTCGATTTCGCGGGGTCCCGTTCGACGTACCCATGAACCACCTGACTGACCCCGAAAAGGAGCTTCCAATGCGATTCATGGTGATCGTCAAGGCGACGAAAGATTCCGAGGCCGGCGTGCTGCCGAGCACGGAGCTGCTGGCCGCGATGGGCAAGTACAACGAGGAGCTGGTGAAGGCCGGGATCATGCTGGCCGGCGATGGCCTGCAGCCGAGCTCGAAGGGCGCGCGCATAAGGTTCAGCGGGCCCAAGCGGACCGTGATCGATGGCCCGTTCTCGGAGACCAAAGAGCTGATTGCGGGCTTTTGGCTGTGGCAGTGCAAGTCGCTCGACGAGGCGATCGAGTGGGCGAAGCGGTGCCCGAACCCGATGCCTGGCGAATCGGAGCTCGAGATCCGCCAGGTCTTCGAGGCCGAGGATTTCGGCGCCGAGTTCACGCCGGAGTTGCGGGAGCAGGAGCGGCGGATCGGCGAACAGATCGCGGCGAACTCGAAGGGCTCGAGGGACTCGAGGGCTAGAGGGCTCGAGGCCTAGAGGGCTCGAAGACAGCCGTCAGCCAAGCCGTCAGCCGTCAGCTCTAGCCGTCAGCCATTAGCCGCCAGCTCGAGCCGTCAGCTGTCAGCCGTGAGCCAAGCCGAGCGCCGTCAGCCGCAAGCCGAGCCGTTAGCCCACAATCCACGCCCAACCTGGAAACCTATGCTCTCCGACTTCCGTCGCGCGCTTCGTAGCCTTGGCCGGGCCCGCGGATTCGCGATTGCCGTCATCGCGACGCTCGCGCTTGGCATCGGCGCCAACACCGCGATGTTCACGCTGCTGCGCGGCACGCTCCTTCGGCCGCTGCCCAACCAGGACGGCGAGCGGCTCGTGTATCTGCGCCAGTCGGCGCCGGGCGCGGGGCAGCAGAACGTGGCTTTCTCCGTTCCCGAGATCACGGACTACCGCGCGGGCGCCAAGTCGCTCGAGGCCATCGCCGAGTTCTCGCAGATGACGTTCACGCTGGTCAACGGCGACGACGACCCGGTGCACACCCAGGCCGGCGTGATCAGCGGAAATTACTTCCACGTCATGGGTGTCCCCGCCGCACTCGGACGCGTGACCAACGAGCACGACGACGGCCCCGCTGCCCCACCGGTCGCCGTGCTGTCGCACGCGTTCTGGATGGATCACTTCGGCGGCGATCCCAAGATCATCGGTCACACCGTCCGCATCAACGACATGGTCTCGACCATCATCGGGGTGGCGCAGCGCGCGCCGCAGTATCCGACCAAGACGGACCTCTACGTGAACATGGTGACGAGCCCGCACCATCTGAGCGCGACGATGAAGCAGGGGCGCACCCACCGCATGACGGAGGTATTCGGCCGGCTCGCGCCCGGCGCCACGGTCGATCAGGCCCGCGCCGAGATCGCGCGACTGTCGACGAACGTGTATCGCGACCATCCGGAGGCCTACGAGGCCGCGAGCCGCTACGCGATCACGCTGTCGCCGCTCCGCGCGGCGCTCAACGAGCGCGCGTCGCTCACACTGTGGCTGCTCATGGGCGCGGCGAGCTTCGTGCTGCTCATCGCCTGCGCCAATGTCGCCAACCTCACGCTCATGCGCGGCGTTGGCCGCGAGCGCGAGATGCTCGTGCGCGCGGCGCTCGGCGCCGGGACGTGGCGGCTGCGCACGCTCCTCCTCGTCGAGAATCTGACGCTCGCACTGATCGGCGGCGTGCTCGGCGTGCTCGTGGCGTTCGCCGGGCTCAAGATGCTGATCGCCTTCGCGGCACAGCTCACGACGCGCGCCGACGAGATTCGGGTGGACGGCGTCGTGCTGGCGGTGGGACTCGCCACGAGCATCGCCGCCGCGATCGCGCTCTCGTTCGTGCCCAACATCGGCGCCACACGCGATCTGGCCGCGCCGCTCGCCGCGGCGGGACGACGCACGACGGCGGGACGTGGACGCAATCGTCTGCAGAACGCGCTCGTCGTCGCGCAGCTCGCGGTGTGCATGGTGCTGCTCACGGCCGCCGGCCTGCTCGTGCGCACGCTCTCCAAGCTGCAGTCGGTGGAGACCGGCGTGAACGCGAGCAATGTGCTGACGATGGAAGTCCCGATCGAGACGAACACGATCCAGTCGCCGGAAAAGCTCGCGATGTACGAGCGAATGCGCGATCGCATCGCGGCGATTCCCGGTGTGGAAGTCGCGTCGGTCGGCTCGAACGTGCCGCTCAAGAACACGATATTCGTGCTCGAGGTGAAGGCCGAAGGTCGTCCGCTCGCACCGGGCGAAGCGACGCCGCGCGCCACGTACAAGACGGCCGACCCAGGCTATTTCCGCGCGTCGGGCATTCCGCTGCTGTCGGGCCGCGAGTTCACGACGACCGACCGCGCCGGATCGCAGCGCGTGGTGATCATCAACAAGGCATTCGCCAAGCGGCTGTTCGGCGATCGCAACCCGATCGGCCAGCGCGTGGCCTGGACGGGCGAAGTGCTCAAGTTCATCCCGGTGACGGGCGACTGGCGCACGGTGGTTGGCGTCGTGGGCGACACGCGCGACGCCGGCCTCGACGCCGACCCCACGCCGACGATGTTCCAGCCGTTCGCGCAGGAGGAGATCTTCGTCGGCGCGCTGGTCGTTCGCACGAAGTCGAATCCCGAGCTGCTCCAGCCGGCGGCGATTCGCGCCATCCGCGAGCTCTACCCGCGGCAGATCATCGAGAACGTGGCGACGCTCGAGCAGGTCCGCGACGCGACCGTGGCGCCACGCCGGCTCAACGCCTTCTTCATCGCGGCGTTCGGCGCGCTGGCGATGATCATCGCGATGGTCGGCATCGCGGGCGTGCTCGCATTCTCGGTCAGCTCGCGCACGGCGGAGATCGGAATCCGCATGAGCCTCGGCGCCGATGCGTCACGCGTGCACCGGATGGTGCTCGGCGAAGGCGGCGTCCTGCTCGGCGCAGGGCTCGCGGTCGGAGTGATCGGTGCGTGGGCGGGGTCGCGGTTGATGCAGGGGTTGTTGTTCGGCGTAGCGCCGCACGATCCGGCGACCTTGGGGAGCGTGGCGTTGATCATCGCGGCGGTTGGAGTGGGAGCGTGCTGGTTGCCGGCGGTACGGGCGGCCAAGGTCGATCCGGCTGTGGCGTTGAGGGCGGAATGAAAAGGCGAACTGCGGGTGTGTCGAGGGGGCTAGTCAATCGCGCCGGTCAGGGAGGGCATAGGCGGTGAGATGGTGAGTGCGGGAGCTGCGAGGGCCCACCTTAACGGCCACGTCTGCCGCAGTTTGCAGTTCGCAGTCCGCGGCGCACGGCAGCCACCTCGGCCCGTGTCTCGCGTCTCCCGCACTCACAGTCTCAGTCCTAAGCACTCCCTGACCTGCGCATAGATCCCGCTGGGTCGCAATCCCCGCCGTTCCGTGTCTTGGCCGGCCGAACCCCCCTTCTCTCCGCCCGACTCTCCGGTTAATTGCTGTCTGGATGATCCCCCCAGCAACCGGAGCCCGAATGCCCCGCTCGCAAGCCGTCCTTGCCCTCACCGCCACTCTCATCCTGTCCGGCACTGCCACCGCCCAGCGCGGCGGTGGTCGCGGTACGCCGATCCAGGAAGGTGAGACGTGCCCGCCCGGACAGACGGAGATCCGGCCGCGACGGTGCATGGCGCCGGAATTCCCCGCCCCGAGCATCCTCGACTATCGCCCGCGTTCCACGCTGATCACTGCGACGCACCTGGTGCCGCGCGCGAAATATCCGGCGATCGACTTTCACGGACATCCGCAAGGATTGCTCGGCTCCGCCGAAGGACTCGCGCAACTCGGCGCGGCTCTCGACAGCCTCAACGTCCGCATGATGATCTCGGCCGACAACAGTTCGGGTGATCGGCTCAAGACGACCATCGCCAACATCCGTGCGTCGGAGAAGATGAAGGATCGCGTGCGCGTGCTGGCCGGAATCAATTTCCGGAACGTCGGACCTGGATGGGCCGAGCAGGCGGTCAAGCAGCTCGATGCCGACATCGCGGCGGGCGCGGTGGGCGTGGGCGAGATCGGGAAAGGCCTCGGCTTGTTTACCAAAAAGCCCGACGGGTCGCGGCTCAGGATCGACGACCCGGCGCTCGATCCGATCTGGGACGAGTGCGCGCGGCTCGGCATTCCGGTGTTCATCCACACCGCGGACCCGCAGGAATTCTTCGAGCCCATCGACTACACGAACGAGCGCTGGCTCGAGCTGTCGCTCTTTGGCGACCGTCGCTACCCCAAGGATCAGTTCCCGAGCTTCGAGGAGCTGATGACGGAACGCGACAGCCTGTTTCGCCACCATCCGAAGACGACCTTCGTCGCGGCGCACATGGGCTGGCACGCGAACAACCTGCCGCGGCTCGCCAAGATGCTCGACGCGATGCCGAATCTGTATACGGAGGTCGGCGCGGTGCTCTACGACATCGGCCGCCAGCCGCGCGCGGCGCACGACTTCTTCATCAAGTACCAGGACCGCATCCTCTTCGGCAAAGACTCCTTCCAGCCAGAGGAGTACCCCTACTACTGGCGCGTCTTCGAGACGAACGACGACTACTTCGACTACTACCGCCCGTACCACGCATTCTGGAAACTGTACGGAATCGGGCTGCCGGATTCGGTGTTGAAGAAGGTGTACTACGAGAATGCGGAGAGGATCACGAAAGGAATTCCGAAGTAGGGGTGAGGTGAAATGATTAAAAAGGGTCAGAGTCGAATTAGCGTGGCGCTAATTCGACTCTGACCCTTTTTTTAGGCGCGTCGGTGGCGGTTGCTGTGTTGCGCCGGTCAGGGAGTGCTTAGGACTGAGACTGTGAGTGCGGGAGATGCGAGACACGGGCCGAGGTGGCTGTGATGCGCCCCGGACTGCGAACTGCGGCAGACGTGGCTGTTAAGGTGGGCCCTCGCAGCTCCCGCACTCACCATCTCACCACCTATGCCCTCCCTGACCGGCGCAACCCACCAGGCCGCCAGTCATGCCCTCCCTGACCGGCGCGATTCACTAGCCCCCGCGAAAGGCCCAGCCGTTCGCCGTCCCCCTTGCCGACCCTCCTCCGCGCGGCGTGATTTGCCTCATGCCCGCGACCGACCCGCATCACGCCATCGAAACCGTCTGGCGCATCGAGTCCGCCAAGCTCATCGCTGGCTTGACTCGGATGGTGCGCGACGTCGGCCTCGCCGAGGATCTCGCGCAGGACGCGCTCGTCGCGGCGCTCGAGCAGTGGCCCAGGTCGGGGGTGCCGGACAATCCGGGTGCGTGGCTCATGACCGCCGCCAAGCGCCGCGGGATCGACATGCTCCGCCGGTCCAAGATGCAGGAACGCAAGCATCCCGAAATAGGCGTCGAGTTCGAGGCCCAGCTCGAGCGCGCGGCGCCGGATCTCGACGCCGCGATCGACGATCACATCGGCGACGACCTGCTGCGGCTGATCTTCATGACCTGCCACCCGGTGCTGTCGACCGAAGCGCGCGTCGCGCTCACCCTGCGCCTTCTCGGCGGACTCACCACCGACGAGATCGCGCGCGCGTTCCTCGCGCCGGAGCCGACGATCGCGCAGCGGATCGTGCGCGCCAAGCGCACGCTCACCGAGAAACAAGTTCCGTTCGAGGTGCCGCGCGGCGACGAGCTCCAGGCGCGTATGGCGTCCGTGCTCGAGGTGATCTACCTGATCTTCAACGAGGGCTACGCGGCAACCGCGGGTGACGACTGGGCGCGTCCCGCGCTCTGCGAGGAGGCGCTGCGGCTCGGCCGTGTGCTCGCCGGACTCGCGCCGACGGAAGCCGAGGTGCATGGCCTCGTGGCGCTCATGGAGATCCAGGCGTCGCGACTGCGCGCGCGCATTGGTCCGTCAGGAGAGCCCGTGTTGTTGCTCGATCAGGATCGCGCGCGGTGGGACTGGGTGCTCGTGCGCCGAGGGCTGGCGGCCCTCGCGCGCTCAGAGCAGTTGAGCGGTACGCATGGCTACTACACGTTGCAGGCGGCGATCGCCGCGTGCCACGCGCGCGCGCGCACGGCGGACGAAACCGATTGGGCTCGCATCGCGGCGCTCTACGACGAGTTGGGAGCGCTCGTGCCGTCGCCCATCATCGAGCTCAATCGCGCGGTGGCGGTGGCGATGGCGTTCGGAGCGGACGCGGGACTGGCGATCGCCGACTCGCTCGCCGATGAGCCGTCGCTCAAGGCATACCACCTGCTGCCGAGCGTACGCGGCGATCTGCTGGAGAAACTCGGCCGGCGAGCAGAAGCGCGCGCCGAGTTCGAGCGCGCGGCGGAGATGACGCGCAATGTGAAAGAGAGAGAGCTCCTCCTT
>DATISA010000172.1:0-4706 GCA_035469245.1 Gemmatimonadaceae bacterium
AGCATGAGGACGACGGGGAGGATCGCCGCCGTCGTCACGGCGTCGATCACGAGGCACGTGGTGAAGCCGACGCGCTCGTACAGGAACGCCCCCGCCAGATCGCCGGCGGCGCCGCCGATCGCGAACACGGAGTAGCCGAGCATCGTGCCGCTGCCTTCGAGATCCGTCGGGCACGCGCGCCGCAGCAGATCGAACAGCGCGATGTTGCCGACCCCGAGGAGCATCCCGATGATGACCGCGGCGCCGATTGCCGCCGCGCCCGTATGGGCGAGGAGAATGAGGAACCCGGGAAGGATGTTCAGGGCGACGGACCAGAACAGCGTGCGCCGCAGCGGCCAACGGCGGCACATGAACGCGTAGACGAACGCGGCGAGGGCGCTGCTCGCGAACCACGCCGCGCGCACGGCACCAAACACTTCGGGCGAGAGCTTCACGCGGTCGGAGAGGAAGAACAGCAGCGGCGTTCCCCAGCCGGGCGAGAAGTTCCACACGAGCAGAATGGCGAGCACCGGCCACAATCCCGGATGCCGCATGAGGCGTCGCAGCGCCTGGCCGTTGCCCTCCCGCTCCGTCGCCAGCCTCGATGCGAACACGATGGGCGGCGCGGCCAGCGACTGCACCAGCAGGAACAACGTGAGCGTTGCGCCGAGCAGTAATGACACGCGCAAGCCCGCGTGGATCGCAAGCCAGCCGCCAATGAGCATGGATGCCACGCTCGGCAGCATCTCCCCGAGCTCCGAAACGGCGCTCAGTCGCCCTGGCATGACGAGGCGCTGCGCCGCGGTCGTCATCAGCGCCTCGGTGGTGGCCCCGAGCGACTCGAACGCGATCACGAGGGCCAGCATGCCGACGAGGAGGAGCGACCAGCTCATGTTGGTCGCAGGCAGCAGGCAATAGACGGCGATCGCCAGCGGCGCGGTGAGGATGAAGTAGCCACGATCGCTTCCGCCGAACGGCTTCCAACGGTCGCGCATGAACCCGAACACGAAGACGAAGTATCCGGGTGCGAGAGCCACGGCCTCGAATACCGCGATCGATTCGGGCTTCATGTGCAGCCCGTCCTTCAGCCAGAAGAGCAACGGCAAATTCACCAGGCCCGTTGGTTCGGCGAGGCCCAGCGTCAACAACAAGAGACCGAAATAGGCCCCGAGTTGCCGCGGCGCGATGGCGGGAAGTGATCGGTCCGACACGACGGGTGCGCGAGCGATTCAGTGGTGGCAGCTGCGCGTGTCGACTGCCGCAGCCATCGAAGACGGAGGGAGGGGCGGGAAGAGGGCGAATGAAGGCCAATAAGGTAATGCGCTCCAGATGAAGCAGCCATCGGTGGTGGAGGTCAATTTCTTGTGCCATGTTCAAGCGATTTCCCAGCCGGGGGGCGAGTGGGGAAGGCCTTGATCATCGGTGCGGGTGCGGCTGGCAGCGTCGCGGCCAAGAAGTGTGCCATGAACCGCGACGTCTTCACTGACGTCCACCTGGCGTCGCGCACGATCGCCAAATGCGAGCGCGTTCAACGCGAGTGTACGTCGCAGATCGCCATATCCGAGGTCGACGCGGACGATCCACGCGAGGTCGTCGCGCTGATCGAGCGCGTACGCCCCGACATCGTGCTCAATCTCGCATTGCCATATCAGGACCTGCCGATCATGGACGCGTGTCTCGAGACGGGCGTCCATTATCTCGACACGGCCAACTACGAACCGCGCGACGAGGCGAAGTTCACGTACGCCTGGCAATGGCCGTATCACGAGCGGTATCGGGCGCGCGGAATCACCGGTGTGCTGGGGTGCGGTTTCGACCCTGGCGTGATCAGCGTCTATTGCGCCTATGCGCGAGATCGGCTGTTCGACCAGATCCAGTTCATCGACATCATCGACTGCAACGACGGCAGCCATGGCAAGGCGTTCGCCACGAACTTCAATCCGGAAATCAATCTTCGCGAAGTCACCCAGCGCGGCCGGTACTGGGAATGCGGGCGATGGGTCGAACTCGATCCGCTCAGTATCTCGCGAACCATCGACTTTCCCGGGGTTGGGCCCCGCAAGGCATACCTGATCTATCACGAAGAAGAAGAATCGCTCGTTCGCTACATCCCCGGTCTCGAGCGGATCCGATTTTGGATGACCTTTTCCGACAACTACATCAAGCACCTCGAGGTCCTGCAGAACGTGGGACTCACCCGAATCGATCCGGTCGAGTTCCAGGGTAGCAAGATCGTCCCGCTGCAGTTCCTCAAGGCGCTGCTGCCCGAGCCATCGTCGCTCGCCGAGGGCTACACGGGGCGAACATCGATCGGCGCGATCATACAGGGGCACAAGGACGGCCACCCGAAGAAGATCGTCATCTACAACGTGTGCGACCACGAGCGCACGTATCAGGAAGTCGGCGCTCAGGCGGTGTCGTACACGACGGGGGTTCCGGCCGTGACGGGCGCGATGATGGTGCTCCAGGGGCATTGGCGAGGGCCTGGCGTCTACAATGTCGAGCAGTTTCCGCCGGAGCCGTTTCTGGCCGAAGTCGCGCGACAGGGACTGCCCTGGCAGGTAGAAACGCTGGAGATCGGGGACCCGAACGAGCCGCTCACCGCGTGAGGCAGGCACCGGCGCGCGGCGAACGGACGCCCGGGATCCTGGTCATCGGCAACGAGAACCCCGATTGGCCGGAGCTGGACAAGGGCTACGCCGACGAGATGTGGCACCTGCTGCTGGACGGCCTCGTCGCGCGGGGATTCACCATTCGTGCATTCAAGTACTTTGTAGACCTGTCCTGCCTCGACCCGTTCGACCCCGGCGAGTGGCTCGTCTGGAACTGGGGCGAGGAGATGGCGGGACGCCCCTGGAGCGAGGCCGAGGTCGCCGAGGACATCGAGCGCCGGGGATTCGCGTACACGGGTTCGACACCCGACGTGCTCCGGCGCACGCAGAGCCGGCCCTTCGTGAAGGAGCGACTTTGTGCGGCGGGTTTGCCGACGCTGCCCTGGCGCGTGTGCGCCACCGTGAACGACACCGCCGGCTGGTCGGTTTTTCCGGCCATCGTCAAGGGCGCGAATCAACACGCCAGCGTCGGCATCGATCGGGAATCCGTGGTGTGGACCGCGGCGCAGCTTGGCCAACGCATCGACGACCTGCGTCGACTGTACGACGACGAGGCGCTGGTGGAGCCGTTCCTGGACACGCGCGAGTTCCAGGTTGCCGTATGGGGCAACGACGCGCCAGAAGCGCTGCCGCCAAGCGAGATCGTGTTCTCGACGTTCACCGACCCGGCCGATCGGCTGCACACGCGCGAGTGGAAGATCGAACGGCAGTCGCGCGGCTACCGCGAGATCACGATGCCATGCCCGGCGCCGTACGACCGGCCGGATTGGCGCGAACGAATCCAGGAAGTGGCCGTCGCGGCCTATCAGGCATTCGGTCTTCGGGATTACGCGCGCTTCGACATGCGCATGCTCGGCGACGAGCCTCAGATCCTCGATGTCAACGCCAACCCGGAGCTCGATCCCGAATCTGTCGTGCTGGCCGGCGCCAAAGCGATCGGATTGGACTACGGCGCGATGGCCGCGCGGATCGTGCAATTCGCGATGGCGCGCATGCCCGCCGGCTGAAGCGGCTCAGAGTGAATTCACGAAATCGTCATAGCCGAACCGCCGCACGACATCGAGCTCTCCGTTCAGCCGCCGAACGACGATCGACGGCATTGGCAGGCCGTTGAACCAGTTCTTCTTCACGATCGTGTACGCGGCGGACTCGCCGAATGTCACGAGACTCCCCACCCGAAGCGGCTCGGAAAACTGATACGTCCCGAAGACGTCGCCGGCGAGACATGTTCTGCCGGCGACGGTGTACCGGTAGCCGTCCCCGCTCGGGCGGTCGGCCTCCAGCTTCGCCTCGATGTCGTATACGAGCATGTCCAGCATGTGCGGCTCGACGCCCGCGTCGACGATCGCGATGTCGGCCTCGTTGTGCACGACGTCGAGAACGCGCGTCACGAGAAAGCCCGCACCCGCCACGACCGCGTCGCCGGGCTCGAGGTACACATCGACGTCGAACCGCGCGGCGAAATCGGCGAGCGTCTGCGCGAAGGCGTCGAATGGATATCCCGGCCTCGTGAAGGAAATGCCGCCGCCGAGACTCACCCACTCGAGCGTCGAGAGGAGCTCGCCGAACTCGCGAGCGATCGTCTCGAGGATGGAGCGAAAGGCGTCGAGATCGTCGTTCTCGCAATTGCAGTGGAACATCGCGCCCGTGAGGTCGGACGCCACTCGCTGGATGGCCGCGCGCTCCGTTTCGCCGAGTCGTGAGTGGGGCCGCGCCGGGTCGGCTAGCGTGTAGTGCGAGTACGACACGCCAGGATTGATGCGAAGTCCGACCGGGACGCCGCGAGCGCGCGCTCGGAATCGCTCCAGTTGCGGCACGGAGTTGAAGATGATCTTCGTGGCGCACGCGCGAACCTGATCGAACTCTTCGTCGCTGAACGCGACGCTGTAGGCATGCACCTCTTTGCCGAATCGTTCAGCTCCGAGCCGAGCCTCGTAGAGCGAGCTCGAGGTCGTGCCGTCGAGATACGGGCGCATGAGGTCGAACACCGACCAGGTCGAAAAGCATTTCAGCGCCAGCACGCACCGGGCGCCGGAGCGCTCGCGAAGCAGCGCGATTCGCTCCAGGTTCGGCAACAGTCGCGACTCGTCGATGAGATAGTACGGCGTGGCAACC
>DATISA010000173.1:0-31731 GCA_035469245.1 Gemmatimonadaceae bacterium
CATTCGCGTCGGTGGACCAGGCAAAACTGTACGCGGCTTCCATTCGAGCGCCCGGCCCCATGCCAGCGCTCGTGTATCGCAAAGGGAGAACGTTCTAGTGCGGCTGACCAAGCTCGAGATGCAAGGCTTCAAATCGTTCGCCGACGCCACGGACATGAGTTTCAACACCGGGGTGACGGCGATCGTGGGGCCGAACGGGTGCGGCAAATCGAACGTCTCGGACGCGGTGCGGTGGGTACTCGGCGAGCAGCGCGCGCGACTCCTCCGCGGCGCCAAAATGGAAGAGGTGATCTTCCAGGGTTCGTCGGCGCGCCGCGCCGTGAACGTTGCCGAGGTCTCCCTGCACTTCTCGAACGAAGACGGGACGCTGCCCGTCGCGTTCCAGGAAGTGGTGATCACGCGCCGCCTGTCGCGATCCGGCGAAAGTGAGTATTTCCTCAATCGCTCGGCCTGCCGACTGCGCGACATCTCCGATTTGCTGCGCGGCACGGGCCTCGGCGCCGACACCGGCGTCGTCATCGAAAGCAAGATGATCGACGCCCTGCTCTCGGACCGCCCGGACGACCGCCGCGAGCTGTTCGAGGAAGCCGCGGGCGTCGGTCTCTACCGCGATCGGCGGCGGACGGCCGAGCGGCGGCTCGAGGAAACGACGGTCGACCTGCAGCGGCTCGACGACTTGATCAACGAGGTCCAGAGTCAGGTGCGTTCGCTCGCGCGCCAGCGCCGGCGGGCCGAGCGCCACGCCGAGCTCATGGCGCGGCGGTTCACGGTCGAACTGGCGCTCGCCAAGCGCGAGATGGAAGCGTGGAGCGACGAGCTCGCGCGGCTCGACCAGCGTGTCGTCGAACTGCGCGAGAGCGCGCCGGAGCGCGACCGCTCGGTGAGCGCCGCCGAGCAGGCGCGCGACGCGGCACACGGCGCACGCGCCGCGGCCGAAGCGCAACGCACCGAGCTGCTGCGCCTCGTGTCGACGCAGCGCGAACAGGTGCAGCAGATCCGGGCCGAGATGGCCGTGGCGGAAGAGCGCCAGCGGAACGCGCTCGCGCGGCGGCAGCGCGCCGAGCTCGAGGCGAACGAGGGCGAGGCGCTGGGCGTTCGCATCTCAGTGGACCGCGAGCAGCTGACCAGCGAGCGCGACGCACTCCAGGCGCAGCTGGACACGGCGAGCGCGACGCTCGCCGAGCGCCAGCGCCGCGAGGATGAGACGCGGCAGGCTGTCGCGCGATCTCGCGCCGCGCTCGAGGATGCCGAGCGGCAGCAGCGCGAACTGCAGGATCGTGCCCGCCGCATCGACATCGATCGCGACCGCGCCCGCCGCGAGAACGAGGAGCTCTCGCAGCGTCTCGAGCAGCTCGCCGAAGAGCGCGGGCAGCTCGCCGATGCGTTCGCGCAGATTCAGCGTGAGATCGAGACCGCGTCGATCGCCCTCGCCGAGTCACGCTTGCGCGCCGACGCCGCGGCGGTGGCGGTCGACGCGGCGCGCGCCGCCGACCGCGACGCTCGCGAGCATGAAGCGAACGCGCGCGCGGAGCTGTTCCGCGCCGATGAGGCGCACGCTTCGCTGCAAGGCAGGGTCAACGCCCTCGACGCGCTGGAGCGCGAGCGCGTGGGCCTGGCGCCCGCGGCCGCGCGTCTGCTCCGCGAGCGCGAGCAGTTCGGCGACGATGCCGTGCTCGGGCCGTTGAGCGATTTCGTCAGCGCCGATCAGTCGTCCGCTTTGCTCGTGGAGCGCTTTCTCGGCGCCACGGTGCACGCGGTACTCGTACGTGACCGCGCCGTGGCCGATGCCGTCCGGGCCTGGCACGCGTCAGCCAACCCCGGACCGCTGCTCCTGCTTCCCCTGGACGCACTGCGCCAGGGACACGCCGACGAGGAGCAGGAAGCGCTGTCGCATCGCGTCGAAACGGCGGGCCCGGGACACGCGTGGGTGCGCGCGCTGCTCGGACACGTGCAATCGGTGGACGATGGCGCGGCGTTCATCGACGCGCGTGGCGCGATCTGGCTGCCGGGAACGACCGGTGGTCCTGGTCCACTGCGCCGCCGCGCCGAGCTCTTCGCGCTGCGGGTCGAGCTCACGGCCACCGAGCGAGCACGCCAGCAAGCGATGGCGGCAGCCGACGCCGCGCGCGCCGGTGTCCAGGAGGGCGAATCGCGCCTCGCCGCGACGTTGAGCGCCCTCGAAGCGGCACAGACAGATGCGCGTCGCGCCGCGGAGCATCAGGGCGAATTGGACCGCCGACGCCAGCGCGCCGACCGCGAAGTTCAGGAAGCGGAGACTCTTGCGCAGCGACTGACGGCGCGCAGCGGTCAGCTCACCGAGCAGCTCACACTGCTCGACGAAGATGCGCTGTCGCTGTCGAACTCGATCGTCGAACGAACCGAGAGGGTGGCGAGCGCGCGCGAACAGCTCGCGCAGGCCGAGCACGCGCACGAAGAGGCACGAGAGGCTCGCACGGCGGCACAGATCGAGGAGGCGCAGATTCAGGCGCGCGTCCAGGTGGCCGCAGACCGCGAGCACAGGCTCGAGGAGGAGCAGCAGTCTGCGGCGGCGCGCCTTTACGCGCTTCGGGCCGAGCTTTCCGATCTGTCCCAGGCGGATTCGGCGCTGGCCGAGCAGATGAGCACCTGGCAGCTCGATCTGCAGACGCGCGAAGCGACGCTCGCCGATGGCGAGGCGCGGCTCGCGCGCGCCGAAGGCGCGGTGGGTGACGCGGATGAGGCGCTCACCTCCGCCGAGCACGCGCTGGACGAGGCGCGCCGTCAGGCGCAGAGCCGGCACGACGAGCTACACCAGGCGGAGCTTCGCCACACCGAGCTCGCCGGACGCCGGACCGCCATCCGCGAGCGCCTGGAGGCGGAGTGGCGCCGCCCGCTCGACGAAATGTTATCCGAAGTCGAGCCGCTCGATCTCGACGACGAAGCGCTGCGCGCCGAGACCGAATCGCTGCGGCAGGAGCTGGAGCGACTCGGGCCGGTGAACGTCCTGGCGATCGAGGAGCACGAGGAAACGCTCAAGCGGCAGGACTTCCTGACGCACCAGCGAGCCGATCTTGCCGAAGCCAAGCAGTCGTTGCTGCAGGCCATCCGCGAGATCGACGTGACGGCGCGCGAGCTGTTCCTGTCGACCTTCGCCCAGGTGCGCGAGAACTTCCGCCAGATCTTCATGTCCCTGTTCGGCGGCGGTGAATGCGACGTGCGGCTCGAGAATCCGGACGCGCCGCTCGACTGCGACATCGAGATTCACGCGTCGCCGCGCGGCAAGCGCACGCAGCGGATTCACTTGCTGTCGAGCGGCGAACGCGCGCTCGTCGCCTTGTCGCTGCTGTTCGGCATCTTCCTCACCAAGCCCAGTCCCTTCTGCCTGCTCGACGAGGTCGACGCGCCGCTGGACGACGCGAACGTCGGCCGGTTCGTTCGGATGCTGACGCAATTCAAGTCGCGGACCCAGTTCATCGTCATCACGCACAATCCCCGCACGACGACCGAGGCGGCCGACGCGGTGTACGGCGTCACGATGCAGGAGCCGGGCGTCTCGTCGCTCGTGAGCGTTCGGATGCGCGGCGCACCGCCCGTCGACGAAGCAGTCGTCGCGGCGGCCACCAACGGCGCGTTCGCAGCCACGGTATGAGGGCACGGCGCCGCATCGCGGCGCTCGGGTTCGTCGGAGCGATCGCGGTCGGTGGCGCCCGCGCCGCCGTCGCGCAGTCAGTGAACCTGTCGCTCGCCGTGATTCAGGACAGCATCTCGCCGGCACCGAGCATCATCGTGCAGGGCACGCCTGGTCCAACGGAGCTTGGGCCCTACACGATCACGCTCGAAGTCGCGCTCGAGCCGCAATTTCGCGCACCGGTTTTCGTGGGGAGCTCGCCCAACCTGTCGGCGACGTTCACGCTCGATTCGCTGCTCCCCGAACGCAAAGTCGCGAACTTCCGCGCCCGAATCGTCGATCGCTTCGGGCGCGTCACGGAGAACGTGCGAAGCTTCCCGGTCCGAAGCTGGCTGCGCCTGGTCAGTCCAACGCGGACGATCAACGACGTCCTGTTCTCACGCCAGCCGCCGTTCGTGTGGAGCAGCCCGGGCATCACCCTTCCACCGGGCCCGTGGTCGTATCAGATCACGATCACCAACACCGCAACCGGTCAGTTGCAGCAGCGCAATCTTTCCGACACCGCGTTCGTCCCCACCACGCCGCTCGACGCCTGCACGTCGTATCGATGGAGCGTCCGCGCGCGCGCCGTGAACGGGCCTCCGCAGGACGAGATCACGCTCAACAGCCCGGGTACCTTCGTCATCCAGACGAGCGAATGCCCAACGTCCACCATTTTTTATCAGAATTTCCCAAATCCCTTCGGTCGCGGCGCTTCGCAGCCGATCACCTGCTTCTGGTTCGATCTCGCGCACCATTCCACGGTCAAGCTGACGATCTACGATCTGCGTCTGCACCCGGTGAGGCGCATCGTGCCGGGGGTGCTCTCGGCGGAGCTCGACTCCGGCGCCTACGGGCGGCAGAGCGTGAGCACGAACGGAGGCTGCGATGCCCGACTGTCCTGGGACGGGACGGACGATGCCGGCCATCCCGTGCCGCCGGGCGTGTACATCGCGGTCTTCGAGGCCGACCGCGTCCGGTCGAGCAAGAAGATCGTGTTCCGCGGGCGATGATCGTGCGTTTCACGACGCTCGGCACCGGAACCATCTCGCTCCTGCCGGCGCGGAGCTGTGCGGGATACCTGCTCGAGACGGGCGAGCTTCGCCTGCTGATCGACTGCGGATCGGGCATCACGCGCCGGCTCGCCGAGCGTGGCCTGCCATGGCAAACGATCACCCACGTGGCGATCACGCACTTCCACATCGACCACCACGGCGACCTGCCATCGCTCGTCTTCGCCTGGAAGTACGGGTTCTTGCCGGCCCGTACGCTGCCGGTGGAGATCATCGGTCCGGTCGGCACGGCGGCGCTCCTCGCCAGACTCGCCGCGGCTTATGGTGACTGGCTCACGTCCCCGGGATTCCCGCTCACCGTGCGCGAGATTGCCCCTGACTCACCGATCGAACTTCCGGGGGGCGTGCGGCTCAATTGCTGTCCCGTTCCGCACACGGCCGAAAGCGTGGCATATTCCATGGAGCGCGGCGGGCGCCGGATCGTGTACACGGGCGACACCGGACCGTCCGACGCGCTGGCCACCTGGGCACACGGGTGCGATCTCCTCGTCTGCGAGTGCTCGCTGCCGGCAGAGATGCGGATTCCGGAGCATCTCACGCCCGAGCAGTGCGGTGAGCTCGCCGCCGCGGCCGCGCCGAAGCACCTGGCGCTGACACATTTCTATCCGCCCGTCGAACAGGTCGACATTCCGGCACTGGTCGCCGCGCGGTACGCTGGGCCCGTCACGCTCGCCCACGACGGGTGGTACTTCGACATCGAGGAGTCGTAATGCTGGTCGTCATGCACAATCACGCGACGCAGTCCGAGATCGACCGCGTCGTGAAAACGATAGAGGAGATGGGCTACACGGCGCGCCCCATGCCCGGCGGGACGCGTACCACGGTCGGGCTCATCGGCAACGACGGGCGGGTCGACAGCTCGCGGGTCGAGGCGCTCGCCGGCGTGGCCGAGGTGATCCACGTCACCAAGCCGTACAAGCAGGTCTCGCGCGAATGGAAAGAGGAGAATACGGTCGTCACGATCGGGCCGGGGGTGTCGTTCGGCGGCTCGGAGGTCGTGATCGTCGCCGGCCCATGCTCGGTCGAGTCGGAGGAGCAGATCGTCAATGCCGCGCGAGCCGTTCGCGCCGCGGGCGCCAGCGCCCTCCGCGGCGGCGCATTCAAGCCCCGCAGCTCGCCGTACTCGTTCCAGGGGCTTGGCAAACGGGGACTGGAGCTGCTGGCGCTGGCCCGCCAGGAGACAGGCCTGCCCATCGTCACGGAAGCTCTCGACGAGGAAGGGGCGCACCTCGTCGCGGAGTACGCCGATTGCATTCAGATAGGCGCGCGGAACATGCAGAACTACTCGCTCCTCCGCGCGGTTGGCCGGATGGACAAGCCCGTGCTGCTCAAGCGCGGCATGGCGGCGACGATCACCGACCTTTTGCTCAGCGCCGAGTACATCCTCGCCGAAGGCAACGGCCAGGTGATCCTGTGCGAGCGCGGAATCCGGAGCTTCGATACGATGACCCGGAATCTGTTCGACCTCACGGCCATTCCGATCGTACAGCGTCTGTCACACCTGCCGATGATCGCCGATCCGAGCCACGGCACTGGACTGCGCGACAAGGTGATTCCGATGGCGCGGGCCGCGATCGCCGCCGGCGCCGATGGAATCCTCGTCGAGGTGCACCCGACGCCGGACCGCGCGCTCTCGGATGGCGGCCAGTCTCTCTACCCGGATCAGTTCGCTCGCCTCGTCAACGAGCTGCGCGCTATTGGCAGCGCGATCGGCCGGTCTGTTGCGTCGCAAACCGGAACGGCCGTGGCAGCCGGCGTGTAGCACTCTCATGCGCCCATTGACTCTGGCACTCGCCGTCCTCATCAGCGCCGCCCCGCTCGGGGCGCAGTCTGTGGACGCCACCATCGACCGCGCGGTCGCCGCGTGGGCGAAGATCAAGACGATTCGCGGTACGTTCGAGCAGACGGTCACGAACGCGCTCACGGGCTCGAGCGCTGTCGCGCGCGGGCAGTACGTACAGCAACGGCCAAATCGCCTGGCGATCCGCTTCAGCCAACCGGCTTCCGACGCGATCGTCGCCGACGGCAAGTACGTCTGGGTCTATCTGCCGAGTAGCGCTCCCGGCCAAGTCATGAAGCGCCCGGCAACCGATCGAGCCGCGGTTCCCATCGACCTCACCGGTCAGTTCCTCGACGAGCCTCGCGCGAAATACGACATCGTCGCCGCGGGCACGCGGACGGTCGACGGCCACGCGGCGCACGGCCTCGTGCTGACGCCGAAGAAAGGTTCCAAGGCCCCGTTCACCAAGGCCACCGTCTGGGTGGACGATGACGACGCGCTCATTCGAGAATTCGAAGAGACCGAGCCCAGCGGCGTGACGCGGCACATCCGGTTGACGTCGATCGAACCCAACGCCGCCATCGACAAGAAGGCGTTCGCCTTCGCGATCCCGGCCGGCGCCAGGGTCGTCGATCAGACGAAGCCCTGACGACGTTCAGCGGCGCGCGGTATCGGCCGCTGCGCGGCGAAGCAAGTCGGCCGGGCTCGTCGCGCCACGAACGAACTGCACCGCGCGCGCGACCTGGGCGTCGTCGTGGAGGCGACGCGCGAACTCGGCGCCCTGCCCGAACACGTACCGCGCGACCTCGTAGCCGAGCACCCGATCGACAGATGGCGCCGCGCGCTCGATCACCGCGCTGTCGAGTTGGACGCCTCTCGTGCGAAGCCGCCGCCGCAGCTCGTCCCGCATTTGTGGCGTGACCGTGAAGTCGGGCGACTTGATCGTGCCCGATGCCTTGAGCGAGAGCGCGTAGTCCGTCAGCGCGTCTCTGAACTGTGGGATCTGCTTGCCGAGCGCGCGCTCGAGCGCCGTATCCGGCGCCGTGGGCGAGGCGACCGCGAGGCGAACGTCGGGTGAGATTCCACCGCCGCCAAGTACGACGCGCCCCGCATCCGTCTTGAACCGTGGACGGGATGCGGTCGTATCGCTGGCGGTGTCGCTGTTCACGCGGTGCCGATCGATGCTCCGCCCCGATGGAGTGAACCAGCGCGCAGTCGTGAGCTTTACTGCCGCGCCGCGGCCGACCGGAAACACGTTCTGCGCGCTCCCCTTGCCATACGTCGCGCTCCCGATCAACACCGCGCGATCGTGGTCCTGCAGGGCGCCGGCGACGATCTCCGCCGCGCTCGCGCTGTTGGTATCCACGAGAACCGCGACGGGCATCTGCGGCCAGGCTTGGGGCGCGCGATCGCTGAACCAGCGATTGGCGTCCGCGGTCCGGCCGCGCATGCTCACGATCCGCTGGCCCGAATCGAGGAACAGATCCGCGACTCCGACACCCTGATCGAGCAGGCCACCGGGATCGCCGCGCAGATCGAAGATCAGCGTCTTCATGCCGGCGGCGCGAAGCGAATCGATGGCATGCCGGAGGTCGAACGCCGATTCCTCGCTGAAGATCGTCAGCGCCACGTACCCGATGTCGCGATCGAGCAACGTGGCGTGCTGAACCGACTGAACGTGAATCTCGCGCCGCGTGAGCGCGAACTTGACCGGCGTCGAGACCCCTGGGCGCTCGATCGTGACGCGCACCACGGAGCCCGGGTTCCCTCGCAACGCCTTCTGCGCCTCCTCGACGCTGACGCCGTGCATCGGCTCGCCGTTCACCTCGATGATTCGGTCGCCCGTACGGATGCCGGCCGCTTCGGCTGGACCGCCGGGCAGCGGCGCTACGATCGTGATCCAACCGTCGCGAACGTCGATCTGAGCGCCCACGCCGGCGTAACGTCCCGACGTTCGTTCAGCGAGCGTCGCCAGCAGCTTCGGCGGTAGATAGGCGCTGTGCGGGTCGTCCAGCTCATCGACGAGGCCGGCCGCGGCATCGATGTAGAGCGTCGAGTCTGGCAAGGTGTCGACGTAATCGCGCGCGATGCGCGTGTACACCTGGTCGAACAGCCGCGCGCCATTCGGGACAGGCGTGCTCGTGCGCATGAACCCGCGCTCTACGAACCACCCGCCCGACACGAGCGCGCAGCTCAACACCGCGCCCGCGAACACCGCTCGTGATCGAAAGCCGTCCATTCGCTACTCGCCGAAGGTCATCATGATGCCGAGCCGGAGGGGAAAGATCCGGGCCAGCGGGAATGCAGCACGGTGAAGACGCGACGGCGCACCGCCTCCGCGCTCCCCCCCCCACCATCGATCAGGACGATTGGACCGCACTCGGGGTGCGCCGCCTGCCACGATTCGGTCGCGAACCGGTCAAAGGCCCGTGCGACGCGCTCGTGGAATTCCAGCTCGGCGCGTTCCATACGATCATGCTGCCCACGTTGCTGCGCGCGCGCCAGTCCGGCTTCCACCGGAATCGTCAGCAGCAGGGTGAGGTCCGGCACGAGACCACTGGTCGCCATCGCGTTCGCCTGCCGCAGCTCGTCCTCGGGCAAACCGCGGCCGGCGCCCTGATACGCGTACGTCGAGAGAAAGAAGCGATCCACCAGCACGATCGCGCCTTCGTCGAGCGCGGGCCTGACTTCCCGCTCGACGAGCTGCGCTCGTGATGCCATGAAGAGGAGGGCTTCGCTGCGCGGAACGATGTCGGATTGTGGATCGAGCAGGATGCGGCGAATCTCGTCGCCGACTACGGTGCCGCCAGGCTCGCGGACCGCGACGACGTTGGCGCCGCTCGCGCCGAGCGACTCGGCGAGGAGGCGAAGCTGTGTGCTCTTGCCTGCCCCTTCCGGCCCCTCGAACACGATCAGCAGCCCGCGCCGCATGTCGCGTCAGCCGAGCGTGATGATCGGACTCGCCGACCCTTTCTCGATACCGTCAAGAATCCAGTCGTTCACGCGGCCCATCGTCTTGTCGAAGTTCTCCTGGGCGACGAGCAGACGCTGATAACTCGAGCGTCCCTGCACCTGAACGAGGAGCCGATCGAGCTCCTGTTCCATCTCCTGCGTTGGCCGTTCGCCGCGCTGGATCATGCGCTGTGCTTCGACGCGAAGCTGGTCCATGCGCTGAAGCAGCGTGACCGTTTCCTTGTCCTCGTTCAGCGAGTCGCTGGCTCGCTTCACTTCCTTGTACTCGCTGCTCTGCCCGATCAATCGGCCCAGTTCCTTCGCCTTGTCTTCGATCATCCCGTCCTTGCCTTCGTCTGAGGTGAGCCTTGTCGTCGGGCGAGCACGAACCGTTCGCGACCGCTGAGATCCAACTCGACGCGAACGGCCTCGAAGCGCCGCTCACGGCTGACCAACTCGGCGGCCAGCGAGGCTCGCCGCGCGTCGACTTCGAAAGCCAGCAGGCCGCCCGGCGCCAAGACGTCGGCCGCCTCGCGCACGAGTCGCGCCGTTGCCGCCATGCCGTCGCTGCCGCTGAACAGTGCGACGGGCGGCTCCCAGTCCCGCACGGACGTGGGGAGCGACCCGGCCTCCCCGAGCGCAATGTAGGGCGGATTGGAGACGACGACGCGCGCCCGGACATCGAGGAGCGGCCCGAGCAATGAACCGTGGAGCAGTTGGACTGGCGCGCGGAGCAACGCTGCGCTGAGGTCGACGTTGCGCGCGGCAACCGCGAGCGCGTCGCGCGAAATATCGGTGCCGTACACGCGCGAGAAGCTGCCTTCCGCCGCGAGCGAGATCGCGATCGCGCCCGACCCCGTACCGACATCGATCGCCACGCCACCGGGTTCCTCCGAGACGGCGTCGAGCACGATATCGACCAGCTGCTCCGTCTCGGGCCGCGGAATGAGCACGCGCTCATCGACGTCGAGCGTGAGATGGCGGAAGCTGGCACGCCCAACGGCGTAGGCGAGCGGTGCGCCCTGCACCCGCTTGCCGACGGCGACGCGGGCGCGCGCCCGGGTCGGCGCGTCGACCTCGACGGCGCCGTTCAGCAGCGGCCAGAAACGCGGGACGTCGTACAACGCCGACACGATCTCGCGCGCCTCGGACATCGGCTCGGCGACACCGCCCCGTTCCAGCGCCTGCGCCATCTCATCGAGCAGCGAGCCGACGGTGGGTGCAGCCGCGACGCGCTCCGTCATCACACTTCGGCCCCGAGCTGCTCCTCGACGTCGGCGAGGCGCAATGCCTCGATGACCGGTCCGATATCGCCATCGAGAAAGCCCTGCAGGTTGTGCGTCGTCCAGCCGATGCGATGGTCGGTGACGCGACTTTGCGGAAAGTTGTACGTGCGGATTTTCTCGGAGCGGTCGCCGCTCCCGACCTGCGACCGGCGCATGCGCGCCCGTTCTTCCTGCTGCTGCTGGATGCGCATGCCGAGCAGCCGGGCGCGCAGGACCTCCATAGCCTTGATCTTGTTCTGGAGCTGCGACTTCTGATCCTGCTGGCTCACGACCAGCCCGGTCGGCAGGTGCGTGATTCGGACGGCCGAGTCAGTGGTGTTGACGCTCTGACCGCCGGGGCCCGACGACCGGAAGACGTCGATGCGGAGGTCCTTGTCCTCGATCGTGACGTCCACCTCTTCGGCCTCGGGCAGCACGGCGACCGTGGCGGCGGAGGTGTGGATCCGGCCCTGGCTCTCGGTTGCCGGCACGCGCTGCACGCGGTGGACGCCCGACTCCCAGCGCAGCGCGCCGTACACGCCGTCGCCCGACACCTTGAATATTACTTCTCTCATTCCGCCGAGTGCGCCGTCGGAGACGGAGAGCGTCTCGACGCGCCAGCGGTGCCGGTCGCAGTAGCGCGTGTACATGCGATAGAGGTCGGCGGCGAACAACGCCGCTTCGTCGCCGCCCGTGCCGGCGCGGATCTCGACGATGGCGTTGCGATCGTCGAGCGGATCACGCGGGAGCAGCGCGGGCGTGAGTCTGGCCTCGAGGTCGGCGATGGCGGTATCGAGGCGCGCTTCTTCGGCGCGCGCCTCCGCTGCCAGCTCGGCATCGTCAACGGAAACGAGCTCGCGCACCTGCGCGAGCTCGTTCTCGGCCTTCTCCAGCTGGGCCGCCATCTCGACCACCGGGGCCAACCGGCGGTGCTCCCGGCCGAGCTCCGCGAACTGACTGGCGTCGCGGAGCGTGGCAGGATTGGCGAGCGCCCGCTCGACTTCCGCTGCGCGGGCGAGGGCGGCCGCTAGTCGATCGCGGAGCGCCAGGGGACGGCTGCCTTAGCTCGCCTGCTTCGCGAACTTCTGGCGGAAGCGCTCGACGCGGCCCGCGGTGTCGACCAGGCGCTGCTTGCCCGTGAAGAACGGGTGGCACTGCGCGCACACGTCCGTGTGAATTTCGGCCTGAGTCGAACGAGTCTGGAATGTATTGCCGCAGGCGCACTTTACGGTCGCCGTGGCATATTCAGGATGGATGTCGGGCTTCATGACGAACCTCTCGAGCACGTGGAGCGTGCGGCCGTGGGTCGACGTGCGAGACCCAATGCGGCGATGGAGCGCGGCACGCATTCGCGTGCGGCAACCTCCACCTGGCAGCCCCTGGTTTTTGCCTAGCTTGGAAATATAGTCGTCCCACGGCGTAAAATACAAGCGGACAACGATTTGCCTTACGGCCTGTGCCGCCGCACCAACGCATCGAAACCGGGCACGGCGAAACGTTCGCGCTCTGGCGGAGCACTCCGTAATTCGCGCAGAGAGAAGGAGTTGGACTTTGACAGATCGCACGCAATCCGACTAACTTCGCGCGGACGGTCGAAGTCCCCGTACGGCGCTGCACTGCATCCACCCGTCCCGACACGCGTTCAGACGTGGCGTTCCCTTCTCACGATGGCTCCGTGACCACGACAACGGCCGACTTCCTGGCGACCGTCCCGCTCTTCAGCGGAATCGATCGCACCGAATTGCAGCGGTTCGCCGACATGACGCGCGAACGCTTCTATCCTCGCGGCAGCGTCATCCTGTTCGAGAACGATCCCGGCGATTCACTGTTCGTCGTGCGCCAGGGTCGCGTGAAGGTCGTCCTGATCGGCGAGGATGGCCGCGAGGTCATCCTGGGCGTGCTGGGCGTGAGCGACCACTTCGGCGAGCTGTCGTTGATCGACGACCGGCCGCGGTCGGCGCACGTGATCGCGATGGACGATTCGCACCTGCTCGTGCTCCGTCGTGAGGATTTTCGAAAGCGCGTCGATGCCTCCCCCGCGGTCGCCTGGGCGCTGCTCGGCGAGCTGTCGCGCCGTCTGCGCCGCGCCGACGAAAAGATCGGCGGGCTCGTGCTGCTGGACGTTCCGGGCCGCATCGCGCGTCTCCTGCTCGACCTGGCCGACGAGTCTGGCGGCAGCACCATCGAGAAACGGCTCACGCACCAGACGATCGCACAGATGATCGGCGCGAGTCGCGAGACCGTTTCGCGCGCGATGAAGGACTTCCAGGAAGCGAACTGGGTCTCGATCGAGCGCCGACGCATCACGTTGGCCGACCGGCCAGCGCTCGAGCAGCGCGCGCAAGCGAAGCTGTAGCTCCGCGCGCCCACCCCCCCCGCCATCCGTTCCCGCTCAGGTGCGCGGGCCATGACTCTTCACCTCCGATTCTGGGGCACCCGCGGCTCGGTGCCGACTCCAGGCGCGCGAACGGTCCGCTACGGCGGCAACACGCCGTGCGTCGAGGTGCGCACGGGAACGGGCTGGCTCGTCATCCTCGACGCCGGCACCGGGATTCGTGAGCTGGGGCGTTCGCTCCTGTCGGCGAGCGGAGGCGACGCGATCGCGGCGGACATCTTCCTGACGCACGCGCACTGGGATCACATCCAGGGCATCCCGTTCTTCGCGCCGATCTTCGAGCCCGGGAACCACTTCACGATCTGGGGCTCGGACTCTCTCCAGACGAGCGTCGACCGGGTGATTCGCGATCAAATGTCACCCGTCGTGTTCCCCGTCCCCTTCGACGCCCTCGGCGCGCAGATCGAGTTCCGCGAGATCTCCGAGGAGCGCCGTGCCGGGAATGGATACGACGTCGCCGCGTTCGGCGTGCAGCATCCCGGTGGTGCGCTAGGCTACCGCTTCACCGACGCGACCTCGCCCGATCGTTCCTTCGTGTACATCTCCGACAACGAATTGGCGGCGGGCGACGGCGAATGGCGCGCACGACTCGTCGAGTTCGTGCGCGGGGCCACGATGCTGGTGCACGATGCGACTTACACGGCCGACGAATACGAGCAGCATCGCGGCTGGGGACACTCGACCTGTGACGACGCGGTGGCGCTGGCCCTCGAGGCCGGCGTCGGCGAGCTGGTGCTGTTCCATCACAGGCCCGAACGGTCCGACGACGAAGTCGACGCCTGCACCGACGCCTGTCGCGAGCTGATCGCCCACATCGGCGCGCCGTTGCGCGTCACTGCTGCCGCTGAAGGAATGACCAGGGTGGTGTAGTGTCGATTCGATTCGCGCCGCTCGGCGACTCGGCGATCATGGTGACGCTCGGCGATTCCATCGACGAAGCGACACACCGGCTCGTGCGCGCCGCCTCGGCACGGATCGAGCGCCGTCCACCCGAGGGCGTGGCGGACCAGGTCCCGGCGTTCACGAGCATCGCGGTCCACTACGATCCGGCCGTGGTCGCCCGTCACGCGCGCGGAAATCCTTATTCGTATTTGCGAAAGACGCTGGCCGAGCTGCTGGCCGACCTTTCCGCCGAAGACCTGTCGCCACCGCGAACCGTCGAGATCCCGGTCTGCTACGGCGGCGATTTCGGTCCCGATCTGGACGACGTCGCGCGCCAGCACGATGTCACCGCCGACGAGGTGGTTCACATTCATACGTCGGGCGACTACCTCGTCTACATGATCGGCTTCATGCCGGGCTTCGCCTACCTTGGCGGACTCTCCAAGGTCATCGCGACGCCGCGACGCAAGACGCCGCGGACGGCAGTGCCCGCGGGAACGGTGGGTATTGGTGGCAGCCAGACCGGCGTGTATCCGCTCGTTTCGCCAGGCGGGTGGAACCTGATCGGCAGAACTCCGCGCGCGCTCTTCGACATTCGACGAGCGGAACCGACGCTCCTCGCGACCGGGGATCGCGTGCGCTTTCGCCCCATCACCTCCGCCGAGTTCTCCGCGTGGCGCGAGTGAGCATGCGGATCAGCGCCGGCGGTCTCCAAACGACCGTGCAGGATCTCGGCAGGCCGGAGAGCCAGCGCCAGGGCGTACCGGCTGGCGGCGCGATGGACCGGACCGCGCTCCGCGTCGGCAATCTGCTCGTCGGCAACGACGAAGGCGCCGCCGGTCTGGAGGCGACGCTCATCGGCCCGACGATGTCGTTCGATCATCCGACACTCATCGCGATCACGGGCGCCGACCTTGACGCGACGGTGGACCGCGAGCCCCTCGCGCCATGGCATGCCGCGCTGGTGCAGGCCGGCGCGATGATTCGCTTCGGGGCGCCTGCCCGCGGATGTCGCGCGTACATCACGGTGGCCGGTGGCATCGACGTGCCCCTCGTGTTCGGCAGCCGGAGCACATATCTGCGCGCCGAGTTCGGCGGACACGACGGGCGCGCGCTTCGCGCCGGGGATACGCTCGGGCTCGGAGTCCCGTCGGCCCTCTCGCATCGCATTGCCGGCTCGCTCCAGTCGAATGGTCCAGGAATGAGCGCGGCCCGCTGGAGCGTCGCTCCGCCGATTCGCCCCAAGTACTCGGAAAACGCGATCGTGCGTCTCATTCAGGGCGCTCACGCCGACGCGCTTTCATCGGAGTCGCGTGAGCAGCTGTTCAATACTCGCTTTCGAGTATCCGCAAACTCCGATCGGATGGGCTATCGCCTGCAGGGCGCCGAGCTCGCGCTGCAGCGACCGATCGAGCTCCTCTCGGAGGCGGTCGCCTTCGGAACCGTCCAACTTCCGCCTGGCGGCGCCCCGATCATACTCATGGCGGACCGTCAGACCACCGGCGGCTATCCGCGCATCGGCGAGGTCGCGACGATCGACCTCCCGCTCGTGGCGCAGCTCAAGCCCGGCGATCACGTGCGCTTTCGCGCCATCTCGCTCGAGGATGCGCAGCGGGTGTACCTTGCCCGCGAGCAGGAGCTGGCACAGGCGCGACTCGCCATCGCCCTTCGATTTTCCAGAGGCATGTCATGAACGATCGCGTCGATCTCAACTGCGACATGGGCGAAAGCTTCGGTGCATATCGCATCGGGGCGGACGACGCCGTGTTCCCCTTCATCACGTCGGCGAACGTGGCGTGTGGATTCCACGGCGGCGATCCCGGCGTGATGCGGTCGACGGTCGCCCAGGCGCGCGACCGCGGCGTCGCCGTCGGCGCGCATCCCGGGCTCCCTGATCTCATCGGCTTTGGCCGTCGCACGATGGACGTGACGCCCGACGAGGTCTACGACCTCGTGGTGTATCAGGTCGGCGCGCTCGCCGCGTTCACGCACGCCGCCGGGGCTGGCCTGCAGCACGTCAAGGCGCACGGCGCGCTGTACAACATGGCGGCCGCGCGGGCGGATCTCGCGGCGGCGATCGCGCGCGCCGTGCGCGACGTCGATGCGGGGCTGCTGTTGTTCGGGCTCCCCGGCAGCCACCTCGTCACCGAGGGCGAGGCCGCGGGGCTCGCGACCGCGTGCGAGGCATTCGCCGATCGCAACTACATGCCCGATGGCTCACTCGTGTCGCGCCGCCGCGCCGACGCGCACGTGCACGACGTCCGCGTCGCCGTCGAGCGCGCGGTGCGCATGGTGCGAGAAGGGGTCGTCCGTGCCGTCGATGGCAATGACATCACCATTCGCGCCGACACGATCTGCATTCACGGCGACGGCCCGCACGCGGCAGAGTTCGCGCAGGCGCTGCGGGGCGGCTTCGAGGCGGCGGGCATCGCGGTACGGGCGGTGGGGCGTCGGTCACGCGGGTAGGGATCGCGGCGCGGGCAAACTGGTGGGGAGCCGTGCTGCGGCTTCCAACCGTCAAAACCGTACTTCCTTCCCGTCCTCCGCCGACCGATAGATCGCCTCGATCACCCGATGCAGCGTCACCTGGTCCGTCGGCGCTTCGTACGGCG
The DNA here is from genome assembly GCA_035469245.1 of Gemmatimonadaceae bacterium. Taxonomy (GTDB): domain Bacteria; phylum Gemmatimonadota; class Gemmatimonadetes; order Gemmatimonadales; family Gemmatimonadaceae; genus JAQBQB01. Next base: position 16,606 of record DATISA010000173.1, read on the forward strand.
CTTCGCCGCGCACCATCGCGAGAAAGTGCGCCAGTTCCGCGCGGTACGACTGAATGAACGGACTCTCACGTCCTGACGCGCCGGTCGGCGACACGTCCGTCGCGCGTCCATTGAGCTCTTTCACCACTCGCAGCGGCGCGAGTCGCGCGCTGCCGCGGGTCGCGAGCACCTCGAACCACCAGCGTTCCTCTTCGCCGACGTACATCGAGGACACGTCGAACAGGAACGACGCGCCGCCCGCGCACTCGAGCTGTACGACCATCGCGTCTTCCACCGCGCTCGACGACCGACCGCGATCCATGTGCGCCGTTACCCGCTGCGGCTCGGGATAGTCGCCGAGCCAGAGCGCGAGGTCCAGGAGCGGCACGCCGTTGTCGAGAAACGCGCCGCCGCCCGACTCCGCGCGGCGAAAGCGCCAACCCTCGGGCGGCCGCTTGAAGGAGTACGAGCCGCCCCGCATCCCGATGATCTTGCCGAGTTCGCCGCCGGCGATGAAGCGCGACAGCGCCTGCACGTCCGTGCGGTAGCGGTGGTTGTTGGCCACGTTGACCTTGCAGTCCGCCTTGGCCGCCGCCGCCAGGATGCGCTCAACGCCCCGTGACGATAGCGCGAGCGGGCGTTCGCAGAGCACGTGGCGCTTGGCGGCGAGCGCGCTGAGCGCGTGCGGCTCGTGCAGGTGGTTCGGCGTCGCGATCACGACGGCATCCAGGTCGTCGAGCTCCAGCAGATCCTCGATGTCGGTGAAGACGTCGGGCACGCCGAACCGGTCCGCCAGCGCCCGGGCCTTTGGCCGATCGTTGTCGCACACCGCGACCAGCTCGGCGCCGCGCATCTTGGAGAGCACGGGGATGTGCGCGAGCTGCGCGATCGCGCCCGCGCCGACGACGCCGAGTCGAACTGAATCCTTCATCGAGGAATTGCTCCGCCTGGTCGTGTGCCGTGAATGCGACCAAAGTAATAGGTGGCACCGGCTCGCACCTGTGTGGAACGGAATCCGCTCAACAAGTCGCCGCGGACGCTCGCCTCCACACCAAAATGCCGGACGACGCGGAGCGTGAAGCCCGTCGTCACGTACATCCCCGCGGCGATGTCGTCGAGCGCCCGCTCGACGAACGTTCCCTTGATCAACTTGCCCTCGGCATTGATCACGTGCGCCGCGATGCCGACGCCCACAAAAGGCTTGATCTCGCCGCTGTACTGCGGCGTGTAACGCGTGTCCGCGCTGAACGTCACGTCGTAGAGAGATACTGGTGACGCGACGACGCGAGCCCCCGGATCGCTCACGCTCTTCTGCAACGAGTCGACGAAAGCCTGAATCACCTTGTCGCGGAATCGCGACTCCCAGTAGCTCGCGCCGAACGTGACGCGCCAACTTGGAGCGATCTCACCATAGTCCGCCTGCAGCGCGTAGATGGTGGCCGCCTCGAGTTGCGATGGCTGCACGCGGCCGATTGCGGCGCCGAGCGAGACGATCTGCAGCCGATCGAGATTGAGCCAGTTGAGGACTTTGTCCTGCGCCGCCGCTGGAATCGCGGAGGCGATGAGCAGCGCCGCGGCAAACGACAGCCGCGGCCTACTCCACCTGGCCAATCGTCGTGCCGGGATAGTACGCACGCAGAATCGCCTGATAGTCCTGTCCGGCGCGCGCCCGTCCGATCGCGCCCCACTGACACATCCCGACGCCATGCCCGTAACCCATCCCATGCAGCGTGAGTCGCGCCACCGAACCATCTGCGTCAAACGTGGTCTCGACGGAAAAATAGGTGCTGTTGAGGATCTCGCCACCGGGCGGGCGCAGCACGAATCGAATGTCGTTGCCACGCAGCATGAAGTTGCCTCGATTCGTGGAGACCGCGAGCGTGTTCACCCGACCAGACTGCGTATGCGAGGTCACGGTCACGCCGCGCGCGTTGCCCGGCGTGCCGCCGGGGACGGTCGTGTACGTCCCGAGGTATTTCGCGAGCGCCGCGTCGAGCGTCGGCCCGTCCATCGTGCGCGTCCAGCGAAAGCGCGGGGACAGATCGCAGTAATAGCGGCTCGTTCCGGGAATCTGGTCGCTCACCGACTGCAAATACGGCTCGTCGTTCGAGCGCCAGATCTCCGAGGCGGATGCAGTTCTGCCGCCACAGACCGCATGGTAGGGCGCGTTCACCACCCGTCCCGCGTACTTGAGCACGAGGCTGTGCGTCGCCTCGACCGCTTGTGATGCCACCGCCGTCTCCGCCGCGGCGCCGCCGTACAGCTGATCCAGCACCCCGCCCGTGAGATCGTATGGTCGCGACGCGTCCAGGTGGATGTACGCGTAGCTTCGCGCCGTGATCGCTTGCGCCTCGACCGCCGCCGCGTCGGACGCGGGGAGATCGCCGATCTCGAGCGGGACCACGCCCTGCAGGTAGTCGTCGATCGGAAGCACGTTGATTGCGACGATGCCGCTGTCGCCGCCGGAGAACAAGAAGTCCCCGCGGTAGGGTATTCCGCCGACACTCAGCAGACCGTCGTTCACCGCGTGGGCGCGGATCGGCCCGTTCAGCCAGACGGTCGGCACGCCGTCGGGCCGAACGGCGCGAACCCGACGTCCATCCTGCTCGATCCGCCACCCTTCCCCCGCCTTGCCCCGGGCCGCGAGCGCGCCGCCGCCATCGGTAAGAACGAACCCCTGCGGAGCCGCGACACCGCGCACCCGCGTATTGGCCGATATGAGAACGCGAATGAGCCGTCCGCGCGCCTGCGGGTGGCCCGATGAGCCAGCGGCCTCTCCATTCCGGCCGGGCGCGGCAGAGGCCGTACCGGCTGCGACCACGGCCAGCGCGAGAAGCTGCCGCGCGTTCATGCCGCGGCGGCCAGCGCCTCGTCCAGGCGTTGCAGCGTCTCGTCGACGTCGGCCTCGGTGTGCGCGGCCGACATGAACGCCGCCTCGAAGGCTGATGGCGCGAGGTAGACGCCGCGCTCGATCGCCGCGTGGAAGAATCGCTTGAACCGCTCGACATCCGAGGTCCTGGCATCGGCGAACGAGCGAACGGGCTCGGCGCGGAAAAAGAACCCCCACATCGAGCCAGCGCAGTCCGCGGTGAACGGAACCCGACGCCGCGCCGCACACTCGCGAAGGCCTTGCACGAGCATCGCCGTCCGGCCGGCGATCTCCTCATGCACGAGGGGCGTCAACGCGCGCAGCGTCGCGATTCCGCCCGCCATGGCCAACGGATTGCCCGACAACGTTCCCGCCTGGTACACGGCGCCCGACGGCGCCACCTGGTCCATCAGGTCGCGCCGGCCGCCGTAGGCGGCCACTGGAAGGCCGCCACCGATCACTTTGCCCAGCGTGGTGAGATCGGGCTTTACACCGAACCGTTCGTGCGCGCCCCCGTAGGCGATGCGGAATCCGGTCATCACCTCGTCGAAGATGAGCAACGCACCATACTCGTCGGCGAGCACACGCAATCCCGGAAGGAATGCTGGATCGGGCGCGATGAAGCCAGCGTTCCCCACCACGGGCTCGACGATGATCGCCGCGACCTTGTGCATGCGGAGCAGATCCTCGACGGCGTGCAAGTCATTGAACGGCGCCACGACCGTGAGCGCCGCGAGCGCGTCGGGCACACCGGGTGAGTTGGGCAGCGCGAGTGTCGCCACGCCCGAGCCCGCGCGCACGAGGAACGAGTCGCCGTGCCCGTGATAGCATCCATCGAACTTGAGGATCACGTCGCGGCTCGTGGCGGCACGCGCCAAACGCACCGCGCTCATCGTCGCTTCAGTCCCGCTCGAGACGAAGCGGAGCATCTCCACGTGCGGCATCCGCGCCACGACGAGCTCCGCGAGCTCGACCTCGAGCGCGGTGGGAATCCCGAAGCTGGTGCCGCACCGCATCGCGTCCTCGAGCGCGTCGAGCACGACCCGCGGCGCGTGTCCCAGCACGAGCGGTCCCCACGACAGCACGTAATCGATGTACTCGCGGCCGTCGACGTCCCAGATGCGCGATCCCGAGCCGCGCGCCACCACGAACGGCTCCCCGCCCACGCCGCGGAAGGCCCGCACCGGCGAGCTCACCCCGCCCGGGAATAGCGCACGCGCGCGTTCCATGATTTCGTACGAGCGTTTGCTCATCGTCCGAAGCTGCCGACCGTCGTGAGCATGGGCAGCGCGCGAACGCGACGCGGTACCGCCGGCGCCGACACGATCCGCACGAACGACGCGGCGAAGTCCACGTCGTCCTCGACGCTGTCGAGGCGGACGTCGACGAAGGTGCCTGGTGCCGCACCGCCGGCGCCGCTCACGATGGTCACGCCGTCGATGTCGTCGGCTTGCCAGAGGTTGCGCCCCTGGGCTACGCCGTCGTCGACGCGGTCGATCAGTGTCCGAGCGGTACGACCCAGCCGCGCCTCGTAGCGCTCGGCGGTGACCAGGCGCTGCAGTTCATTGAGCCGCTCGAGCCGTTCGCGCTTGACCGCGTCGGGGACGTCGTCGGGCAACGCTGCGGCGCGCGTGCCTTCCTGCGGCGAGTACGTGAACGCGCCGACCCGCTCGAATTGCGTCTCTTCCAGGAATGCGAGCAGCGTCTCGAAGTCCTCGTCCGTCTCACCCGGAAACCCGACGATACACGTCGTACGGATGGCCACGTCTGGCACCGTGGCGCGAATGGCTGCCACGCGCTCGCGGATCGTGCGTTGACGCTCCGGCCGCCGCATGCGCGCCAGGACGCTGTCCGACGCGTGCTGGATCGGCATGTCGAGGTACGGCAGGATGCGCGACTCGGTCGCCATGAGCTCGAGCAGCCGCGGCGTGAGGCCCGCCGAGTACAGATACAGCATCCGAATCCACGGAATCGTCGTCTCGCGCACGAGCGCCTGGAGCACGTCGGGCAGCGAGAGTCCGGCCTCTCGCCTGTCCCGTCCGTAATGCGCGAGATCCTGAGCGACGAGGTTCACCTCTCTCGCGCCCTGGGCCTCGAGCAATTGCGCCTCCTGCACGATCTCGTCGAGCGCGAACGAACGGTGCTTGCCGCGCATGAGCGGGATGGCGCAGAACGCACAACCGTGGTCGCACCCCTCGCTGATCTTGAGGTAGCGCACGTGGGGCAGATCGCCCGTGAACAGCCGCACGCCGGGATGGGCGATGGGGAGCTCGCTGGCGCTCAAAAACCCACGGGCCTCGAGCTCGGGGAGCAGCCGGTCCATCTCGGCCGATCCGAGAAAGAGATCGACTTCAGGCAACGCCTCGACCAGCTCGTCCTTGTGCCGTTGCACCATGCAGCCGACGCCCACGACCGCTTTACACGAACCGGCATCCTTGAGCCGCCCCGCCTCGACGAGCGCGTCGATCGACTCTTTCTTGGCAGCGTCGATGAACCCACACGTGTTGATGACGATGACGTCGGCCTCTTCCATGTCGGGCGCGTGCACGGCGCCTCGGTCAGCCAACTGCGCGAGGTACCGTTCGCTGTCCACGGTATTCTTGTCGCAGCCGAGCGTGATGACGGAGACTTTGAGAGGCATTGGAGGAAAACTAAGTCGCGGCTCGCTGGTCCGCCGTTTCAGCGGTAGTTGCCGAACTTGAGCTCCACCCCGAAATCGTCCTTGCGCAGGAGCGCCATGGCTTCCTGCAGCTCGTCTTTGGACGGCGAGCTCACGCGAACCTGATCGCCCTGGATCGCGGCCTGCACCTTCTTGAGCTTCGCGGCTTTGATCGCGGCGGCGACTTTCTTGGCCGTCTCCGAATCCAGTGCCGTCTTCAGCTTGACGTCACGGCGAACGGTGTCGCCGCCCGCCTGTTTGATCTCGCCGATGTCGAGATTCTTCACCGAAACGCCGCGCTTGATCAACCGAGTCTGGACGACGTCGAACAGCGAGCGCATCTGAAACTCGTTGTCCGCCACGAGCACGATGAGCTCCTCGGCGCGCTTGAATTCAATCGCTGCCTTGGAGCCCTTGAAGTCGTACCGCTGCCCGATCTCCTTTTGCGCCTGATTCAGGGCGTTGTCGACCTCTTGCAGGTCGACTCCGGTCGATACGTCGAAGGACGATGTCTGCGCCATGGGTGTGAGTTGGTCGAACCGGATTATACAGCAGCGATACGGAAAACGGGGTAGCGATTCACGACGAGAATCGGGGTCAGACACCGATGGCCGCCTGACCCCGATGTCCCCGGTGCGGAAGCCATCACTCGTCGGGCGTCGAGCTCTTGCCCCAGTGTGATGCCTGCGTCCAATTCTGCGAATCGAACAGGGCGGCCGGCAGATCCATTCCGGCGTGCCAATCCGAGTATTCCTCGAACTGGCGCGGTTTGCCCGCGACGTACATCTCGATCTTTGTCGCCAGCCACCCGCCGGCCAGCGGTTCGTAGCGCTCGAGGTGAATGTCCATGGTCGGCGCGTTCGGCGCCGGAACGAGCATCATGCGCACGACGACGTTGCGCTCGACGTCGACCCAGAACTGCGGCGAGGCTGAATCGGCGGGCGAGCTTGCGCCGACGATCCAGACGGGTCGGTCATCCCATCGCGCCGCCGAGACATTGGTGAAATCGATGCCGGTTTCGCGCAGTTCACGCATCGTACGCTCGACTGGCTGCAGATACACGCCCTCGATGAGCGGAAGGAACTCGTTGCCTTGCGGGCGAGTCGTCGTGAGCTTGCCGGCGCGAATGACGAAAGTCGAATCGGCCGTGTACAGCACACCGTTGCCCGCGGCTAGATCTCCGATGTCGATCCGAAGCTGTGCGCCGATCTCTGGCGTGTAGCGAAGACTCTCGAGCCACGTCGATACCGCCGGCGTGCCATCGGGCCGCCATTGGGTCGTCTGTTGTCTGAACGTGAGTGACTTGTACCACTTGCCGGCGTACGCATCGTGCATGCGCTGCAGCACTTCCTGGCCATTGGAGGGCGGCCGTTGCGCGTTTGCGGTCGTCGCTACGAACGTGATGGCCGCGAGCGTCGAGAATATGGATTTGGGCATCGGACTCACAGGGCTGGGTGGTGGGTCTGCTCGGCGTCACCGTCACGCCACAGGCTACGCCGGCGCCCCAGCGTCGTCGATGGGCCTTACCGAATCCGAACGGCTCGTCCGGGGCTAATCCGCGTGCGCGTACGCAGGCCTGGGGAGCGTGACAGTGAACGTCGAGCCGTGCCCGAACTCGCTATCGACCGTGACGTCACCGCCCATCGCTCGGGACAGCTCGCGGCTGATCGCCAAACCCAAACCGGCGCCTTCGGTCACGCGCGTGAGACTACCGCCCAATTGCACGAACGGCTCGAAGATCGCCTCGAGTTTGTCGGAAGGAATGCCCGGGCCGGTATCGCGGACGCGAACTCGCACCTGCTCGGGGGTCGCGTCCCAGTCCACTCTCACTTCGCCGCCTGCGGGTGTGAACTTCACGGCGTTCGAGAGCAGGTTCGCCAGCACCTGCTGAATCTTGTCCGGATCCGCGAGGCACGAGACCGTCGCGCCGCCTGTGTCTCGCACGTAGGCGAGGGCCTTGGAGGCGATCTGGGGCTCGAGGAGCGCCTCGACGCCAACCAGGATGTCCTCGAGCATCACGGGCTCGACGTTCAGCTCGAGATGACCGGTCTCGATGCGGGCAAAGCTGAGCAGATCGTTGATCAGCCCCAGCAGATGTCGCTGGCTCCGCTGGATGCGCATCAGGTCCTCGCGCTGGCCGGCGGTGAGTGGACCGCGGAGCTCCATCTGCAGTAATTCCGTGTAACCGCCGATGGCGTTGAGCGGCGTGCGAAGCTCGTGGCTCATCGTCGCCAGGAACTGGCTCTTGGCGTGATTGGCTTCCTGCGCTTCGTGATAGAGGCGCGCGTTGTCCACCGCGAGCGCCGCGCGACGGGCCAGCTCTTCGACCAGCGGCAGATCGGCTTTGGAGTAACGCCGGCCCGAGCTCGCCATCGCAATGGTGAGCGCGCCGATCGTTCGGCCGCGCGTCATCAGCGGGACGGAAATGTACGAGCTCATTCGCATCGCGCGCAGCATCGCCAGGTGTGCGTCGTCGCGAGCGACCGAGACCAGTAGTCCGTCGTCCACAGCGGTGCACAACTCGCTCTCACCCGCCAGCGACGAGCGTGGCAGGCCGCGGCCGGTCGGAAACGGACCGAATTTGCCCTGCATCTCCGAGACGAGCGTCTCGTCCGCATCACCTGGCGCGGCGGCGATCCTCGTGAATCCGCCGCGATCGTCCGCCAAGTCGACGAGACACCAATCTGCGATCGCCGGCACGAGAAGCCTGGTGATGCTGCGCATCGTCTCCTCAGAGTCGAGCGACGAGTTGAGCAGTGTCCCTGCTTCGGCGAGCAGGCGCTGTGACTGCTCGCTCTCGCGCATTGCCGCTTCATCGCGCTTGCGCGTGATCGCGAACGCGATGTGGCTCGCGATCGCCTGCGCAAGCCGAAGCTCTGACGGCGCGACGCCGCGGGGCGCGTCGAAGTAGATCATGAACTTGCCCAGCAGCCGACCCCCTGCGACGAGCGGAATGAATCCGACGGCGCCTATTCCCTCTCGCCGGAACACCGGCAGCAGCTCGGCGAATTGCGCGTCGGCCCCGACGTCGGATACGAGCACCGGCTGCGGATCCGGATCGCTCGGCGACCACGGCGAGTGCCCTTCGACAGCGCGTCGATACTCGTCCGACAGCCCGCGCCACGCTTTGAAGCGCATCACCCAGTCGTCATCGTACAACAGCACGGACGCTCGGTCAGCGTGCACCGTGCGCTGCAGCTCGTCGAGCGCCACGGCGTAAATTTCGTCCAGCGCACCGGCACGCGTGACCGCTTCGGCCATCCGGTAGATCGCCTGCAGCTCCTCGAATTTCTGATGCAGCTCCGCGGCAGCGCGTTTTTCCTCGGAAATGTCGCGCTTGATTCCGACGTAGCAGACGGGCTCGCCGCTCGTGTCGCGTACCACGAACGACGAGAGCGCGATGAGTCGTACCGCCCCGGACTTCGTGCGACTTGCGCACTCGCGCCGCGAGACTCCGGTTGCCAGAAGCTCGCGCACGATGCTCTGGAATTCGTTCTCGCCCAGGTGGATCGCGGGAGTCTTGTCGCGAAGCTCGGCATCGGAATATCCGACGAGTTGCTCGTGCGCGGCGTTCTGCTCGAGATACCTGCCGTCCGGCCCGACGATGGCAATCGCCTCGGGCGAATTCACGAAGATCGCGCGATAGAGCGCAATGACGCGCTCCACCGCGGCATCCGAGATCACGGGACGCTGGAAGTTGACGGCAGTCCCACCGCCAACCGCCATGGCGGCCGCGCCAGAATCGTCTCCCGGCACGGTCGTGACTGACTCGGAATGCATCCTGTTGTGCCCTCCCCCTTCCTCGAGAGCCCGCGACGTGACGCGCGGATGAGGGGTACATAGCACGCATCATGCCGTTCAGGTCGGTGACGGTTGGATGCTGAGCGGTGGGGAGCCGCGCTTCGCGCGGATTCCCACCGACACGAAGCCCGCGCATTCGCGCGGGCTTCTCGTCCTCCCCACCAGGCCGTTCGCGCTACGCACCCAACCTTGCCGTCCTCGGGTCCAGCGCGCCCGTATAGTACGCCATCACCGTCTCCTGCAGCACGAGGTTGTTCCGCGCCGTCGCCACCGCGCTCGCCGCCTGCACCTGCTGCGCCCTCGCCTGCGTCACCTCGACGAGCGTCGCCGCGCCGGCCTGATACCGCTGCTGCGTCATCGTCGCGGACTGCGTCGCGGCTGCCAGCTGCGCCTCGGCTGCGGCGAGCTGTTCGCGGGCCGATGCTTGATCGAGATACGCGCGCCGTACCTCGAGCGCGATCGTCTGCTTCTGATTGTCGAGCGACAGCCGCGCGTTCTCTTCGGCGATCTGCGCTCGTTGCTCGGCGACGCTCGCCGCGCCGCGATCGAATAGCGGGATGGAGATTCCGACGCCGATCGAGCCGCCGCGCCGCTGGTCGAGCTGGTCGGCCATGCTCAGCTCGGACGCGCTGTTGAATGCGCTGCTGTAGCTGCCCGTCACCGAGATCGTTGGAAGCTTGCTCGCCTTCGCGACCTTCACCTCCTGCGCCGCCGCCGTCGCACGCGATTCTTGCGCGTCCAGATCGACACGCGCGCCGTACGCTCGCGCAATGAGACTGTCCAGACGGTAGCTCGGCGGAGCCTCGCGGGCCTTCAGCGTCGGCGCCGCGAAATCGTAGCTGGTTGCGGGATCGAGCCGGAGAACGTCGATCAGGTCGACCTTGGCCAGTTCGACGGCACGACTTGCCTGCACCACGGCAAGCCTGGCACTAGCCACGGTGGCCTCCTGCTGATACTGGTCGGACATCGGCCGCGCTCCGGCGCTCACGAACTTCACAATGAGTGCGAGTTGCGCCTGCTGGGCGGCGAGGTTCTCCTGCTGAACCTGCAGTTGTTCCTGCGCGTTCGAAAGCGCGACGTAGTCCGACGCGACGGTGAATACCGCGGTCTGCTTTGCGCGCGCAAGATCCTGCTCGCTCGCGTCCTGGCTCGACTCCGCGCTCCGAATCGACGCGCGCGTCTTGCCTCCGTCGAACAGCGTGAGGCTCGTCGACAATCCGCTGCTCAACGACTGCGTCTGCTGATTGATGATCGAGCCTTCCGTCTGGCTGAAGTTCCGCCCGACGTTGTCCGACCCACTCACACTGAGCCGCAGATCGGGAAGCAGCTGAATCTTCTGTTGCTGCGCCGTCGCCTCGCCGAGCGCCGCGGCGTTCGCGGCCTGACGCACCGCGACGTTCTGCTTGAGCGCAATCGCGATCGCGTCGGCGAACGTGATAGGCTGCCCTGCCTTCGGTGCCGCGACCGCTTGCGCCGCCACGGCGGCGGCCGCGCCGAACGTCAGCGCGACCGCGAGCATCGTACGATTAATCGACATCCATCCTCCTCATCTATAACTGCACAGGTCACTCGTACCGCAGCGCCTGAATGGGGTTGAGACCGGCGGCCTTTCGCGCCGGGTAAAAACCGAAGAACACGCCCACCGCCGCCGAGAATCCGACGGCGATCGCCACCGCCGATACCGGCGTGGAGGTGGCCCATCCCGTGAGTCGGCCAAGCAGTGCCGCGCCACCGTAGCCCACCGCGAGTCCGATGAAGCCTCCGATGAGGCTCATCACCACACTCTCGACGAGGAATTGCGTCAGTACGTCGGAGCCGCGGGCACCGATCGCCATTCGAATGCCGATCTCGCGCGTACGTTCCGTGACCGACACGAGCATGATGTTCATGATCCCGATGCCGCCCACCAGGAGCGAGATCGACGCAATCGCGGCGAGCAGCGCCGACATTACCCGCGTCGTGCCGCTCATCGCCTCCGTGATCTCGGTCTGGTTGCGGACGGTGAAGTCGTCGTCCGCGCCCTGGAGCCTGTGCGCCTCGCGCATGATCTGCGTCACTTCGGTTTGCGCGGCGGCCATGTCCTCGGCCGACTGCGTGCTCACGAGAATCTGTCCGATGCGCACGTTACCGCTCAAACGGTTCTGCGCCGTCGTGTAGGGGACGAGAATCACGTCGTCCTGGTCCATGCCGCCGGCGTTCTGTCCCTTGGCCGCCATGACGCCGACGATCGTGAACGGCACCTTCCCCACCTGGATCTGCGCGCCGATCGGATCCGTGCCCGGAAAGAGATTCTTGGCTACCGTGGCGCCGATCACCGCGACCTTGCGTCCGGACGTTACGTCCATGTCGTCGAAGAACGCGCCGGAGCTCGGCGACCAGTTCCGGATTGCCATGTAGTCGGTCGACACGCCGTTGACGCTCGTCCGCCAGTTGCCCTGCGGGCCGATCGCCTGCACGCGCGCCGAGACCACCGGCGACACGCCGGCGAACAGCGTGCCTTCTCGCTTGAGCTGATCGGCGTCGGCCACGGTGAGCCGGTTGTACGAGCCGGCGCCCTGGTTCACGCCGCCAGGTGTGCCCGAGCCAGGCATCACGATGATCAGGTTCGTCCCCAGGCTGCTGATCTGGTTCTTGATCTGCAGCTGCGCGCCATTGCCCACGGCGACCATCACGATCACCGCGCCCACACCGATCACAATGCCGAGCATCGTGAGCATGGTCCGCAGCTTGTTCTTGAGAATGCTGGTCGACGCGACCTTGAGCAGCGTTGACTGTTTCATGCAGCCTCCTCCAACACTTCGCTTCCAGCTTCGTCGCCGGCGGCGATCACCGCGGCCACATCGTCCGCCGCCGACCGCCGATTCGCGACCGGGTGATCGCGGATGATGTGACCGTCGCGCACCTCGACGATGCGTTTGGCGTACCGCGCTACCTCCGGCTCGTGCGTCACGAGCAGGATCGTGATGCCCTGGTCGTTCAACTCCTGGAAAAGCGCCATGACTTCGATCGTCGTGCGGCTGTCGAGATTGCCCGTTGGCTCGTCCGCCAACAGCAGCGTGGGCTGTGTGACGAGTGCTCGTGCGATCGCCACACGCTGCTGTTGGCCCCCCGACAGCTCACTCGGCTCGTGATCCATTCGATCGCCGAGACCGACGCGATCGAGCGCGTCAGCCGCCAGCTTGCGCGTGTCGAGCTTGCGCCCGCTGCGATCGTAGAGGAGTGGGAGCTCGACGTTGTCGAGCGCGCTCGTGCGCGGCAGCAGGTTGAAGCCCTGAAACACGAAGCCAAGCTTCTGATTGCGCAGATCGGCGAGCGCGTTCTTGTTCAAGCCGTCCACGCGCGTTCCGTCGAGCGCGTACGTGCCCTCCGTCGGCACATCGAGGCAGCCGAGGATGTTCATCAGCGTCGACTTGCCCGAGCCCGACGATCCCATCACCGCGATCATCTCGCCCGGTTGCACGACCAGGTTCACGCCGCGGAGCGCGAACACTTTGTTCGCGCCCATCGCGTAGACCTTCTTCACGCTCGAGATCTCGATCACTGGTTTGTTCGAGTTCGACATGGATCGGTTCTCCATTACGGGCCGCGGCGGAATCCGCCGGCCGGACGCGCCGGCTGGAACGGGTTCGTGCCCGACTGTGATGCCGCAACAGATGGCGCCGCGGCGGCGGTCGTCTCAGTCGCGCTGACGCCGATGATCACCTGCATCCCTTCCTGGACTCCTTCACCCGACACTTCCGTGCGCTGGCCGTCGCTGAGACCGGCCGTGACGCGCACGCGATGCAGCGTATTCGCTGAATCGAGATACCAGAGCGCTGGCGGCATCGTACGCGTGCCGCTTCGCGCCGCGCCGCTCGTCGGCGCGACCTGAGCGCCCTGTGCGCTCTGCATTCGCTGCCGCCACTGCTGCGCTTGGGCGCTGTCCACTCCGCCTCCGCCGCCCTGCGTCCGGCCATTCCGCAGCGACGCGAGCATCTCCGGCGTCGCCGTGAGGTGGAGCGCCGCGTTCGGGACGGTGAGCACGTTGTCGGCGCTCGCCGTGAGGAACTGCACCGTTGCCGTCATGCCGGGCAGCAGCTTGCCATTCGGGTTTTTGACGCCGATCACCGCCGTGTAGTTGACGACGTTGTCCTGCGTCGTCGATTGGAGGCGCACCTGCCTGACCGTTCCGGTGAATCGATCGTTCGGGTACGACTGAACCGTGAACTGCACCGGCTGACCTTCCTTGATCTGGCCGATGTCGCTCTCGTCTACGGATGCGAGGATCTGCATCTCGCCGAGATCATTGGCGATCAGGAAGAGCTGCGGCGCCGACAGGCTTGCCGCCACGGTCTGTCCGACGTCGACGTTCCGCTCGACGATCACGCCATCGATCGGCGCGTAAATCGACGTGTATGCCAGGTTCTGCTTGGCGCGCTGCAGCGCGATCTCGGCCGACTTCACCGATGCCTGTTGCACAGCGAAGTTCGACTGCACCGTGCTGAACTCGCTCGCCGTGATCACCTTGGCGTCGAGCAGCTGCTTGTTGCGCGCGTACTCGTCCTGCGCCTGCTTCAACGTCGCCTGCGTCTTCTCGAGCTGCGCTTCGGCATCCTGCACCGCCTGTTGCTGCAGCGTGGGATCGATGCGCGCCAGGAGCTCGCTCTTTTTGACCTTATCATTGAAGTCGACATAGATCTGGGCGATCTGGCCGGACACCTGTGTGCCGACCTGCACGGTGCGAACGGCCTGGAGCGTTCCCGTCGCGGAGACGGTGGACTTGAGCGAGCCGCGCGTGACGGCGGCGGTCCGGTAGGCGGGCGCCTCCTTGGCGTCGGCCCGCTTGTACAGCCACGCCGTCGTACCTGCCGCGCCGAGAGCGATCGCCACACCGGCGATTGCGATTTTCTTCATGTCAGCCTCGTCTTTGGGTGGGCCCGCGTTCTCTCGGGCTCTACTCCTTAGACGTTGGCCGGCCGAGGATGCTGAGGGTCGTGTGCCCAGTGGCACGCCGCTGATGTGAACTGCACGGCGGCCGCGAGCAGTGCGTGAGTGGCGCCGGCCGCCAGCTCAGTCCGTAACGCCCAGGTGGCGCTCGAGCGCCTCGCGGCGGGACCGGCTCACTCGCAGCCGCACCCCATTCTTGAGCTGAACCTCGTAGTCTCCACCCTCGGCGCGCAGGAACACGTCGATGAGATCCAGGCGGACGATCGCCGAGCGGTGGATGCGCATGAAGACACGCGGATCGAGCTTTTCCTCGAGCGTCTGCAGCGACTCTCGAACGATGTAGCGCCGGTCGCCGACGTAGAGCTCGGCGTAGACGCCCGCGGCGAGGATGTAGTCGATTTGCGAAACGGGTACTACGCGGATCTTGCCCTTGCTCTCGACGGCGACGCGCTCGAGGTACTTCGTCGAGGCAGGCTCCGTATGCGGTTCGCCCGCGGGCGAGGCGGACCCTCCCTGCAACGCGGCGAGCAGTTGGCCACGCAATCGGTCGACCTCGTGCAGCTCGACGATGTGACGGGCGCGCCGCAGTGCCTGCTCGAATCGCTCGTCGTCGAAGGGTTTCACGAGGTAGTCGAGCGCGGCAAGCTCGAACGCCTCCAGTGCATGCTGGTCGTACGCCGTGACGAAGATCGTGACCGGCATGTTTGCCGGCCCGACCTCGCGCACCACGTCGAACCCAGTGCGCCCCGGCATTTGGTAGTCGAGAAACACGATGTCCGGCCGCTCGGCGCGGATCGCTTCGACAGCGTCGTTGCCGTTGTCGATCATGCCGACGATCTCGACGTCGGGCTCCTGACGCAGCAGCGCGGCGACGCGCTCGCGCCCGGGCAAT